>JBNKBG010000043.1:0-22351 GCA_050287105.1 Thiohalomonadaceae bacterium
ACTGGAAGGCGTCGGCGACAACCAGGAACGGGATCTTGTATTCGCCGTCCTCATCCTTGTCGTTGAGCATCATGCGCACCTGATCGGTGTTCATGCTGGAGTTCCACGCCATGTTGGCCATGAAGATAAACAGGGTGTCGATGCCGTAGGGATCTTTGCGCCAGGCGTTGGTGATGGCGTTATGCATCAGGCCATGGACCGACAGCGGGTGTTCCCAGGAGAAGCCCTTGTCGAGACGTACCGGTTCGCCCTTGTCGTCGACGAACAGGTCGTCCGGATCGGCGGGCCAGCCCAGTGGCATTCCGTTGAGGGGGGTGTTGGGCTTAACGTCTTCCGGCACCGTCGGCGTTTTCGGGCAGGGCGGGATCGGACGCGGGAACGGCGCCTTGTGGCGGAAGCCACCGGGGCGGTCGATGGTGCCGAGGATCGACATCAGGATCGACAGCGCACGGATGCTATGGAAACCATTGGAGTGTGCGGCCAGACCACGCATGGCGTGGAACGAGACCGGGTTGCCGGTGACCGACTGGTGCTCGTTGTCCCACACATCGGTCCAGGCGATGGGCAGCTCGATCTTTTCGTCGCGGGCAACGATGCCCATCTCATGGGCCAGACGGCGGATGGTGTCAGCGGGGATGCCGGTGATGTTGGCGGCCCATTCCGGGGTGTACTGTTCGACTCGCTCCTTTAATAACTGGAACGCCGGTTTCACCGGGGTGCCGTCGGCCAGTTGGAACTCGCCCATCAGGCGCGGGTCAGCGCCGGGGGTGTGGGTGGAGATCGCTTTGTTCAGGTTGCGGTCCCACCACAGTTTGTTCTGCGGATCGAAGCAGCCCTCTTCCGGCGGCACTTCGAAGCGGACGAACATGCCGTACTCTGGGCTCTCCGGGTCCATGTTCACCAGTTGCGCCGAGTTGGAGTACTGGATCAGGAAGTCGCGATCGTAGAGACCCTGTTTGATGATTTCGTGGATGAAGGCCAGCAGCAGCGCGCCGTCGGTGCCTGGCTTGATCGGTACCCACTCGTCGGCGATGGCCGAGTAGCCGGTACGTACCGGGTTGATAGAGATGAAGCGGCCGCCGTTACGCTTGAACTTGGCCAGTTCGATCTTCATCGGGTTGGAGTGATGGTCCTCGGCGGTGCCGATCATAATGAAGAGACGCGAGCGCTCCAGGTCGGGGCCACCGAACTCCCAGAAGGAGCCACCGATGGTGTAGATCATGCCCGCAGCCATATTGACCGAGCAGAAACCGCCGTGGGCGGCGTAGTTGGGTGTGCCGAAGTTCTTGGCGAAGAGACCGGTCAGCGCCTGCATCTGGTCGCGGCCGGTGAACATGGCGAACTTTTTCGGATCGGTGGCGCGGATGTGGCCCAGGCGCTCTTCCAGAATACCGAAGGCTTCGTCCCAGCTGATCGGCTCGAACTGGGCGTCGCCACGCTGCGCACCCTCTTTGCGTTTCAGCGGACGGGTCAGGCGGGCGGGGGAGTACTGTTTCATGATCCCCGAAGAGCCCTTGGCGCAGATCACACCTTTATTAAGTGGGTGGTCCGGGTTGCCCTGGATGTAGCGCACCTCACCGTCACGCAGGTGCACGCGGATACCGCAGCGACAGGCGCACATGTAACAGGTGGTGTTCTTGACCTCGGTGCGACCATCGGCCAGTACTTTGGCAGTTTCACTCATTAGATATCTGCTCGTTGTTTTGTTAGGACAGAAAAGCCGGGGAGGGGAGCAACCTGGAGGTTACCCCTCTCCCCGGCCATAAAGTCATACTATTTGAATATGCTAATATACCATCCTTGTCTGGATCCTTTCCAGATTGATCCAGGTCAATTTTGACGATTCGTTTATAGAACTTTTCTACCAACTTATAGATAGCGGTTATCTACTATACCAGTAGTGACGTATCCGACTGTTTTTGTATGACTTTCCTTAAGTATCAATTACATAAAGCGTCTCTATACTGGTAAAAGATAGTTCTATTCTTGCCCCCCTGTATTAGTGCTAAGGTTGTCTGCTCGAAAAAGTTGATGGCCTGCATTTATGCAGTCGCCACGCCTGCCGAGTGAGACGTGAAGCCAGGAAAAAGACAATTTTTGAATTGTCCGCACCGGCCGAGCGAGAGGATACACGGCAGGCCAAGAGTACGAAGACTTCGAGTTGGATGAGATGGCAGGGTACCGGTTTTTACCAAAACGGGTGCCTGCTATTAACCCCACTAATCAAGTCACAAAGATTGCTGATTAGCGAAGTCTAATTCAGGTCATTATCATTCACGGCGACAACAATTTCTCAGGAGAGGAGACGATGATTAGTACAAATCCTTTTAGCGAACTTTCCGGATTCATTTCACCGATGGCCATGCAGGTTTACATCATTGTGATGTTTGTGATGGTTATTGGTGGAACGATCCTCGATACACTTCACAAGAAAAGTGCCAAGTACTTCTTTGAGAATGCTAAAAAAGCAGAAAAGAGTGCAAAGCGCAGCGTTAGCGGTGGCCAAAAGGTAGGTCTTGCCATCTCTACCGTAGCCAGTGAAGTTCTGACATCGTCCGAGTTTAACAACCCGCAGCGTCGTCTTTCTCACCTCATGACCATGTACGGCTTCATCACCTTCGTTGTCTCCTCGGTCGTGCTGATCTTCATGCATCCGACCTCGGCAGCAGCAGGTATCTGGCCGATGTTGTGGCACCTGGGTGCTGCACTGCTGGCAGTGGGTGGCTACTGGTTCTTCTTCTTCATCCGCGTCGACGTCTCTTCCGAGGGCAAGACCTGGTACAAACTGGCTCAGGCTGACATCTTCATCGTAGGTTTGCTGTCCACTTCAACCTTCGGTCTGCTGTGGTCTGCGACTCAGGGCAGCACTCTTGGCTGGATCTTCTTTGCTCTGTTCCTGCTCTCCAGCACCATTCTGTTCAGCACCGTGCTGTGGTCCAAGTTTGCCCACATGTTCTTCAAGCCCGCCGCGGCTTACCAGAAGAAGATCACCAAGGCCGACGGTTCTCAGGAGAACCTGCCTGATTTGGGTGAGCTGACCGACCCTGCTCTGCAGGCACGCTATCCGGATATCCCGGAGTACATGGGTACCAATCCGCCGTACATGGGTTTTGGCATCAAGCGTGAAAAGCCGCGTCACTACTGAGTCGTTTCAACAGAATTTAGGAGAGGACTAAAATGCCAACATTCGTATATATGACACGTTGTGACGGCTGTGGACACTGTGTAGATATCTGCCCGTCAGACATCATGCACATCGACACGACCTACCGCCGTGCCTACAACATTGAACCGAACATGTGCTGGGAGTGTTACTCCTGCGTTAAAGCCTGCCCCCACCACGCGATTGACGTGCGTGGCTATGCGGACTTCGCTCCGCTGGGCCACTCCGTACGGGTTATCCGTGACGAAGAGAAGGGCGTTATCGCCTGGCGCATCAAGTCTCGCAACGGTGAGACCGACCTGAACCTGCTGGCTCCAATCACCACCAAGCCCTGGGGTAAGGAAATTCCGCAACTGAAAGGCGTTTCCGCACCGAGCAAAGACATGCGTGACAGCCAGCTTCTGTACAACGAGCCGAAGTACATCCGCATGGATGATGGTGGACTCCACACTCTGGAATCCAATGGCCTGAAACTGAAAGCAGGGGTTTACTACTAATGGCTAAAACTATCGTAGAAGACAATATTGATATCCTGGTTGCAGGTGCTGGCCTTGGTGGTACAGGTGCTGCGTGGGAGGCCCGTTTCTGGGGTCAGGACAAGAAGATCGTTATCGCTGAGAAAGCCAACATCGACCGTTCCGGTGCTGTTGCTCAGGGCCTGTATGCGATCAACTGCTACATGGGTACCCGTTTCGGTGAGAACAATCCTGAAGACCATGTGCGTTATGCGCGTATGGACCTGATGGGTATGGTTCGCGAAGACCTGCTGTTCGACATGGCTCGCCACGTTGACTCGGCTGTTCACCAGTTCGAAGAGTGGGGCATGCCGATCATGCGTAACCCGAAGACCGGCGCATACCTGCGCGAAGGTCGCTGGCAGATCATGATCCACGGTGAATCCTACAAACCGCTTGTAGCTGAAGCTGCCAAGAAATCGGCTGACAAGGTTTACAACCGTATCTGCGTTACCCACCTGCTGATGGATGATGCCAAAGAGAACCGCGTAGCCGGTGCTGTTGGTTTCAACGTCCGTACTGGTGATTACCACGTATTCAAGTCCAAGACAGTTATCGTCGGTGCCGGCGGTGCGTCCAACATCTTCAAGCCGCGTTCTGTTGGTGAAGGTGCGGGCCGCGTATGGTATGCGCCCTGGTCATCGGGTTCAGCTTACGGTCTGATGATCGAAGCTGGTGCGAAAATGACCCAGATGGAAAACCGTATCGTACTGGCCCGTTTCAAAGACGGTTACGGTCCGGTTGGTGCGTACTTCCTCCACCTCAAGACCTACACTCAGAACTGTAACGGTGAAGAGTATGAGTCAAAGTGGTTCCCGGCTCTGACCGAAATGGTTGGTAAAGAGTACCTGGATACCGAAGGTCAGCATCTGTCCCACAAGCCGATTCCGACCTGCCTGCGTAACCATGCATTTATCTCTGAGGTAAATGCCGGTCGTGGTCCTATCCACATGGTTACCATGGAAGCGTTCCAGGATCCGCACCTCGAAGAGATTGGCTGGCACAACTTCCTGGGTATGACTGTTGGTCAGGCCGTTCTGTGGGCCGCCACCGACGTTAACCCGAAGTATGAGAACCCGGAACTGACAACCTCTGAGCCTTACGTTATGGGTTCACACGCAACCGGTTGTGGCGCATGGTGTTCTGGTCCGGAAGATCTCTCTCCTGAAGAGTACTTCTGGGGCTATAACCGTATGACCACTGTTGAAGGTCTGTTCGGTGCCGGTGACGCCGTTGGTGGTACACCGCACGCTTTCTCATCCGGCTCCTTCACCGAAGGTCGCCTGGCTGCCAAAGCTGCCTGCAAATACATCGACGACGGCAAGGCCGAAGGTATCCGTGTATCCCAGGAGCAGATCGAGCGTCGCAAGGCCGAGATCTACAAGCCGATGGAGCACTACAAGGTTTACCGCAATGAAATCGTTGCTGGTAGCGTTAACCCCAACTACATCAACCCACGTCAGGGTCTTGACCGTCTGCAGAAGCTGATGGACGAGTACTGTGGTGGTGTTACGGTTAACTACATGACCAACGAGAAGCTGCTGCACATCGGTCTGAAGAAGATGGCAGTCCTTGAAGAGGATCTGGAGAAAGTAGCCGCGGAGAATATCCACGAGCTGCTGCGTGCATGGGAACTGAAGCATCGTCACCGCGCTGCTGAAGCTGTATTCCAGCACACTCTGTTCCGCAAGGAGACCCGTTGGCCGGGTTACTACTACCGTGGTGATGCCATGAAACTGAACGATGACGAGTGGCACGTACTGACCGTCTCACGTCGTGATCCGAAGACTGGCGAGTACACCATGGAAAAGGCTCCTCTCTACCACATCGTGGAAGATAAGTGAGTCATTGCCAATGACACTCGGGAGGCGTGCCTGGCACGCCTCCCCGGGTGACACAAAAAAGATCAACATTCCTGTTGGTCTTTTTTTGTTTAAAGGTTACTGTCGTATCATTGACATCGAATCAGACGGAATGAGTAAACACTAACCCATTTAAATTCAGAGAGTTATTCATGAACATAATTGATAAAACAGATGAGGAACTTCTGGAACTCGGTATTCCCTGGTGGGAAGATCTGATCAAATATTCTAACAGTGGGCAGTACGGAAAATTCATCCGCAACTTTTCCTACGACTTGCTCCTGGGTCTTAATGAAGTAGAGGTGGGCAAGCAGTTTGCCAAAAGCGAACTGACCCGTAGCCTTGATCCCAATTACGATTTTCTGGGTTTTATCCGACGTGGCGAACACGTTTCCTTCCTGTTCCGGGTTCGTAGTACCAAGAAATCTGGCGAATGGTTGGGTCGAATGGTCATCGGTTATGAACGAGGTGAAGTAAAGATCTTCGCCGCATCAATTTTCTGAGTAGCTATGAGCGAAACTATACAAGACAACAAATTTGTCGAACTCAACTACGAGGTCGTCGATAAAAAGACGGGGCAGGTGCTGTCGACAGTCGAATTTCCCCTGAGCTACGTGCATGGTGCTGGACAGGTGCTGGCAACTCAGGTGACCGACGATCTCGCAGGTCGTTCGCAGGGTGAGGTCATCGAAGTTCCGATCGACGGTAATCTGATCTACGGCCCGCGTGACGAGAATCTGGTGTTTACCGACAACATCGAAAATGTCCCGGAAGAGTACCGCGAAGTCGGCATGAAAATTCTGACGGAAAACGAGAAAGGTGAGACTAAAGAGTTCATCGTCACTCGTTTGGATGACAAAACCCTGACCGTCGATGGCAACAACCCACTCTCAGGTCGGGATCTGATCTTCAAGCTGAAAATCCTTACCGTGCGGGATGCAACGCCTGAAGAGATCGAGGCCGGTACTAAAGTGATTGATGGGCCGGATATCGATATTGACCCCGATCGGATTGTGCCGATCTAACACTCAGTATGGGGCACCGACCATCCTGTCCGACATCAGGATGCCAACGTAGGGCGCGTAGGTTAGTACCGCACCCTGCGCCGGGCCCAGGTTGTTAAAGGCATTGATAACCTGTATCTGGAGTGCTTCACTCTTCGGATCGGACTGAAGCGCTTCCAGGGCAGCCATAATCTCCGTGGTCTCTTCGCTATTCAGATGTTGCTTAAGCATCTGGATAGACTCCTCAATCCTGGCTGGATTGAGATCTTTCCTGACCTTCAACGGTTGTTCCATGTGGGGATCGGCAAAGGCAGGCGGTTCGTCGTAGACATTCGCGCCAGGCCCCGTCGAGGGAGTGACCGACTTGAGTCCGGCAAAGGCCTGGTACTCTTCCAGCGCTCTCTGCTTCAAGGCGACCACAAAGGCATTGAACGTCTGGGCGTTTGGTTTTCCCAAATAGAGTGAGAGAAGGGTTTCACCATTTACCCGGCTGGTGAAGTTCAGCGCCGAGCTGGTGATGACGGGTTCCGGATTCAGTACGGTAAGCATCACGCTAATCGTCTCTTCATCCTTGAATGGTGCCTTACTTCGAAGTCTGACGTGATCGTCAACGATCTCGAATTCCCGAGTCCCTTTGAACAGATGTTTTTGTGTGAGTTTCATAGCGACTGTGGACTCTTCTATGATTGTTTATCGAATACTTCATTCATAAGGTTGGCGACAAACTCGTTCATATATGAATTCTCGCCGCAGTGAATGAGTTGAGTGTCATCGGTTCTGAATGTGAGGTAAGGGCGGACTTCGGTCCCTTCAAATTCAATTTTCGCCATATCGTCAATGGTGCTGGCAACACTGAATGCGATCTCTCCAGTGACTTCTTTCAACTTATCGCCGTTGTAACCTGCCGCTGCGAGTTTGAACCGGATCTGTTCAATTATCTCGCGCAGGAGGATTTGTTGATGTTGTTCGAATTTATCGGCATCAATCTCTAGTTGCATCTCGATTACCCTTCAATTTTCAATATGACGGTGTTGCATCAAACCATGGAGCCAGTTCAGCGCTCTGCGCAATCCGCTCTCCGGTTTGGGTTTGTTAATACAGTAGAGCGCCCAGCGTTCCCTGCGTTCTGACATCCAGTCCTGCTTATAAGCATCATTTCCCGTGAGGAAGTCAATCTCAGCGACCTTGTCGTTGTCGATAACATACGCCATCAGGTATTTGGTCAGGATCGAACCGGGTGAGTAGTGCCGCCATTGCTCGTCATAGACCAGTTTGAAGATGCTGGCCTTGCCATGCACCACAAACCAGAATTGTGCCGCAACAGGCCTGTTTTCAATATAGAGGATGGCAAGTCTTAGCCATCCCTGTGCGGCCAGGTTACTGGCAAGGCCTTCGATAAAATCGCCATAAAGTTCATTGGCCTTCCAGCTCTTTGTATAAACCGCGTTGTAATCTTCCAGTGCCTGCTGCAGATTATCAGCGCTAAAGAGACGAATGGTGTAGCCATGTTCCCGTTCGAGTTTGCGCTCCTTGCGGGCAATGGAGTTACGCACTCTGGCAGGACGGGCCGCCATATAGTCATGAAACGTTTCTCCCTGGGGACGATGAATCCAGTTGTAGAAACGGAATGTGCGATGACAGGAAATCCCCAACGATTCCATCGCCTGCTGCAGCTCCTGCATGTTCCTGTCGTCTGCAGCAATCGGTTCCAGGCGCAGAGAGGAAAAGGGGCGTTGAATCAGTCCCTGCGCCAGACACTCAAGAGTCGCCTGTCGGCCATCCTCTGCGAGCAATAGCGTATAGAGCGAGGAGTAGAGGTTGGTCAGTGCATAGCCATGTTCGCCGCTACGCATCTTAAGCGGCAGTATTGCCAGCACTTTGCCGTCCTCAATTACACACGCCAGTAAAATGTCCTGACACGCATCCGGCGCATTCCTGAGCAGGTTCTCAAACCAGGGCCGTGAAAAAAAGATACTCTCTGCAGCGGCCCTGGCGAACAGCGCGTCAGCACTGTCAGGCAGTTGATCAATATCTGTGTAACAGACAAATTCCATCAACTAGTTGATCGTCTTGCTGCCACTCTCATCCAGATCGCCCGTCATCTCGATCATCTCCGAGACTTCCAAAGTACCGTTAATCTCCAGGAAGGGACAGGATTTTGCTGCGGCAAGGGCCTGTTGCAGCGAATCCATTCTCAGGATCGTCATTCCCGACATCGCTGAGATGCTTCCTTCGGAGATCGAACCATTCGCCCTAAGAGTATGGGTATCCTTGAATGGCACAGCCGGGCTGACGACAGCGTCACCCAGCGACATCATCCACTGCTGGTAGGCCTCCATGTGTTTTTGCATCTGTCCAGGGTCGGAGGGGTGTTCGCCTCCCAGGTAAACCATAATGTATTGCGGCATTTGCTGTACTCCCCAGCGTGATAGTGAGCGAGAAAGAAGTGGCTGATTCTAAAGAAATTTGAACGGAAAATCAGGAGGAATATGCGGCTCATTGCAGACCCTGCGATACAATGAGCCGCACGGGAGGAGGCTATTGGGACCCCGACACGTGCAATCGCGGCGAGATGGCCGTTTGACGCCATTCCGGGGCGCTTTCCGGCCGCGGTAGCAGCAAAAAAACACTCCGAAAAACAAGCCGCTACAATAATTACTTATCGCGCCATAAAAAGTTCGAGGCCTAGCTGTTGTTGCTGGTTACCCGGCGATTCCTGTTATAATTTGGGCTGCGTTAATAAACGATTCTCGTCGTAGTGGCGATCACAACAGCGAAGCAAAAGGTGATTTATGAGCGGACACTCAAGTACCAGACCTAAAGTTCCTGAAGGCAAAGCCCGTTTCCTTACAACCACTCAGATGGAGCCGAATGAAAAAGGCTTTGTTGGTTATAAGACCACCTGGGAATCTTTCCAGAAAGAAGTCCCGTACACCACTCCGAAGCGCCCCTGAATTCCAAGGTCGTGTCGCCTTATGGGGGATACTCTTTTCCCCCATAAGGTAGCTTCAGACGCACTCGTTCCCCCCCCCTCCATTAGTCCTGATCATTCGTTGTTCCCTTCGCGTGTTTGCGCCTTTGGGTTAAGCTCTGCCCATGCAATCTTTCCCCTTTGAAGCCATTGGCGTTGTTCACTCCCCTTTCCGGGAGAAGTTCGGTATTCCGCGACAGCCGGGCCTGGTGAGCTCCGCAGTGGCCACGCTGGAGCTGCTACCGCCCTATAACCGGCCCGAGGCGGTAAAGGGGCTGGAGGGGTTTTCCCATATCTGGATCAGCTTCGTCTTCCATGGGGTCAGGCGTCAGGAGTGGAAGCCGACGGTGCGCCCGCCGCGGCTGGGGGGGAATGAACGGGTCGGGGTGTTTGCCAGTCGCTCGACCCACCGCCCCAATCCCATCGGCCTCTCGGTGGTGGAACTGACAGGCATCGACAGCAGCGATGGCAGGGTGGTGCTGTCTCTGAAGGGGGCCGATCTGCTGGATGGCACCCCGGTGCTCGATATCAAACCCTATATCCCCTATGTGGACGCCATTGCCGATGCCCGTAGCGGCTTTGCCGACAGTGCACCAGTCCCTTCACTGACAGTGGCGTTCTCGGCACAGGCGGAACAGCAATGCGTCGGGATGGCGGTGAAATATCCGGAATTGCGGCAGCTGATTAGTGAGGTATTGGCACTCGACCCGCGTCCCGCCTACCAGGCAGAGGCCGGACGGGAATACGGTGTGAACCTCTACGATCTCAACATCCGCTTTCGTGTCAGCGCAGGGAGCGCCGAGGTGCTGGCTATTGAGGAGGTGGGGTAACCGGTAGCGGTGCCTCGCCGCCCTGGGTCAGATCGCCAAGGGTAACCACGATCTCGACGCGCCGGTTCTTGGCCCGATCCTGCGGCGTATCGTTGGGTACCAGCGGTACCGAGTCGGCACGGCCCGAGGCGATGATGTGATTGGCAGGCAGGTTAGAGATCTTGATCATGCGCTGTACCACCGAGGCGGCACGGGCGGCAGAGAGGTCCCAGTTGGAGCGGAAACGGGCAGTGGTGATCGGGATATCATCGGTGTGGCCCACGACCAGAATACTGCCATCGACCTCGCTCAGGGTCTGGCTAACCTGATCCAGGATTGGCAGGAAGTTGTCCCGTAGCTGTGCGCTGGCCACATCGAAGGAGATGGTCTCCTGGAAACGGATCAGTATCTTGTCCTCAAATTTATTGACCTCAATGGACTCGGCGTTGATCTCCTTCTCCATTTCCCCTTTTAGCCTTTGGTAGAGTTGGTCGGTTGCATCGATCACCTCCTGCTTGGGGGCGGTTGGCTCGACCACAGGTGGCTCTTCAATCGGTGGCTCGTCTGCTGGTTCGGTCGGGGGGGGGATATCCAGTTGCGGCAGATCCAGGCCTCTATCGCCAATGATCGATGCGCTGTTGCTGAGGTAACCGTTCATGGGATCGCCAAAGGCCGCCTGGATCGACGATAGCGCCTGCTTGTACTTCACCACATCGGTACTCGACATGGAGAGTAGCAGGACGAAGAAGGTCAGCATCAGCGACATCAGGTCGGCGAAGGTGACAATCCACCCCGGTGTACCTGCAGCGGCGCCCGCTTTTCCCTTAGCCACCGGATTCTGCCGTCTGGGCTGCCTCTTCGGCATCCTTGATAATGCCGCGTTTGCTGTGTGGCAGGTAGGCTTCCAGCACTTCGTCCATCAGGCGCGGACTGTGGCCCTGCTGGATGCAGGTGATGATCTCGATAATCAGTTGTTGATTGGCGCCTTCCTGGTTGCTGCGCAGTTCCAGCTTTTCGGCGATGGGCAGGGCTACCAGATTGGCGATCAGGGCGCCATAGAGGGTGGTCAGCAGCGCCACCGCCATGGCCGGGCCGATGCTTGAAGGGTCCGACAGGGTGCTGAGCATCTGCACCAGGCCGATCAGGGTACCGATCATGCCGAAGGCCGGGGCCGAATCGCCGATGGCACGGAAAATCTTCTGTCCCACCAGGTGCCGCTCAAAGCTCTGCTCCATATCCTCCTGCAGTGCCTTGCTGATGAAGTCGGGCTTATAGCCGTCCGCCAGCATGTGCACACCGCGGGAGAGGAAGGGATCCGGCGTCTCAAAGGAATCCAGGGCCAATACCCCTTTTTTACGGCTGATGTCGGCCAGTTCATTGGCGACCAGAATGAGTTCTACCGGCGTCGAGGTTTTGAAGCGGAAGGCGTTGAATGCGACCTTGACGCTATTGATGACATGACCAAGTGGAAATTTAATCAGTGTGGCAGCGAGTGCGCCGCCGAAAACGATCATGATAGACGGGATGCTGACGAACAGCATGGCGCTTCCGCCTAAAACGATTGCCGAGGCAATCAGACCCATGCCGCTGAGCAGGCCAATAAATGTCGCGATATCCACTCTCTCTCCCCATTGAGACTGTGTCGTATGAGTAAATACTATAAACGGTGGGAATTGCAATGAAAAACCGGAGGCAAAAACGCCCCGGGAAGGAGCGAAATACTCGGAGGGGGTACTAAATCATTTGCGCACCGCCTGTGTGACCAACTCCTCCCGTTGCCTGGGCGGTGTTTCCGGTGCGGCATTCATTAAATAACGTTGGCAAGAGGGTAGGATAACTGACGGCACTACTGCGACTTCTTCCTGCTGGTCTACACCCTATGCGCAACAATGCCCATTCGGACGATAAAACCCACATGACCTGCATCGAATTTTCCGATGTGTGAATAGATAGTTTGAGTGCGTTTTGTTGTTTGTTATCGCGTAGATTTAAAGAATGAGGCTGGCCTGCCGATAAACATTGCTGTCTTGGGGCGGCTCACAGCTACGCCCCGATGCTATTTCTGTACCTGAATTCACAATAGAAGCCTCATTTCATGAGATGCGGCAATTATCGACAGGCTCACGGCGGTATGGATACCCCTGACAGAATATTTTAGAGGAGTATCCGAATGAAAAGCCTGTCTATCTTCTGGCGTTTCGCTCTGGCCACAGTCGCCCTGCTGCTGGTTATCGTGAGTGTCATCGTGCTGGTTGCAAACGGCCGCATGGAGGAGACCCTGGCAGAGACCGAGCGCCAGCAACTCAACCATTACCATGAGATGCTGATGGGGCGTCTGAGCGCCGAAGGCAATCGTGCCCATTCCCTGGCACTATTGGTTGCCTCCATTCCCAAAGTGCAACAGGCCTTTGCCGCGGGAGATCGTGAAGTACTGGCAGAGATGTTCGCCCCGGGATTCAAGGAATTGCAGGCGGAGCTCGCGGTACGCCAGTTCCAGTTTCACACGCCACCGGCCACCTCCTTCTTGCGCGTGCACAAGCTGAAAAAATACGGCGATGATCTCTCCTCATTCCGCAAAACTGTGGTGGAGACCAACAACACTAAGGCACCAGTCAGCGGCCTTGAGGTCGGAGTGGCCGGGCTGGGTATCCGTGGCATTGTTCCTGTTTTCAATGAAGGGAGTCACATTGGATCGGTGGAGTTTGGTATGTCCTTCGGTCAGGCCTTCTTCGACGAATTCAAGAAACAGTACGGCGTTGATGTGGCGTTACATCTTGATCGCAACGGCACGTTTGAAACCTTTGGCACTACTCTGAAAGCGAAGACGCTGCTAAGCAAACAACAGATGCAGGCTGCGATGGGCGGTGAGATGGCCTATCTGCAGGGCGAGACAGAGGCTATGCCGGTAGCGATTTTTGCCGAGTCGATTGCCGATTATTCCGGTAACCCGATCGGTGTGGTGGAGATCGTGGCCGACCGTAGCTATTTCAGCGGCGCGATAAGCTCAATGCGGAGAATCATGCTGGGGCTTGGCGTGCTTGGTTTGTTGATCGGTATCGTGAGCAGTGCCTTGATTGCCCGTGGCATTACAGCACCGATCAAGCGTGTTGCCTGCTCCTTCGAGGATATTGCCGATGGTGACGGTAATCTGGATGTACGCCTGGCGGTTGAAGGAAGTGATGAGACGGCACGCCTCGGTCGTGCCTTCAATCAGTTCATCGCGCGCATACACGATACTGTAGAGCAGGTCGCGTTTGCTGCCACCCGCCTGGCACCTGCGGTGGAGCGGTTCTCCTCCGGCACGGAAAAGACCCATCACGGTATGTTGCAGCAGCAGCGTGAGACCGAGCAGATTGCTGCAGCGGTTAATGAAATGTCGGCCACCGTACACGAGGTGGCCAGCAATACCTCAATGGCGGCCGATGCGGCCAACCAGGCGGATCAGGATACCAGCAAGGGCAAGCAGGTGGTGGGGCGTGCGATCCAGACCATCAATATCGTGGCCGAAGAAATGGAGCGAATTGCCGAAGTCATCGCCAGGGTCAACGACGACAGTCAACGTATAGGTAGCGTCCTGGATGTGATTGTCGGGATCGCCGAGCAGACCAATCTGCTAGCGCTCAATGCCGCCATTGAAGCGGCACGTGCCGGAGAGCAGGGCCGCGGTTTTGCCGTGGTGGCCGACGAGGTACGCACCCTGGCTCAGCGTACCCAACGTTCCACCGAGGAGATCCGCAGCATGATCGAAGGCCTGCAAGGCAGCGCCAAAGAGGCGGTAGGTGTGATCGATGAGGGGCGGAAAAGCACGATGGTTTCGGTGGAGCATGCGGGACAGGCCGGTGAGGCACTGGACGATATTCTCAGGGCAGTGGACACGATCAATGCGATGAATACCCAAATTGCTACCGCCTCCGAGGAACAGAGCGCTGTGGCCGACGAGATCAATCGCAATATCAGCCGTATCAGCGATGTGACGATGCAAACCACCAGTGACTCCGCCGAGCTTTCACAGGAGAGCGAGACCCTGGTCAAGTTGTCTGAGGAACTGCTGGGTGTGGTCGGCCGTTTTAATTTGGGTAAGAAACAGCTGCTTATTGATCTTGAGCGGGCCAAGGCAGCGCATCTGGCATGGAAGGTGAAGCTGCGCGGTTTCCTCGATGGGCGTGCCGAGCTAAGCCAGGCGCAGGCCGTGTCGGATCACGATTGCGCCTTTGGCAAGTGGTACTTCGGCCCTGGTCTTGAGAGCTTTGGACAAATTCGTGAAATGGTGGAAGTGCGTACACCGCATGCGGAAATGCACGCCCTGATCCGCAGGATCATTGAGTTGAAAGGGCAAGGAAAGATTGAAGCAGCGGAGCAGGAGTACAGTAAGGTCGGTCCTCTTTCTGAACAGATTGTCGGACTGATAGATAGCATCAAACAGCATGTGTCGGAGGCATTGAAAGCGGCTGGGTGAGGCAAGAGCGTATCGATATCGGATTAGTACAACTTTATCTTGTAGGGGATTTATCTACCGGTCGTAAACATCTATATTTAGATACTAGGCAAGCGGTATTCTGCATATGCTCCGATTTCCCCACATTGTGCTGATGGCACTGCTGATTTGTGGCCAAAGCCCATCCCTGTGGGCACAGGCGACAGAGACAGTACGCATCGGTGTGCTGGCAAAGCGGGGTGAAGAGGCGACGCTAAGCCGCTGGCAACCCACCGCTGACTACCTCAGTCGTCAAATTCCTGCATATCGTTTTGTGCTGCAACCGCTCGACTTTGGCGAGATCGACAGGGCGGTAGCCTCAGCGAGTGTTGACTTTATCCTCGCCAATTCAGCCATCTACGTCGAACTGGAAAGCCGTTTCGGAGCCAGTCGTATTGCCACCATGCGTAATCGCAATGGTCACCGCGGCTACACCCGGTTTGGTGGGGTCATCTTTACCCTTGCCGACAACACAACTATCAACACCATCGAAGATCTGGCGGGTAAGCGCTTTGCCGCGGTCAAGGAGAACTCCTTCGGCGGCTACATGATGGCCTGGCGTGAGATGCAGGCACGCGGTGTTACACCTAATAAAGATACCGAACTACTCTTCTCCGGCACACACGATGCGGTGGTCTATGCGGTACTGCGTGGCCTGGTAGATGCCGGCACGGTGCGTACCGATGCGCTGGAACGTCTGCAGGAAGAAGGCAAGATCGATCTCAAGCAGCTGAAAATCCTCAATCCGCAACAGCATGAGAATTTCAGTTATCTGTGTAGTACCCGTCTCTACCCTGAGTGGCCCTTCGCCAAACTTAAACATACAGCCCAGGAGCTGGGCGATGCCGTGGCCATCGCGCTGTTACGTATGCCTTCGGCTAGCCCTGCAGCCATGGCCGGTATGATCGATGGATGGACGGTTCCGGAAAACTACCAGTCGGTGCATGAAATCCTGCGCGAACTACGTATTAGCCCGTACGCCAATTTGGGAAAAATCACCTTTACCGATCTGATGCGCAACTACTGGTACTGGCTGCTGCTCACCTTCCTGCTTCTGCTGGTCTCCACTTCTGTGGCCGGACATCTTACCCGTCTCAATCTACGCCTGCGTCAGGCTGAAGGTGAGCTAATCGGCTCGCGGGATCACTTGGCAGAAAAGGTGCGCGAACGCACAGCAGAGCTGGAAGAGAGTCATCGCCGCCTGGAACGGATCAGTCGAGACTGGAACGACGCCTTCGATGCGATCAGTGATCCGATCTTCATCCACGATAGTGAGATGCGCATCGTGCAGGCCAACCCGGCCTACTGTGAGCGCGCCGGACACTCCGTGGAAGAGATGCTGGGACAGCCCTACTATAACTTTTTCCCCAAACTGGATGCACCACTACCTGGGTGTGTGCATGTTCCCGAACTGGATCAGGGCGGGGACAACGAACTAAAGCTGGAAAGTGGCGAAGTCTTCGTTTCCCGCTCCTTCGGTATCCGCCGCGTAGACAACTCGGTGCTGCACAGCCTCCATATCCTGGAAGACGTTACGGCACAGCGTATGGCCGAGAGCGAAATGCGACGGCTTAATCGCGCACTGCGTACGCTCAGTTTGTGTAACACCACGCTGGTCCATGCCGAGCACGAGCAGACTCTGATGGACGACGTCTGTCACATCCTCATTGAACACGGTGGCTATCAGTTCGCCTGGGTTGGTTACGCACTTGCTGGGGTGAACGGGAGCATCCGACCGGTTGCCTATGCGGGGGATGGTGGTGAGTTCATGTCGAAATTGGAAAACTGCCGGCAGGGCAAGGGTTGTGACGGACCGGTGCAATATGCTGTGCAGCACACCGAAGCGGTGATCGTGCGCGATCTGAATAGTGATGCGAAGCACAACTCTTCCTGGCATGAGGCCGCGCTGGCGGCGGGTTTTACCGCAGTTGCTGTTCTGCCACTCACCTCGCAGGGTGAGGTCTTCGGGGTTATCTGTATCTTCTCTGTTGAGGCGAACAGTTTTGACGATGCCGAGGTACGCCTGTTGCAGGAGATGGCCGGCGATCTGGCTTTCGGCATTAACACTTTGCGTAACCGGATCAAACACAAGCAGGCAGAAACCGCGCTACTGCGAACCGAGGAGCGTTACGAAGAGCTGTACGAGAATGCCCCCAATGCCTATGTTTCTGTCTCTGTAGAGGATGGACAGTTCCTGCAGTTCAACCAGGCGTTGTGTGACCTGCTGGGGTATCGTCGCGAGGAGTTGAGCAGGATGCGGGTCTTCGACATCTATGCAGAGAGCGGCGATGGTTTGCAAAAGGCCAAACAGATTTTCAGCGCCCTGCAGGAGGGAAAGGGTGTCCGCGACGAAGAGTTGCAGATGCGCAATGCCTACGGTGAACCTGTCTGGGTCAGTCTCACGGTGGAACCAGTGCTGGATGCGACAGGAAAAGTGGTGGAAAGCCGCTCGATGATTATCGATATCTCAGCGCGCAAACGCGCCGAGGCGGAGCAGGACCGTTTTGCCGAACAGATCCAGCGTTCCCTGTTGCAGGCTATCCGTGCCATTGCCATGACTATCGAAAAACGCGATCCCTACACCGCGGGTCACCAGGAGCGGGTGGCCGAGCTGGCAGTGAAGATCGGGCAGGAACTTGGACTGGATGAATCCGAACTACAGGGGATCAGACTGGGGGCGCTGATCCACGACATCGGCAAGATATCGGTGCCGGCGGAGATCCTCAGCCGTCCCGGTAAACTTGAGCCGGAGATGTTCAGCATCATTAAAACTCATCCTCAAAGCGGCTATGAGATCATTAGTGGTATCGAATTCCCGTGGCCACTGGCGGAGATGGTATTGCAGCATCACGAGCGTCTTGATGGTTCCGGTTACCCACAGGGACTGAAGGGCGAGTCGATTATGTTTACCGCGCGTATCCTGATGGTCGCCGATGTGGTTGAAGCGATGGCCTCGCACCGCCCCTATCGTGCGGCACTCGGTTTGCAGAAGGGACTGGACGAGATCCTGCGCGGTCGTGGCAAGCAGTACGACGCAGCGGTGGTGGATGCCTGCCTTAAGGTCTTCGAGGATCGAGGCTCAATGGCTGAGTGGATTGAGGCAGTACAGAAGCATTGAGCAGGTCCCGCCTGATGGACATAAAAAAAGCGGCCCCCTTTCGGTGGGCCGCTTTTTTTGCGCTCGGGACTAGAGCATACGCTGCATAATGTCGCGCTCGCTGCCGCGCTCTTTCAGGCGGTGTTTGATCGCACCGGCCATGTGCAGCAGCACCACAAACAGAATGGCAAAGCCGGCAATTTCATGAACCTCGTGCATTGCGCCACCGACAGCTTTGCTTTTGTCGATCAATGCGGGCAGTTCAAACAGGCCGAAGAACTTGATCGGATAACCGCCAGCGTTGGACATCAGGTATCCGCTGACAGGAACGATGAGCATCAAAAGATAGAGCAGCTTCTTCAGTCCTTCGACCAGCAGGCGCTCCTTGCCCTGAAATACCGCGGGCAGGGCCGGGCTGGGGCTGACGCGCAGCCACACCAGACGTACCGCGATCAGCAGCAGGGCGACCACACCGAAGGATTTGTGCATGCCATAAAACTGAAAGGCGTATTGCTTCTGTGCCTCGGTATCCCTGGGCAAGTCTGCCATGTAGATGCCGACGCCGATCAGGGTAATGATGATGGCCGCCATCAGCCAGTGCATCACCTTGGAGAAAGTGCCATATTCCGTTGCGCTGTTCTTGAGCATTGTGATGGTCTCTTATGTAGTTGTTGTGGTGGTAAAAAGGCCAAACCGGCCAAAGTCTAGCATTCTGCCGATAGCGGCGGCGCGCTTCCGTGACCCAGGTCAAAGGCCGTGGCGGAATCAACGCGGCAAAAAAAACCGCCAGATCCGTGAGGATTGGCGGCTCCAGAGAGGAGTGTAGTCGTATCAGGCGGCGTAGGCCTCCTTGGCCCTGCGTGCCGCCTCGGCCTGTTCCGGGCTGTAGGCCGCGCCGGACCAGAGCATCTCGTAGGCGATCTCCTCATTACCGTTTTCACACAGCTCCAGCACATCCTTGAATAGTGGCTGGAAGGTCTCGGAACGGTGCGACTGCTCATGCTCCTCGAAGGATTTCCAGAAGGTGATGATCAGCGCCTCCTTATCCTTCAGCGGACTGGCGACTGCCTGACCGACGGTTGAGCCCTCGTTGGAGATCGCGCCGCTGTTGAGGGCGACGAAACCGCCGACAAAGCCGGTCTCCGAGTGGTAGGTTTTGACGTTCTCGCAGAGCATGGCGACACGCTCCTGCAGGTCATCGACCGTATAGCCGGGTTTGAGAATGACGCGGTTAATGGTTACCACGCCATCGTGGGGAAAGCCCTGAATCAGACCGCTCATGGGTCACCTCCTGATATTGATGGATAAGTCCGAAACCTTGTATTTCAGGATTCGCTTATATACCAATATATATACTTGATAAAAATAGTCAAGTATAGGGCAAGAAAAAATAATGGGGCCCCCTCCCGTGACGGGAGGGGGCAGGAGATCAGCGTAAGAGCAGGAACAGGGCGCCGCCGCGGCGCTGGATATTGAGCAGCAAGGTGCCGCCGTCACCAATAGCCTTTTTCAGGGCATTGATGTTGGCCACCGGCTTGCGGTTGGCCTGGACGATAATGTCGTCCTTGCGCAGCCCGGAACGCATGGCCTGGCTGCTGGGGGCCACCTCGGCCACCATCACCCCCTGTACCTTGCCCTTCGCCGTCTCCTCGGCGACGTTGGCCAGGACCGCGCCGTCGAGGCGTGGATGGAGTTTTGCCCCTTCAATAGAGACCAGCTTCGGCTCCTTGACCACCGCATGCAGCACGCGCTGCTTGCCGTCGCGCAGCACGGTCATGGCCACCTTTTCACCGATACGCAGCATCCCGACCCGGTTACGCACATCGGCGGAATCCCGTACCGGGCGCTCATTGATGGCGATAATCACGTCGCCGGTCTTGAGTCCCGCCTTGTCCGCCGGGGAGTCGCTGGTCACCTGGGTCACTACTGCGCCCTGATGGGCATCGATACCAAAGGCGGTGGCCAGTTCCGGGGTCAGGTTCTGCGCCTGGGCGCCGAGGGTGCCGCGCTGTACCGAGCCGTGTTCCACCAGTTGGGTCATGATCTCGTGCACCATATTAATAGGGATAGCGAAGCCGATGCCGACGTTACCGCCGCTCTTGGAGAGGATCGCGGTGTTGATCCCCACCAGCTCGCCGCGCAGGTTGACCAGCGCACCGCCGGAGTTGCCGGGGTTGATCGAGGCGTCGGTCTGGATGAAATCCTCATAGCCCTCGATCCCCAGACCGGAGCGCCCCAGCGCCGAAACGATACCGGAGGTGACGGTCTGGCCCAGGCCGAAGGGGTTGCCGATGGCCACCACGAAGTCCCCCACCTCCAGCACATCGGAGTTGCTGCGGGGCAGGGCGGTCAGTTTTTTCTCTTTGACCTTCAGCACCGCCACATCGGTCTCCGGATCGGAGCCCACCAGCTCCGCGTTGACGGTGCGGCCATCGGAGAGATTCACCGAGATCTCGTCGGCACCGTCGATGACGTGGTGGTTGGTGATGATGTAGCCCTTGTCCGCGTCGATCACCACGCCGGAGCCCAGGCTCTGCTGGGTGCGCTCGGTGGGCTGGTCGGGGACATTGAAGAAACGGCGGAAGAAGGGGTCCTGCAGCAGTGGGCTCTGGCGCACCGTCACCGTGGTGCGGGTAAAGACGTTGACCACACCGGGCAGGGTCTGTTTCAGCATCGGTGCCAGGGTTGGAACCGGCTGGCCCTGGCTATCGAAGGCGGGCAGGGCGGCGTGCAGAGGCAGGGTGACGAGGAGCAAAAGGGTGGCAAGGTATTTCATTAAAGTGGTTGTCCTTTGTTTTTCGGCAAACGAATACGGGGGTAGAGACCGCAACAGTTTACCCGGAGTTCCATCTCCCAGTTTTTGTGCCGTAGGATGGAGGAACGCGCAGCGTGCCCATCATAAAAAAGCCCCGCCGAAGCGGGGCGCATTGTAGGTCGGATTAGCGCAGCGTAATCCGACGATAGCTTGCCGGGTTACCGATCAGCCCTTCACCTCGATCTTCTTCGGCAACACCTTGGCATGTTTGGGGATGGTCACCTTCAACACACCGTTATCGGTCTTGGCGGCGATCTTGTCGGTGTCCGCCGTATCCGGCAGGGTGAAGCGGCGGAAGAAGCTGCCGTAGGAGCGCTCGATGCGTTTGTAGCCCTCGCGCTCCTCCTTCTTTTCGCTCTCCCGCTCACCGCGCAGGGTCAGCATGCCGTTTTCGGCGTGGACCTCGATATCCTTGGCGCTTACCCCGGGCAGGTCCGCGGTGATGGTAAAGCTCTTCTCATCCTCCTGGATGTCAACGGCGGGTACCCAGTCGCTGGCTGTCGAGAAGTTTTCCTCCCCCATCGCGTGATCCATTTCGCGGCGTAGCTGGGCCAGCATACTCCACGGCTCGTAGCGTACTAGACTCATGATAATTACCTCCTGGTTATGGGAAATGCAGAGGACTGCGTTTTTTGGTGATCAACATATAGGAGTCGTTCCCCCCCACTTCAAGCCCCTGCTGTAAACAAGGATGAATTCGTCTCAAGTAGAGGTAAGTGAGTGCTCGCACAGGCTTAAGATGAAGATTCTTAAGGAATATTAGAGGCACTACATATAGTGTTCGACCGATTAGCGGAAAATTGCCGTTTTAGCCGAATTTGGGGTTGCGATCTGCAAAATATATGCTTATCAAAACAATTGGTTATGATTTGAACGGATAAAGAATTTTTCTGTTTACAGCGCCCGTATATATGTCTAATAATACGCGCCAGGCACAAGATGTAGTGTTTACGGAATCGAACATAAATAGGCCGCCAGGATGCGGTAAGTTGTTCAAAATAAATAACAAAGGGAGAGAATTTATCGTGACGAAGAGCAGCGGCGCCCCCCATCTCAAGGCAGTCTCCAAGAAAGCAGTGACCGAAATCCCCTTCCAGCCTGCCTCGCTGGATATCTGGGACAAAAAATACCGCCTGACCACCAAAAGTGGCGAGATCATCGACCAGACCATCGACGACACCTACGCCCGCGTCGCCCACGCCCTGGCTGAGGTAGAGACCACTGACGAGAAGCGTCAGGAGTGGGAAGCCAAATTCCTTAAGGCATTGCGCCACGGGGCGATCCCCGCAGGCCGCATCACCTCGAATGCAGGTGCCCTGGCCTACAAACCCGCCACCTCCACCATCAACTGCACCGTTTCCGGCACCATCCGTGACTCCATGGATGACATCCTCGGCAAGGTCCACGAAGCAGGCCTGACCCTCAAGGCCGGTTGCGGTATCGGTTACGAATTCTCCACCCTGCGTCCCAAGGGCGCGTTTGTCGCGGGTGCCGGCGCCTACACCTCCGGGCCGCTCTCCTTCATGGATATCTTCGACAAGATGTGTTTCACCGTCTCCTCCGCTGGCGGGCGCCGCGGGGCACAGATGGCCACCTTCGATGTCGGCCACCCGGACGTGATGGACTTCATCCGCGCCAAGC
>JBNKBG010000044.1:0-21901 GCA_050287105.1 Thiohalomonadaceae bacterium
CACACCAAGCACCTTGGGATTGCTCAGCAGCTGCCCCACCATCTGGTCGCTCATGCTGCCCGAGGCGGTCACCCGGGTGACGATGATGCCGGCGGAGGTGGAGAGTACCAGCGACGGGATCTGCGCCACCAGACCGTCACCGATAGTCAGCAGGGCGTAGACCTGGGCCGCATCGCCAAAGGCCATGCCGTGCTGGACCACACCAATTGCAAGGCCACCGATGATGTTGATCAGGGTGATCAGGATCCCGGCCACCGCATCACCACGGACGAATTTACTGGCGCCATCCATGGAGCCGTAGAAGTCCGCCTCGGCGGCCACCTCCAGACGGCGACGGCGCGCCTCATCCTGATCGATCAGGCCCGAGTTGAGATCCGCATCGATAGCCATCTGCTTGCCAGGCATGGCATCGAGGGTGAAGCGGGCGCTCACCTCGGAGATCCGCCCGGCACCCTTGGTTACCACGACGAAGTTGATGATCACCAAAATGACGAAGACCACCAGGCCGACCGCGTAGTTACCGCCGACAACGAAATCGCCGAAGGACTGGATCACCTGCCCCGCCGCACCGGAACCAGTGTGGCCGTTGAGCAACACTACCCGGGTCGAGGCGACGTTCAGCGCCAGACGCAGCAGGGTGGCAATCAGCAAAATCGTGGGGAAGACCGCAAAGTCCATCGGCCGCAGCGCGTAGACCGTGACCAGCAAAATGATCAGCGACAGGGTGATATTGAAGGTGAAGAAGATATCGAGCAGGAACGCTGGCAGCGGCAACACCACCATTGCCAGTAGCAGTACCACGATCAACGGCGCGCCGAGTCCGGTACGACTCATCGCGGCCAGTGTGGGCGTCAGGCGGTTTGCTTCAGCCATTACTCTTCATCCCCTCTCTCTTCTTCGGGTGGATCGCGGCGCAGATCCTCGGGGATCGGCAGGTCATGCAGCTCCTGCATATCCTCGCGGCGATAGATCGGACTGCGTTTGAGCTGGTAGACGTAGGCCAGTACCTGGGCCACGGCGCGATAGAGTCCTTCCGGGATCGGCATATTCAGTTCGGTGCTGTAATAGATGGCACGGGCCAGCGGCGGTGCCGAGAGGACCGGCACGTCGTGCTCCATGGCCACATTGCGAATGCGTCCCGCCAGCAGGTCGCTGCCCTTGGCCACCACGATCGGGGCGCCCATCCTGGTGGGCTGATAGCGCAGTGCCACCGCATAGTGGGTCGGGTTGACCACCACCACATCGGCCTTTGGCACCTCTTCCATCATGCGCCGCTGTGCCATCTCCTGTTGCAGATGGCGCTGACGTCCCTTGATCTCGGGACTACCCTCGGTCTGCTTGAACTCCTCCTTGATCTCCTGGCGGGTCATCTTTATCTGGCGATGGTAATCCCACAGCTGGAACGGCACGTCGATGGCCGCCACCAGCAGCAACGAGGAACTCAGGAAGAGGAAGGCCCAGGCGAGCAGACTTCCGGCATGGGCCATCGCCTGCTGCAGCGGTTCACCACCGAGCCCCAGGAACTGCTGCCCCTGCAGCTTGAGTAGCAACAGGGCCACCGTAGCTACCAGGCTGAACTTGGCCAGCCCCTTGAGCATCTCCATCACGCCGCGCCAGGCAAACACCCTGCTCAGGCCCTTCACCGGATCAAGCTTCTCCCACTTGAAGGACATCGCCTGGGCGGAGAAACTCCAGCCGCCGAGGGCCATGGAGGCACCCAGTGCGGCCAGCATCATCAGAATGAAGAAGGGCAAAAAGAGCCACAGTGCCTCAAGGATGGAATCGGTCAGGGCACCGCTCATGGCGTTGTCGTCAAAGATCATGGCACGCGGTATCACAAAGTCGTTGTGCAACAGCGCCACCATGCCGCGCACCAGTGAGTCGCCCATGGCGAGAAAGAGTGTCGCAGCCATCAGCAGCGCCATCACCGTATTCAGTTCACGGGAACGGGCGATCTGCCCCTTTTCGCGCGCATCGCGCTGGCGCTTGGGGGTCGCCTCTTCCGTGCGTTCCTGGCCGTCGCTCTCCGCCATTAGCGCGCGCCTCCCATTAACAGGTACTGCACCAGGTCAAAGCCGCGTTCGAGGATCTGGCCGAACTGCGGCACCACGCTGGGCAGGGTGTAGAGAATCACGATGAAACCCATGATCATCGCCACCGGGAAACCGATGGCAAAGATATTCAGTTGCGGTGCGGAACGGGCCATCACACCGAAGGCGATATTCACCACCAGCAGCGAGGCCATCGCGGGCAGTGCCAGCCAGAGAGCGCCGGAAAACATCTGCGAACCCCAGGCCGCGATGGCGTAGAGGCCGTCGCGATCCATCCCGGTCTCACCGATAGGCAGCAAATGGAAGCTCTCCACCAGCAGGCGGATCAGCACCAGGTGACCATCCATGCCAAGAAACAGCAGCGTGGTCATGAGGATGTACAACTGGCTGAGTACCGGCACCTGGGTACCGTTTTGCGGATCGACCATGGAGGCAAAACCGAGACCCATCTGCATCGCGATCAACTGCCCCCCGGTAACGATGGTGGAGAAGACCAGCATCAGGGCAAAACCCATACCGGCACCGATCAATAGTTGCTGCAGGATGATGACGATCGCCGCCCAGGAGAACGGGGTGACTTGCGGTACGGACTGCACCAGTGGCATCACCAGGAGGGTTACCGCCAGCGCCAGCATCAGACGCACGCGCACCGGGATATTACTCGAGCCGGTAATGGGTGCCACCATGAACAGGGTACCAATGCGGAAGAATGGCCAGAGAAAACTGCCGATCCAAGCTGTGATTTCCGCCATCGTCAGGGTCATGGCTCAACCTATCAATGTAGGGACGTTGTTAAACAGCCGCTGGGTGAAGTCGAGCAGGGTCTGCAACATCCACGGTCCGGCCAACATCAATACCCCCAGGGTCACCAACAGCTTGGGAATAAAGCTGAGGGTCATTTCGTTGATCTGGGTCGCGGCCTGAAACATCGCCACCAGCAGACCGACAAACAGCGCGGGCAGTAACACGATGAGGATCAGCACCACCAGCAACTGCAGGGTCTGCTGAAACACACTCATCACGGTTTCGGGTGTCACGGTTCGCTCACTCCTACTGCGTTACGTAAAAACTGGAGGCCAGGGTACTCATCACCAGCGACCAGCCATCCACCAGCACGAACAACATAATCTTGAACGGCAGCGAGATGATCATCGGCGAGAGCATCATCATGCCCATCGACATCAGCACACTGGCAACCACCAGGTCGATAACCAGGAAAGGAATAAAGATCAGAAAGCCGATCTGGAAGGCGGTCTTCAACTCACTGGTGACAAAGGCAGGTACCAGCACGGTGAGCGGCACATCGTCGGCAGATTCGTAGCCCTTTTCATTGCCCGACATACCGGCAAACAGGGCCAGGTCCGGTTCGCGCACCTGATTGGTCATGAACTGACGCAGCGGTTTGCTCGCCGCCCTGAGGGCGTCATTCATCTGCATCTTTTCATTGAAGTAGGGCTGGATCGCCTCGCTGTTAATGCGGTCGAAAACCGGTGCCATGACAAAGAAGGTAAGAAACAGGGAGAGTCCCACCAGCACCTGACCGGAGGGTGCCTGCATCAGGCCAATCGCCTGACGCAGAATGGCCAGCACGATGATGATGCGGGTAAACGAAGTCATCATCATCACCCCGGCAGGAATGAAGGTCAGCAGGGTCATCAACAGCAAAAGCTGGATGCTCAGGCTGTAGCTCTGCTCGCCATTCGCCGCGGTGGTGACGGTGAGCGCCTCCAGTCCCGGTTGTGCAGCGAAGGCGGCGATGGGGAAAAACAGCAGGGCAATGGCAAGGAGCTTTTTCATTGTTGCGCTCCACTGCGACCCTTGAGCACGGCGGCCAGACGCTCGGCAAAGTTTTCTGTACCCGCGGTGGTGTTGCTATCCGGCATCACTGGCTTATCAAACACATGCAGCGTGCGCACATTGCCCTGCGCCACACCGAGAAGTATCTGGGTTTCGCCCGCCTGAACCAGCACCACTCGTTCACGCTGACCTACCGATACCGAAGCAAGAAGACGTAACGCGCCCTGACCGGCGAAGTTACCGAGACTCATGCGGCGCAGAAACCATGCCGCCACTCCGATTAACAGAAGAACAAAAAGTAACGCGAAGAAGACCTGCAATACATCGCCCGCGCCCAGCGGTTCACTCAAACGCACTGCCGCCTTCGGCAACTGTTCCGTCTCCGCAGCGGACAGGGTTGCCGGCAGCAGGCAGAACAGGCAAAACAGCAGTCGTTTGATCATTTTCAGGCACCATTACTTGAGTTTTTTCACTCGTTCCGCAGGACTGATCACATCGGTCAGGCGAATACCATACTTCTCGTTGACCACCACCACCTCACCGTGGGCGATGAGGGTATTGTTGACCATGACATCGAGTGGTTCGCCCGCCAGTCGATCCAGTTCAACCACCGAACCCTGATTGAGTTGCAGCAGGTTGCGGATATTGATTCGGGTGCGACCGATCTCCATCGAGATGGTGACCGGGATGTCGAGAATGACATCGAGATTGACGTCTTCCGATCCGGGACCGGCGGCATCGTCGCGCAGTTCCTGCATCGGTGCGGTCTTCACATCGGTGCCCTGCTCCGCCATGGCAGCAGCCCAGTCGTCACCGACGTCTTCGTCTGTTGTCGTTTCGTCGTTCATCGCTCAACTCCTGATTAACGGCCCGGTGAAAACCGCTCGGCCTGTTTTACTATCTTGATTGCCACCTGTTTATTGGAGACTCCCAACTTGCCGCGGAACACAGGCACACCTTCGGCACGCAGACTGACCAGCGCTGGCATGTTGATCGGAATGATGTCGCCCGCCTTGATATTGAGTACCTCGCGTAGACTCAGGGTGGCCTCGGTCAGGGTGCTGGTCAGTTCCACCTCGGCATTCTTGACCTCTTCACGCATCGCGCCGAGCCAACGATCATCGATATCGGTACGGTCACTCTGCACCCCGGCATCGAGAATGTCGCGGATCGGCTCCAGCATCGAATAGGGCATGGTGACGTGGATATCACCACCGCCACCTTCCAGTTCCACATGGATCTTGGAAACCACCACCACCTCGGTTGGACTGACGATGTTGGCGAATTGCGGATTCACTTCACGACTGAGGTATTCGAAATTGACGCTCATTACCGGCGCCCAGGCCTCGTGCAGATCCTTGAATGCCAGCTCCATCAGGATCTGAATCACCCGCTGTTCGGTCGGAGTGAACTCACGCCCTTCGATCTTGGCGTGGAAACGACCGTCGCCACCGAAGAAGTTGTCCACCAGCACGTAAACCAGCTTCGGTTCGAAGACCAGCAGTGCCGTACCGCGCAACGGCTTCACCTTGATCATATTGAGGCTGGTGGGGACGTAGAGGCTGTGGATATATTCGGAGAACTTGAGCATATCCACACCGCCCACCGACAGCTCCGCCGAACGGCGCAGCATATTGAACAGACTGACGCGGAATGAGCGGGAGAAGCGCTCGTTAACCATCTCCAGGGTCGGCATGCGACCACGAACGATGCGATCCTCACTGGCGAAGTCGTACCGTCGCGCCTCTTCGGCACTCAGTCCTGCATCGGTCTCGGTCTCGACATCGCCGCCGTCTACCCCGTGCAGTAGCGCGTCGATTTCATCCTGGGAGAGAAGGTCTGGATTCGCCATATCGCACTCACTGCATCACAAAACTGGTGAAGTAAACCGCCTGGAGCGTCCCTTTGATCCCGGCCTGTTGTTTCAGAATCCGGTTTACCGCCGCGACAATCTGCTCACGTAGCGCGTCCTTGCCCTCACGGTTGCTGATCGCGTCGTAGGTCTGACTTCCCAGCAGTACCAGAATGTCGTTACGCACCACCGGCATATTCTCTTCCACCGCCTGCAGCACCACCGGGTCGTAGGCCATCAATTGAATATCCACCTGCAGATAACGGGCCGGTTTGGGATCGGCAAAGTTGACCACCATGGTCTCCAGCGGCAGATACAACGCCTTCTTTGGCAGATTCTTGTCACTGGATTTGACCTCCGTCGCTTCCTGCTCTTCGCTAACCCCCTCCTGCGCCGACTTATCGCCGCCGAGGAAGAACAGGGTTGCGCCGACACTGACACCAATCAGCAACAAAGCCACCAGCACGATGATAATGATGGTTTTCTTGTTGCCGGATGGCGGCGTGACGTCGAGGTCGAGATCTTCTTTCTCTTCTTCCATAGCTATGTTCCTTTTCAGGTTACAGGGGTAAATGCAAACTGTGTGCCACTGGAAAATGCCGCCTTATTTCGCTTCTATATCATTAACTTATAGAGCATAGGCGGTAATCCTGGCAGTTCTCGTCGCAGCGGGGGAATTACAGCGCCAAAAAGCCGTCGCCGCCGGGAAGACGCAGAAAATGTTCCCGGTAGTGACGTAACTCATCGATAGATTCACGAATATCGTCCAGCGCCAGGTGGGCACCGCTCTTTTTGAAACTGCTGTAGATGTCAGGACGCCAGCGTCGCGCCAGCTCCTTCAGGGTACTGACATCCAGATTGCGATAGTGGAAGAAGGCCTCCAGCTTTGGCATCCCACGAGCCAGGAAACGGCGATCCTGGCAGATGCTATTGCCACAGATGGGCGACTGTCCCGGTTCGAGATAGCGGGAGAGGAAAGCGATGGTCTGTGCCTCGGCCTCGGCCTCGTCGATCTCGCTTTCGCGAACACGCTGCCACAATCCCGAAGCGCCGTGGTGATCACGATTCCACTGATCCATCCGTTGCATCACCTCATCGCTCTGATGAATGGCGAGACTGGGACCCTCGGCCAGGATGTTCAGTTGGGCATCGGTAACGATGGTGGCAATTTCGATGATTCGATCACTGTCCGGATCAAGACCGGTCATTTCCAGATCGATCCAGACCAGATTGTCAGGGTGTTTTTCCATCGGCTACTCCAGCTGGGTAAAAAACAACCGGCACACTTGCCGTGTTGACTTGCCAAGCATTCTAGCAAAAGCTAACCTGCCTCGACGCCCATAAGAATTTTTCTCCTATGCACCTATTTACCTTGCTGTTCCTCGGCATGCTGCTGCTCTCTACTGCCGTGGAGCTTTGGCTGTTACAACGCCAGATACGCAGCGTCGCCGGCCACCGCGATCGCGTACCTGCACCGTTTGCCGAACATATCTCCCTGCCTGCACATCAAAAGGCGGCGGACTACACCTTGAGCAAGGCGCGCCTGCATCGTGTAGCGCTGTTGTTTGACGCTGGAGTACTTCTGCTACTCACGCTGGGTGGCGGTCTGCAACTGCTCGACTCGCTGACCCATGACCTGCCCTGGCCACCGATCATTGAAGGCACCGCCTTTATTCTCGGCTTTCTCCTGCTTAGTTACCTGCTGGAGTTACCCTTCGTCATTTATCGTACTTTCCGCATCGAACAACATTTCGATTTCAACCACACCACAACGCGCCTGTTTATTCTCGACATGCTAAAGCAGATCCTGCTGATGGCCCTGCTGGTAACGCCGTTGAGCGCACTGGTGCTGTGGCTGATGGAAGGGACCGGACGCTGGTGGTGGTTTGATGTCTGGCTGGTGTGGAGCGGTTTCTCCCTGCTGATGATGTGGGCCTACCCGGCGGTGATTGCCCCGCTGTTCAACAAGTTCACTCCACTGGAGAATGAAGCACTGCGTCAACGCATCGACAGCCTGTTGCAGCGTTGCGGTTTCACCTCCAACGGGATCTTCATCATGGACGGCTCGCGCCGCTCCAGCCATGGCAACGCCTATTTTTCCGGCCTGGGCAGCAACAAGCGTATCGTCTTCTTCGACACCCTGTTGCAGAGTCTTAACATCGACGAGATCGAAGCGGTACTGGCACATGAACTGGGCCACTTCAGTAATAAACACATTCGTAGCCGTCTGCTGCTGGGGATGGTTCTCAGTCTGCTGGGCCTCGCCCTCCTCGGCTGGTTGATCGAGCAGCCCTGGTTCTTCAGCTCACTAGGTATCAACACTCCATCAGAACACGCTGCGCTGGTGCTGTTTATGCTGGTGCTGCCGGTATTCACCTTCTTCATCAAACCACTCTCTTCCTATGCCATGCGCAAGCAGGAGTTCGAAGCGGATGATTTTGCTGCCGAACAATCCGATGCAAAAACCATGGTCGAAGCACTGGTAAAACTCTATGAGGAGAATGCCAGCACCCTGACACCGGACCCGCTCTACTCCTCGTTCCACGATAGCCACCCGCCAGCGCCGGTGCGTATCGCCCGTTTGTCCACTAAACTTCAGACAAGCTGATATCAAAGGAGTCGCCCATGAAAACGACCCTGCAATTCATCCTGTTTTCCCTGCTTGCTATTCTGCCGTTTGCAGCGACAAACGCCGACACCACGCACGGAATGCAACTGCATGAGGAAAACTGTATCGCCTGCCACGCCGCACGATTCGGTAACGACGGCACGGAGATCTACACCCGGCACAACCACAGAGTAAAAAACATGGAAGCCCTGAACAAACAGGTCAACCGTTGCAAGGATAATCTTGGCCTGACCTGGTTTGACGAGGATGTGAATGATGTAACCGACTACCTCAACAAAACCTTTTACCAATTCAAGTAAGTCCGTGACTGCACTCAGCCAGCAGCACTGCATCAATAATAAACAGGAACTGCGTATGCTGGACGCAACCAGCATAGACGAACATCTTGCGCAGCTCGATGGCTGGCACACCGATACTCAAAGCAATGCGCTAGAAAAGGAATTTAAATTTAAAGATTTCTATCAAACTATCGCCTTCGTCAACGCCATTGCCTGGATCGCTAACAGCGAAAACCACCATCCTGATCTGGAAGTGGGCTACAATCGCTGCCTGGTCCGCTACACCACCCACGACGTTGGCGGAATTTCCATAAACGATTTTATCTGTGCCGCCCGAATCGACGCACTCAACCTATGAAACATCTGATCACCTTGCCACTTCACGCCTCTTCGTATGACCAAACGTAAACTCAATCGGCGTCAGCAGTGGCGCATTGAGAAAATCCAGCAGGAACGTCAACAGCGTGCCGAACGTAAGGCATCGCGCAACCCTGTCGAAGAGAACAGTTCCCTTGGCCCGGAGCAGGAGGGCTTGCTGGTTGCCAACTACGGCGCCAGTGTCGAGATCGAAGATAGTGCGGGTGTCGCACACCGCTGCCAGTTGCGGCAAAACCTGCCAGCACTGGTCACTGGTGACCGGGTGGTGTGGCAGGCGGCAGTGGAAGGCGGCGTAGTAACGGCCCTGCTACCTCGACGCTCGGTACTCAGCCGCCCCGATCACATCGGCGAGGCCAGGCCGGTCGCTGCCAACATCGATCAAATCCTGGTGGTTGCCGCACCGGCTCCCGAATTCAGCGCCGACCTGATCGACCAGTACCTCGCTGCCGCAGAATTGACCGGCATCACCCCGGTGCTGGTGTTCAACAAGATCGATCTGATCGATGCACAGAAGCGCGATCGGGTAGAAGCCATGCTACAGCGCTATCGAAAAATTGGTTATGAGGTACTGGAAACCAGCACAAAGATTGAACATGGACTCGACAGCCTGCGGCAACAGCTCAATAACAAAACCAATGTCTTCGTCGGTCAGTCCGGCGTAGGCAAATCGTCGCTGGTGAAATCCCTGCTACCGCAGCAGGTGATATCCATTGGCGAACTGTCGCAACAGAGTGGCCTGGGGCAACACACCACCAGCACCGCCCGTCTCTATCACCTGCCCGATGGCGGCACACTCATCGACTCCCCCGGAGTGCGCGACTTTCGTCTCTGGAGTATGAGCCGTATGGCGTTGGCGCACGGCTTCCGTGAATTTTCCCCCTACCTCGGCCACTGCCGTTTTCGCGATTGTCGCCATGAAACCGAGCCGCACTGCGCCCTGCGTGAAGCGGTGGAAAAAGGAGAGATCAGCACACTCAGACTACAGAGTTATCTGCGACTTTGTGTGCAACTGGAAGAGGGTTACTGAGGCGCAGTCAGTGCGCGAGAGAGTGCGTCTTCGATATCCTGCGGTTCGTTCCCGGCAGATGCAGCGGGCGGTTTTTGCTGTGATGCCTTAGCTGGAACGTTAGCGGGAGAGGCCGGCACCTCCTGAGAGACGGGCGCTGGCAATTTAATTGGCGCCGGCAGTTTTATGCTCTCCGGTCCTGCCGGGGCAGGAGCACTCTCCGGCATGACTGTCCCGGCATTGTCCTTATCCTCACGCAGGCCGATGGCTCTCTCCGTCGACTTGTTCAACACCACGATACTGATGCGGCGATTGACCGGTGCGGTGGGATCCGCTTTATCCAGCAGCACCGATGAAGCCAGACCTACGACCCGACCAAATTTGTCCTCACTCATCCCACCATCAATCAGCGCCCGACGCGCCGCATTGGCACGATCGGCGGAGAGTTCCCAGTTGGAGTAGCCCGACCTGACTCGCGCGGAGTAGAACGGCGTGGCATCGGTGTGACCGCTAATACTGAGGTGGTTGGGCACGATGGCGATCGTCTTGGAGAGTTCATGCAGGATTTCCACGGTGTAGGGTTTCAGCACTGCGCTACCGCTGTCAAACATCGGCCGGTTCTTCTTGTCGATGATCTGTATGCGCAACCCTTCGCTGGTAATATCCAGTAACAACTGCTCCTTGAACTCGATCAGGGCTGGTGTGTTTTCGATCTGTTTCTTGATCTCCTGCATGAGCTGATCCAGTTTGGCAGCCTCCTGCATGTCCTGCGCCATCTCTTCCGGAGTAGGCTTGCGCATCGGCTCACCTTCCCCTTTTGGCACCTCCATCGCGCCACCGAGCTTGATCATGCTGGTGCTGGCACCGCCAGGCCCCTGCACCGCACTGGGATTTTTGAACACATCGGCAATGGACTTCCGATCTTCGGCGCCGGTAGAACCGAGCAACCACATCAGCAGAAAGAAGGCCATCATTGCGGTAACAAAGTCGGCGTAAGCCACCTTCCAGGCGCCGCCGTGGTGACCAGCACCGCCTTTCTTGATCCGCTTGACGACTATCGGCTGTTTTTTTTCGTCGATGGCCATGGGGTGTCAGCGCGTGCCGCCTACTTCTTGATGTTCTTGATGTACTCTTCCAACTCAACAAAGCCGGGACGTACATGGGAATAGAGTGCCTTGCGGCCAAACTCCACCGCCACCTGCGGGGTATAGCCGTGAAGGGTGGCAAGGATGCAGACCTTAATACATTCGAGGTACTTCCCCTCTTCACGACTGACATGACCGATAAACGTGCCCATCGGATTGACATAGCCATAGGAGAGCAAAATACCGAGAAAGGTACCGACCAGAGCTGCGGCGATATGGTGACCCAACACCTCGGGTGGTTCGCTGATAGCGCCCATGGTAATCACCACACCGAGTACAGCAGCGACGATACCGAAAGCCGGCAGACCGTCGGCCATATTGGTGACCGCGTGACTCGGCAAGTGTGACTCATCGTGATGGGTCTCCAGCTCGACATCCATCAGGTTTTCCAGTTCCAGCGGATTCATGCTACCGCCCACCATCAGACGCAGATAGTCGCAGATGAACTCGAGTGCATGGTGATCCTTGAGGATCTTTGGATAGGTTTTGAATATTTCACTCTCATGCGGCTCCTCGATGTCGTTCTCCAACGCCATCAAACCTTCCTTACGTGCCTTGGCAAACAGCTCGAACATCAGGGCCAACAGATCCATAAAGCTCTGTTTGTTGTATTTACTGCCGCGAAGCAGAGCGGGAATATTACCCAGAACGCCCTTGATCACCGTACCAGGGTTAGAAGCAACGAAGGCACCCACGGCGGCACCGAAGATGATCAGGAATTCGAAAGGCTGAAACAGGACTTCGATAGGACCATGAGCCAGAATGAATCCACCAAACACACATCCTGTAACTATCAGCAAGCCGATGATAAATTTCATCTGGTTCGTGTTCCTCTAAGGGGTAGTCGGCCAGTTTCCGGTACCCTGTGTATCGTTCGACGGCAGGAATTACTTTAATAACAATCAGTGACCGATATTCGCACTGCACCTGCAACGTTGCAAGTATCGCCAACTAGGATCATAGTTAGGCATGATGGAGTTGTCATCCTCGCGCTGCGGGCCATGGGATCAGGCAACACCGATGTAGTAGCAATAACTCAACCATACTGATGTAAGGGATTTCTGATGAACGAAGCCTCGGTAGCATGGGTGCACAAACTTGATAAAAGTTGTCTGCCCGCGCTACAGGCCAATATCGAACAGCTCCGTCAGTTCGCCGCCAGCGATAAGGCTGACATTGGCGAGATGGCCGACCTTATCGAGACAGACCCCGGCCTGACCCTGCGCCTGCTGCGCTACATCAATAGCCTCAGCCACAAGCACCTGCGCTCTGAAATCTCCACTGTGCGCCATGCTCTGATGATGCTCGGGGTCAACCATGTGCAGAAATTTTCCGATGATATCCCGACTCTGGAGTCCCTGGACCAGGCAGCGCAACAGCGCCTTCGTAAGCATTTCAATAGCAGTTTTCACGCCGCCTACCAGGCGCGCGACTGGGGCAGACTCAACCGTGACTCGGTCGCCGATGAGCTCTACACCGGTGCCATGTTGCACAACCTTGGCGCCATGTTGATGGATCTGAACGCCCCGGAGGAGATGGACCGGGTGCGGGAGATTGTGCAACAAACGCAGAAAAAGGCCGAAGAGGCGGAGTATGTGGTCTTCGGCTTCAGTCTGGATCAGCTCACTCTGGAACTGGCCAATCATTGGCGTCTGCCCAGCATTCTGATCGACGCATTGCAGAGCGAGAATGCACAGCATAATCGGGTGCTCAGTGTGATGCTTGCGGCACAACTGGCAAGACAGGTCGAACACGGCTGGTACACCCTTGCCACCAACCATTTACTGGAACAGATCGCAGATACCATGATGTCCGACGTCGCCAGCGTTGCCACTCTGGTACACAAAAATGCGGTGGAGGCGGCACGCCTCTCCGAACAGTTCAAGGTTCCGCATCCGGCTGCCACCCTGCTCTATCCACCGGCTTACACTGAAGAGGACACCACCACACCGATAGCCGATGTGGTTCACAGCGTCGAGAAGACGGATGAAAGTGAACTCTGCCTGATGCCACAGAAACAGGTGTTGCTGCGGGTGATGAAGGCATTAGCGCAAACCACTGCAGAGATACCACTTAAGGATATTATCGCCCTGGCACTGGAGGGGATGCATGAGGGACTGGGACTGAACCGTTGTGTCTTTACCATGCTCACCCCGGACAAGAGTCAGCTCAAGGCGCGCAGCATCAGGGGTAGCGACAACGATCCACACTTCAACCGTTTCGCCGTGGATATGTCCAACCATAACCTGTTCGCCAGGCTGATGGAGAAACCGCAGTCGCTCTGGTTAAACGATGACAACCGCGGCAAATTTTTCCCCCTGATCCCGATTCAATTCCACAAACTGACCCATAACGAACACTTCTTCGTCATGTCGCTCTTTGTGCGCAATAAAGCGGTGGGGATGTTCTATGCGGATCGTCCACGTGACTGCCATCTGGACGAAGAGACCTACAAACACTTCAAACAACTGGTGGCACAGGTTTCACATACCCTGAGCCGGATCGCCAAGTAATTTCCGGTTCTGCTACAGTTCCCTGCGTCCGTTAAAGGCGTGCGACAGGGTTCCCCCGTCCACATATTCCAGCTCACCACCCAGGGGGACACCGTGGGCGATGCGGGTCACACGAATAGTACGCGCATGCGCCATTTCGCTGATGTAGTGGGCGGTGGCCTCGCCCTCCACGGTGGGGTTGGTGGCCAGGATCACTTCGCTCACTCCACCCTCGTCCAGTTGCTGTGCCAGAAGGTCCAGCCCAATCTCATCCGGGCCAATCCCATCCAGCGGTGAGAGGTGGCCCATCAACACGAAGTAGCGCCCCTTGAAACCGGTAGACTGTTCCAGCGCTTCCACATCGGCGGGGGATTCCACCACACAGATAACCCCCTGTTCCCGCTGAGAACTGGCACAGATCGGACAAAGCTCACCCTCACTGAAGGTGCGACAGCGCGAGCAGTGACCCACCCTCTCCACCGCCTCCTGCAGGGCACCTGCCAACACCAGCGCCCCCTCCCGGTCGCGCTCCAGAAGCTGAAAGGCCATGCGTTGCGCCGACTTCGGCCCGACGCCGGGCAGGCAGCGCAGCGCCTCGATCAGGCGGCCGATGACAGGGGTGGTCATAACTTAGAAGGGGAGTTTCATGCCGCCGGGTAGATTCAATCCCGCGGTCAGACCAGACATGCGCTCCTGCGATACCTGCTCCAGCTGGCGTACCGCATCGTTCACTGCGGCGGCGATCAAATCTTCCAGCATCTCTTTGTCGTCGCCCATCAGGCTATCGTCGATGCTGACACGTTTGAGGTCATGACGCCCGGTCATCACCACCGTGACCATACCGCCGCCGGACTGGCCGGTGATCTCCATATTGGCCAGTTCTTCCTGCGCACGCTGCATGTCTGCCTGCATCTTCTGCGCCTGCTTCATCAGATTGCCGATTCCGCCTTTCATGGTTTACCTCTTCATCGTGTTCAATGGTTCTGTGTAGAAAAAATTAATCCAGCGGACGTACACTGCCCGCCTCGATCTCGCCACCAAAGTGATCGAGGATCGATTGCAGTGCCTGATCACTATCGATCGCCTGCACCGCTTCCTCCTGCCGCGCAGTCTGCTGTTCTTCACGCAGTTGCTTTGGTGTGGCAACCGGCGCCTCGCCCGACTTGATGCTAAGTTTCATCGCTTTGCCGAAGTACATATCCAGCGCCTGTTGCAGCCCCTCCTGCCACTTGGGGTTGAGCAGGTTTTCGAAGCCCTGATCCAGTGCCAGTTCCAGACGATCACCCTGGTGCTCCAGTAGCGCGGTGTGCTCGGCCAGTTGCCGGGTCATACCGGTCAACGGCAACTTGGCTACCAACGAGGCCCAGGCTGCGGCGCCGCTAATTGTCTCGCCCTGCGCCGGTGTCTCTGCCGGTTTTGCCGCCGCAACTGGGGCCTGGGGAGCTTCAATTGGCGGCATCGCCGGTTCCGCCACTGCCGCCGGAGCAGTCGGTCTGGATTGTACCGGGGGCTGAAGCGGCGGCTGGGCCGGAGAACTTTGGCGTTTAGGCGCGGCTTTGGTCGGCTGTTCACCACCCGTGGGCTGGAACGCCAGCATGCGCAACAACACCATCTCGAAACCGCTACGCGGCTCCGGGGCCAGCGGCAGGTCGCGGCGACCGATGATGCCGATTTGATAGTAGAGCTGCACCTGCTCCGGGCTAAGCTGTCCGGCCAGTGCCAGCAGCGCCTCTCGATCCCCCATGCTCTCGTCGATCGCCTGTGGCACCCGTTGGGCCAGGGCGATGCGGTGCAACAGGGAGTTGAGTTCATCCAGTACCCCGGCAAAGTCGGGGGATTGCTCCGCCAGTTGTGCCACCTCGGCCAGTAGTGCCTCGCCGTTATCTTCCGCCAGATGGTTCAGCAGCTTGATCACCCGGTCGCGATCGATGCTACCTAGCATCTCGCGCACCTCGGCATGGCCGACCTTGCCGCCGCCAAAGGCGATGGCCTGATCCAGCAGGCTTAGAGCATCGCGCATGGAGCCATCGGCGGCGCGGGACAACTCGGTCAGTGCCGGAGTCTCCGCCTCAATCCCCTCCTCCTTCAGGATATGGGCCAGATGGTCGCGGATCTGCTCCAGCGGCAGACGTTTGAGGTTGAACTGCAGGCAGCGCGAAAGAATCGTCACCGGCAGCTTCTGCGGGTCGGTAGTGGCAAGCAGGAATTTAACGTGCGGCGGCGGCTCTTCCAGGGTCTTCAACAGGGCGTTGAAGCTATGGCCGGAGAGCATGTGCACCTCGTCGATGAGGTAGACCTTGTAGCGACCGCGGCTGGGTGCGTACTGCACGTTGTCCAGCAGGTCACGGGTATCCTCCACCTTGGTGCGCGAGGCCGCATCCACCTCAATCAGGTCGACAAAGCGCCCCTCATCGATCTCGCGGCAGGCACTACAGACGCCGCAGGGGCTGGAGCCCATCCCCTCTTCACAGTTGAGTGACTTGGCCAGCAGGCGCGCCACCGAGGTCTTGCCCACTCCGCGGGTTCCGGTAAAGAGGAAGGCGTGGTGCAGACGATCGTTGTCCAGGGCGTTAATCAACGCGCGCAGCACGTGTTCCTGCCCCACCATCTGCGGGAAGGTGCGTGGACGCCATTTTCGCGCCAGAACCTGATAGCTCATACCGTCGCTCCGGGTGTGCTGATTCGGAATGCCCAAGGGCAAAGGGGGCAGTATAACGCAGCGAGGGAATCAGATGGAGAGGATAAAGGTGGCGGTCCGCACCAGCCACACCCCGGCGCTCGAGTCCACCGCTGCGGCTGCTCCCTTCCGGGCCTGACCGGGTTCACGGTATATCGTCGCGAGGGGACCGATGCGGCCCGCCATTGAACGGCCCCGCGGTTAAGCGGGGATGCGCATCATAGCAGAGGGAAGCGAGAAGGGCCAAAGCAGAACCGCCTTATGCCAGGCCACCTATATCTGGGGTACAGACCATTGACGGGATGAGTTAATCATCGGCTGTGACTTTCGCACCCATTCAGCAAATTTCTCAGCCGGTATAGCTTGCGAGAAATAGTAGCCCTGGAAATAACTGCAACCACGCTCTTCCAGGAATTCAATCTGCTCTTTACTGGTAACCCCTTCGGCTACGGTAGCAAGACCCAGGCTTTTTGCCATCGCCAGGATGGCATCTACCAGTGAATCGCCCCCCTTCGTACCAGCAATATCACCGACAAATGAGCGGTCGATTTTGAGGATATCGATGGGGAAGCGCCGGAGATATGAGAGAGACGAATAACCTGTACCAAAATCATCAATCGACAGTTTCACACCGAGACGTTTCAGACTCGTCAGCCAGGTAACGACATCATCGCTCTGTTCCATAAACAGGCTTTCCGTAATTTCAAGTGACAAACATGAACCGTCCAGGTTGTTTTCGGTCAATACTTCCTGAACCAGCTCAGGTGTCAAACCAAGGCCACGTTGTCTACTGGAGACATTTACTGAAATCTGCTCCAGCAGATTATCCTCGCGCCATTCGGCAAATTGACGGCAAGCGGTACGCAACACCCATAAACCCAGGCTACCGATCAACCCGCTCTCTTCAGCCAGTGGAATAAACACGGTAGGTGGCACAAATCCATGCGCGGGATGATTCCAGCGTAGCAGGGCTTCGGCACTGGTTACCTGACCGGTTTCGACACTGATAATCGGCTGGTAATAGAGTTCAAGCTCACCCTGTTCCAACGCCAGACGCAGATCCTGTTCAAGCTCCATGTTGCTGCGCACCTGCTCCTGCATCGAGACCGCAAAAAACTGGTAGTTGTTGCGTCCGGCATCCTTTGCTCTGTACATCGCCATATCTGCATATTGCAACATAGTACTGGCATCTGTTGCGTCGTCAGGATAGAGCGTGATTCCTATACTTGCGCCGATGTAGACATCTCGGTTGCTGATATGAAATGGTCGACAAATGTCGCCAATAATCTTGCCCGCAATATTTGCCACATCCTCAACGTCCTCTACATCCTGTATCACGATAACAAATTCATCACCACCGAATCGTGCTACCGTATCTGATTCGCGCACCGCATTCCGTAAACGGATAGCGACTTCCTGCAGCAGTTCATCCCCGACCATATGTCCAAGGCTGTCATTAACCGTTTTAAACAGATCCAGATCGAGAAACAGCAACGCAACTTTGGAATGCGCCCGCTTGGCGAGATAGATTGATTGTTTCAGTCGATCGAATAGCAAGGCACGATTAGGTAAAGAAGTGAGCGCATCATATTCTGCCTGGTAGCGTATCTGCTCTTCATCTTCCTTACGCTGTGTGATATCGGAAAAAACAGCCACATGCTCCTTGATCGTACCTTTGTCATCACGGATAACCGTGATCGATAGCCACTCGGGATAGACAGAACCATCCTTGCGACGATTCCATATTTCTCCTGACCAGAAACCACGCTGGTTTAATTGCCCCCAAAGTTCCTCATAGAACGCTTCATTGTGCTTACCTGAGGCCAGGAAATTTGGCTTTTTGCCAATCACTTCACTCGACTGGTAGCCAGTGATATGACAGAACGCGGGATTAACCGTAACAATGCGATTATTCTCATCTGTCACCATAATCCCTTCGTTAGTCGTATCAAACACTGTGGCATTAAGGCGTAACTGATCCTCAGCCCGTTTACGTGCAGTGATATCCTCCTTAACCGCGATAAAGTGCGAGAGTTTTCCATCTTCACCACGTAGCGGGGAAATCGTCGCCGATTCCCAATAAAAACTTCCATCCTTGCGCTTATTCTGGAACTGTCCACGCCACTCGTGCCCGGCAGTGATGGTTTCCCACAGCTGACGATACTCTTCTACTGGTTTATCACCCGATTTCAGGAAACGTGGGTTCTTCCCCATCATCTCTGCCGCAGAATACCCGGAGATCTCTTCGAACTTGGGATTAACGTACTCGATATTCCCTGCCAGGTCGGTGATCAGAATAGAAGCAGGACTTTGTTCAAGCGCAAGGCTTAACTTGCGTAATTCGGTTTCAGTATGTTTTACCTGGGTCATGTTTACACGAACACAGGCTGTACCACCCTCACCTGTCGCACTGTCACTGGCAAGATACCATTGGCCATTATGCAGGCGCTCATAATAGTTCTGTGTGCCATTGTCACTATGAGAATTGCGTTCAGCTGGAATTATTTCCAGCTGTGAGGCATTGGCAGTTTGCAGATCATTACGCAATACACCTTGATTCAAAATAGCCACCTGCCAGGGGTAAAACTCCAACCATTTGTGATTACTCAACAGCAAGCGTCCATCCTTGTCGAACAGCGCAAAGGCCTCAGAAAGACTCTCAACTGCGTCATGCAGGCGATCCCAGGCAGATTCAGCTCGTCCCCTCTCTATGTCGAGCCTTTTCATAATCCATGAGAAGGCACCGAATAGCATGATGATCAGTCCAAGCAGGACCATGCTGAATATTTCAGAGCGCCTGCTCGCCTCATCATAGTACTTGCCATAGGTAGAACGCAGCTGTTCGAATGTTATCTGGCTAGGGATACGCATATAACTGTCTTGCAACTGCGACAGCTCCTGCATGCCATTCAAACCTGCAAGGGTGTGGAACTTAAAAGTTGATAGCAGTTCTCTGTTCTTAGCTGGCAACTGTAGCGAATCAAGTCGCTGCAAGCTTTGTCGAATTTTTCTGTTTTGAAAATCGCTGGTAAATGTGCTGTAGATCAACAGTTCATTCACCAGCTCAATAACGCCATTCACTACCGATCTAACTTTTTCTTTCTGCCCTTCAGTATCAAGCGCATGAATTTCTTTTGCCAGGGCGGGCAAGTAGTTGAGCGCATTACGTACAAGGGAGGCCTTGAACTTAATTTGCTCCATCAGTTCAAGCTTTTCTTTCAACGCAACGACAGAGGCATCAATACTGGAATCAACATATTTATTCGTCTGACCATAGAAATGACTACCTGGGTCAGTAAGCTTCATGACAAGTTCATTAATTTCCCGAGTTGTTTCAACTAACGGATCATACTGCAGCAGTAAAAACGCATTGACTCGAAACACATCACGATCCAGTTGTGCATCAAGTTGTTTCAATTGCAGTAGATTGGTCATGCGTTTGTTGTGCAGCTCAAGATCTACCGAGCGGGTAAACATAAACAGGCCAACAACCACACCTGTTGCGACGAACAGCCAGAGCTTATTCAGCAGACTGAATTGGCTATTCACTTCCCAACCTCGGGTGTACCCCTACCAGGGTATGGAGGAAGCCTGCTATCAATTTCCTGTCATTTTTCGGGATTTCGCGACCAAGCTGGTAACGCCCCATGATAAGGATGGCCTTATCCAGATCATTTACGCTGGCATCATGGAAGAAATAGCTATAGCGCGCGGCCAAACGCAAACTAGGCACCTTAAACATGTGCCGGTCCTGTTCGTTACCTGTCACATTGAAACGTCCCATGTCTGCTTGCGTCAGTTCCCTTTTGACATCTTTAAAATAATCACCTATCGCCCCCATCTTGCCATACAGGTTACCGCCTACATTGGCCCCCTGATGACAGGCAATACAACCATAAGACTTGAACAGCTGGTAACCTTGCAACTCCTTTTCAGTCAGTGCTGTCTCATCCCCGCGTAACCAGCGATCAAATGGGGAATCTACAGTTACCAGAGTACGCTCGAATGCCGCAATGGCATCCACGATATTCTCTGCCGTCATACCATCGGAATAGACATCGCCGAAATGTTGAACCATCTCCTGATCCTGTTTCAGCTTTGCAAATACCTGCTTCCAGTTGGATGCCATTTCGATGGGATTGTGTACTGGACCAGCGGCCTGCTCTTCCAATGATGCTGCGCGCCCATCCCAAAACTGCACAAAGTTAAAACTGCTGTTATAGACCGTTGGTGTCTTGATCGGGCCGAGTATTCCATTTATCCCCCGTGCCTGAGGAAGATGGTCAATCCCATCACGCGCCAGGTTATGGCAACTGGCACAACTCACCGTATTGTCTGCGGATAATCGTGCGTCGTGAAACAGCAACTCACCAAGGGCGACTTTTTCAGGGGATTCAACAGTGGGGCTAGGCAAAGGACGAATGGGTTCATGCCATTTCAGGGCGCGAATTCCTTCTTCCCCGGCAGAGGAAGATTGTGCCCAACCAAGCGATGAGCCTAGAACAATGACAAATAAGGCCCACAGATAAGACTGCATGACTACTTTGTTCATGCTATTTAATTACCAATTTCGTGACTCGCTCTATTTTCTACCCGCAGGCAACGCAACAAGGAAAATCAGATACGAGCACCCATCTGACCCTCATGTGACAAATATTACATTACTTATCCGGAAATGCGATTTACCACATTGATACTAGGGCATTTATTAAAACCGAGCAAACAACTAAGTAATTCAAATAGATAAACGATGCGCCTCTCTCTAAATGGCGCTTGAGGGAGGTCTTTGACAGGGAAAGCGGGGGTACCCGGCACATCCACACTCGCTGGTCAGAACCTTCTTTTGTTTGGCGGAGAGAAAGGGATTACTCGCCGCTTTGCGGCTCGCCCTTCGGGCCGGCCTGCGGCCGTTCCGCTCCACTTCGTGAAGCGGTCGAACCAATTATTGAATATCGAGGGTTCAAATCCACCATGCTGAAATATGAAAAAGCCCGCACTAGGCGGGCTTTTTCATATTTGGCGGAGAGAGAGGGATTCGAACCCTCGATACGGAGTTACCGTATACACACTTTCCAGGCGTGCTCCTTCAGCCACTCGGACATCTCTCCAGAAATTTAATCATGCACCAGTGACGTTTCTGCCACTGCTAACCAAAGGTACTATTCCCAGGCAGGCATGAAGGTGCGCAAGATTAAACCAGATGGGGTGGATGGTGCAAGTTTGGTGGGTTTTTCCGTCATGCTTTACTTTGGTGCGTCAAACGGGCATAAATTCAAACCAGTGCAAACAACAGGGTCAGATTTCAGATGTCTAGCGGACCGACTCCCACAGCAGATGCCATCCCGCTCAAAGAAGCGGTCACACTCAATGGACTATTCCGGGCACGCTTTTTCCGCACTCCGGATGCGGTCGCCTACCGCTATTACGACAAGGATTCGGATTCCTGGCGCGAGAGCAGTTGGCAGGAGATGGCCGCCGAGGTCGCCCGCTGGCAGAACGCCATGCGCTCATTAGGACTACAGGCCGGTGACCGGGTCGCCCTCAGCCTGCGTAACTGTCGCGAATGGGTGATATTCGAGCAGGCCGCCCTTGGCCT
>JBNKBG010000045.1:0-21523 GCA_050287105.1 Thiohalomonadaceae bacterium
TCTATGTTGCCCGCGTCGCGATGGGTGCCAACCCGCAGCAGACCCTGCAGGCGATGCGTGAAGCGGAGGCCTATCCGGGGCCGTCGATCATCCTCGCCTACAGCCCCTGTATCGCGCACGGTATCGACATGCGCCAGAGCCTGTCGCAGCAGCAAAAGGCGGTAGAGTCCGGTTACTGGCCGCTGATTCGCTACAACCCGGAACTGCGCAAGGCGGGACGCAAACCGTTCATCCTCGACTCCACCACGCCGACCATCAAGCTGGAAGAGTTCGCTTACAACGAACAGCGTTACAAGTTGTTGCAGAAGAACAATCCGGAAGAGGCAAAGCGCCTGATGAAACTGGCCCAGGAGTCGCTGGACCTGCGTTGGCAGACCTATGAGCACATGGCCAAGCAGGAACCGTCAGAGTTCCAGCCGACGATGTAATAAAGCAAGCACCACAAGATAAGAAGACGGGGGAAGTGTAACCCGTTATCTCGCAGCGCGGGGTAACGGGTTATTTTTTGTTTGCTCCATCTATCGAATTCAAGGCTTCATCTGAATTCAGTTATTTCCCAGTATTTGTCTCGGGATTGTTTTTGCCTCCGCCATCCAGTATATTCACCGCTTCCAACACCCCACCGATAAAATTGTTTTGGAGAATAAAATGAACGTTGATCAGCACCTGAAAGTCGCCCAGTGGCACGTTGAACAGGCCCGTCTGCACGCCACCAAGCAACACTCCTGCGGCTGCCCTATCACTCCCGAATACCAGAAGATCATCGACGAAGTCGAAAGCGGCAAGATCATGGAAGAGCTGGTCTGCTCTGCCAACGGCTAATTGCCTGATTGTGTCCACAAAAAAAACCGCCTTCCGGCGGTTTTTTTGTTTCCGGATAGTCCTGTTCCGATCAGTCGTACGGCTTGTACCGTTATTTGGTAGCGGCTGCAGTCATAGGCCAGTTATTGAAATATAAATGCTTCGTATTCCAGGTTTTCGAAATGATTATTCGCCAGTGCTAATTCTATTCAATGGGAAACGGCCCCCATTATTTCCTTGCTTCAGTGCACGATGCAGGGTTTCTTCCTCGTGGCTCTTTTGCGGCGAAGGCGTAATTTTCTTACCACCTATGAGGTATGTTTGGCGTTTTTCTGCTTGGCAAAACCTAAAGTTTGTTGCCCCACTTGCCGATTCACAGGGTGCGAATTCCATATTAAAGGTTGGGGTTGTTTTCTTGCGTCTATTCTCATCGCTCATTGTACTTTCTCTTTTTCCCCTCTCAGTGATGGCGGAGATCCGCTATGGCGCCAACGAACATCAGGCAGAGTGGAAGGTTGAAAGCTCAAAACTGAATTGCTCACTCTCTCAGGTGATTCCGTACTACGGTGAAGCGCGGTTTGTACGCAGGGCCGGGGGAAAGCTCACCTTCTATATTGATGTGCTGAATCGGCCAAGGGACGTCGGCGTGGCAAAGGTTGTTTCGGTGGCACCAGCCTGGCGTCATGATCGGGAGAGCCGGGAGTTGGGTCAGATTAGCTACAGTGTGAGTGGCACTCCGTTTACCTATTCCGAGATCATGGCTGAGCGTCTGCTGCTGGAGTTGCAGCAGGGGATGTTTCCCACTTTCTCCTATCAGGATTGGGCCGATGGCCGGGACTATGTTCAGGTGGCGCTCTCCGCCGTCAATCTGCACAGCCCTTTGGCGCAATTTCTCGATTGCCTGGGCAAACAGTTCGCCTATGGTTTTGATTATCTACAGAGCAGCAGGATCCGCTTTGGCTTTAATAGCAGTACCCTGGATAGTGCCGCAACCAGGCGCCTCGATGAGATTGCCCTCTATCTGAAATCGGACCCCACGGTTGCCCGGGTCGTGCTGGAGGGGCGCACGGATAACATCGGCTTCCGTCGCTACAACGAGGCACTCTCAAAGAAGCGCACCGATGCCGTGCGCGACTACCTGATCAAAAAGGGGGTAGCCGGCTCAAAAATTACCCTTACTACCAAAGGGGAGAAACAGCCCCTGGCGAGTAACCAGACGCCGCAGGGACGAGCCATCAATCGTTCCGTAGACGTTACATTGTCGAAATAGTCAGCACGCCCCTGCCTCAGGTATACTTCCGGTCTTTCTTCTTCCCTGGCCCGCGCTGGCGGGACAGTACTGAATCGATCGGGAGTGCTCATGTCTGGCGTCAAAAAAGTGGTTCTGGCCTATTCCGGTGGTCTGGATACCTCCATCATTCTCAAGTGGTTGCAGGACGTTTATAACTGCGAGGTGGTGACCTTTACTGCCGATATCGGTCAGGGCGAAGAGGTGGAACCGGCGCGGGCCAAGGCCAAGGCGGCTGGGGTAAAGGAGATCTACATCGACGATATGCGCGAGGAGTTTGCCCGCGACTATGTCTACCCGATGATGCGCGCCAATGCCCTCTATGAGGGTGAGTACCGCCTCGGTACCTCCATCGCTCGCCCGCTGATTGCCAAGCGACTGATTGAGATCGCCAAAGAGACCGGTGCCGATGCCATTTCCCACGGGGCCACTGGCAAGGGTAATGACCAGGTGCGCTTCGAACTGGGTGCCTATGCGCTGATGCCCGATGTGAAAGTGATTGCCCCCTGGCGTGAGTGGGATCTCAACTCCCGCGAAAAACTGATGGCCTACGCCAAAGAGCACGGTATCGAGATCGACTTTGCCAAGCAGAGCAAGAAGTCTCCCTATTCCATGGATGCCAACCTGCTACACATCTCCTACGAAGGCGACATCCTTGAAGACCCGTGGAGCGAGCCGGAAGAGGATATGTGGCGCTGGACCGTCTCACCGGAGAAGGCGCCCGATGAGCCGACCTACCTGGAGCTGACCTTCGAGAAGGGCGACATCGTTGCTATCGACGGCAAGGCGATGAGTCCAGCAACGGTGATGGAGTATCTGAACAAGGTTGCCGGCGCCAATGGCGTTGGTCGTGACGACCTGGTGGAGAACCGCTACGTCGGCATGAAATCCCGCGGTTGTTACGAAACCCCGGCCGGTACCGTGATGCTCAAGGCGCACCGTGCCATGGAGTCGTTAACCCTGGACCGTGGCGCGGCCCACCTCAAAGATGAACTGATGCCGCGTTACGCCGAGATGATCTATAACGGTTACTGGTGGAGCCCGGAACGTGAGATGTTGCAGGCGGCCATCGACAAGACCCAAGAGCATGTGAACGGCACCGTGCGAATCAAGCTCTACAAGGGCAACGTGATCCTTGCCGGCCGTAAATCGGAGAAAGATTCGCTGTTTGATGTGTCCATCGCGACCTTTGAAGACGATGCAGGCGCCTATAACCAGAAAGATGCGGAAGGCTTCATTCGCCTCAATGCACTGCGTCTGCGGATTGGTGCAAAAAGAAATAAGTAGCAGTATCTGACGTGGAACCTGCCGCGTCGGCATATCTAGGGGGGAAGGCTTTCTGCCGCTATGGAAAGTAGTCGATTGTCAGCCAAAAAATTCCTGGCTCAGTTTTTAATATTGGTGCTACTCGCCTGGGTCTTTCCCCCAGGCGTTGGCATGCTGTTTATCGCCTTCGTTGATATTTTCAGTTTCGACGAAGTGCGTGGCATTTTGTTCAGTCTGCCTATGGCTGAATTTGTACTGGGTTCATTCCTCCTCGCGGGTATCTACTTTTATCGCTTCGCTCAGCCAGTGGTGCGCTTTCTGCACAATGCGGAATTTCTCGCGGAGCAGGCGGCATTAAAACGGGCCAAAAGTTTTCCGTTACATTTCTGGTCGCTGCTGATGCTTACCCTGGTGTTGGCACCAAACGTGGTCATGCTGACCGCTACCGATATGTATGGTTACCAGCCACAAGCTGTCGACTGGTTCCGTATCCATCTGGTCGCACTCATCGTGACCATTCTGGTTGGTTTACCCCTGTTTTTTCTGGTCATCGATCTCTTTGGCAAAACCTTCAGCGGTGTATTCCTGGAAAAGGCGCACATTACTATCCGTATGAAGGTGTTTCTTATCGGTTCCCTGGTGCCATTACTAATCGATACAGTGCTGGTTCAGTATTACTGGGCACGTACGGGGTACTTTGAGCAGGAAACTTTTGTGGTTTGGTTGTTGCTGGAGTTGATTGCCATTGCGGGTAGTCTGCTATTCGTGCGCAGTTTTGGTCAGGCCCTGGCTCCGCTACAAAACGTGCTGCAGCTTGGCGCTGACGCCGGTCAGCTGGATCTGCAATGTCTGGTCTCCAGTTCCACCGACGAATTGGGTGTCCTGACCAACGAATATCGCAGCATGTTAGAGCGTAACAGTTATACTGAGAGACAACTGCGTGATTCAGAGCGGGAACTCAATAATATCCTGTACAACATGCAGGATACCTTCTACCGAACAGACAGCGAAGGGGTGATCCTTTTTATTACTCCCATGGCCGAAGAGATCATTGGCTATACACCTGAGGAAATGATTGGTACCCGACTGGCTGACTATTATGCCGATCCCGTTGGCCGTGATCGTTTTCTGCAGGATTTGAGCGCCAATGATGGGGTGATGCGTAATTTTCTTACCGAGCTGCGTTGCAAGGATGGTAAAACCGCCTGGGTCTCGACTAACGCGCACTACTACTATGACGATGATGGTCAGATCGCCGGCGTTGAAGGTAATGCGCGAGATATTACCCGACTTAAACTTGCCGAGACGGCACTAGAGAAAGAGACGCAACGTGCACTGGTAACCCTGGCCTCGATTGGCGATGGCGTCGTCACCACGGACGTTAACGGCAAAATTGAATATCTGAACCCCGTGGCCGAGCGTCTGCTTGACTGCACGTTGGAAAATGTCAGTGGCAAGCACTATATGAATGTGCTGAAACTTTTCAATGAGGGTACCGGTGAAGAACTTCACGATCTGGTTGACCTGATCCTGCATCGTGATAGTGCAGTAGTACATGCCGATGACGGCATACTTACGCATAGTGATGGCAGCCAGTTTACGATCAATATCACCGCTGCACCGATGCGCTCACGTCGTGATGAGATCGTTGGCGTTGTGCAGGTGTTGCACGACATTACTGAAGTGATGACCATGGCACGCCAGCTAAGTTACCAGGCAAGTCACGACATGCTTACGGGTTTGTGCAATCGGCGTGAATTTGAAAGGCAACTGGAACGAGCGCTGCATAACGCACGCAATGAAAATACCCACCATGTGCTGTGCTATATGGACCTGGATCAGTTCAAGGTGGTTAACGATACCTGTGGTCACCGTGCAGGTGATGAATTGCTGCAGCAGCTGTCTCACATGCTAAATGAATCAGTACGTGAGCACGACGTATTGGCGCGTCTGGGCGGTGATGAATTTGGTTTGCTGTTGATGGAATGTCCGTTGAGTAAGGCAAGGGAGATCGCGGATATGCTGCGGCAACAGGTTCGCGATTTTCGTTTCGCCTGGAAAAATCGTAGTTTTGATGTGGGTGTGAGTATCGGTGTGGTACCGATTACCTCCCAGGTTGGTTCCGTGATTGACGTGCTGAGTTTGGCTGATGCGGCATGTTATGTCGCCAAAGAGGCCGGGCGTAACCGAGTGCATGTGGCTGATGAGAAAGATAAGGCTGTAGCGCGCCACCACCATGAAATGGAGTGGATTCATCGAATTTCCAATGCTTTTGAAAAAGAGCAATTTGTTCTCTATTTTCAGCCAATAACGTCTCTGGATGAAGAAGAGAAACAGTCGCTTGCGCGTGGCGAAGTATTGTTAAGGATGCGCAATGACGACGATGAGATAATCTATCCAATGGCGTTTATTCCGGCTGCCGAACGTTATAACCTGATGCCTACTATCGACCGCTGGGTAGTTCGTACTACCCTGGGCATGATGCGCGAGGCGCAAGGTCCAGGTAGCGCGCCGCCGTTTCGTTGCACCATTAACCTTTCGGGTCAGTCTTTAACCGACGAGTATTTCCTTGATTTTGTCGTAGAACAATTTAATGAATGTGATGTTGATGGCAGTTATGTCTGCTTTGAGATAACCGAAACAGCTGCGATCACCAATCTCAGTCGGGCACGTAGATTTATCGATACGCTTAAATTGCGGGGCTGCTATTTCTCACTGGATGATTTTGGTAGTGGGTTGAGTTCTTTCGGTTACCTGAAGGGGTTGCAGGTTGACTATATCAAGATCGATGGCAGTTTCGTCAAGGATATGGTGGAGGATAAACTGGATCGTGCCATGGTCGAGTCAATTAACCAGATTGGCCATGTTATGGGGTTGAAGACGATAGCCGAGTTTGTGGAAAGCGAAACTATCGTTTTGGAACTCAAAAAGATGGGTGTTGATTATATTCAGGGGTTTGCTATCGCAATGCCGGAGCCGTTAGCGGCAGTTGTTGAAAGGTTACAGTATCGTACCGATCCAAGTGCTATTCTTCCCTGACGTTCTATTGTAGCGAGTTATTACTATGCGCATTCTTCACACTATGCTGCGGGTCGGCGATCTGCAGCGCTCTATCGATTTCTATACGCAAACATTAGGTATGCAACTATTGCGCAAAAGCGACTATCCAGAAGGAGAATTTACGCTCGCCTTTCTGGGTTACGGCGAAGAACGCGATACTGCGGTGATAGAACTGACCTACAACTGGGGTGTAGAAAGTTACGAGTTGGGTAGCGGTTACGGGCATATTGCCCTGGAAGTGGATGATGTCTACGAGGCTACCGCGGCGATTCGTGAACGTGGTGGTAAGATCCTGCGTGATGCGGGACCGATGAACGCGGGTACTACCATCATCGCCTTTGTTGAAGACCCGGATGGATATCCTATCGAGCTGATTGGGAAAAAGGATTAACCATGGAATGACAGGGAAGTAGAATATGAGGTGAATAGCTCATGCCGTGTTTTTTCGCGGCTATTCTGTTTTAGGTGCCTACAAGTGCCCGTTTATTGCCTTCATCATCGAGGCAAACGAAGGTGACCCGGGTGGAGAAAACCCGCTCTTCTGTATTGTCTTCCAGTTTGTCGGCAAAGACCTCCACCGCGTATACCACTGAACTCGCCCCCTGTTTTTCCTTGTTAATACTGAAGCGTAGTACCGCACCTTTACGAACCGGTTTGCGAAAGGCGACCTCGTCCATGCCTATGGTGACGAACTTGCAGCCAGGGTAATCCAGAGTGGCGGCGATCCAGGAGTATTCATCAACCCACTTGAGCATGTTGCCGCCGAACAGGTAGCCGTAGTGGTTAAGGTGTTCCGGCAGAACCAGCTTATGTTGTTCCATCGTTCTGTTCTCTATTTAATTTTCTTCAGACATTCGAGATAACTTGCCTCATCCGGTGGTGTGCCGGAACGTTGCGCTTCCCACATTGCTTCGCCCAGACATTCCAGCATACGGTGCTCGACTTCGTGAGGATCGCCGATGCGCATGAGGAGTGCTGTATGGATCTCCTTGATACCAAGCGGGCGTTCCGTACCAAGTTGTTCGCGGATGGCAAGATGCATCCCCATGTGCAGGAAGGGGTTGGTCTGTCCCTGTTCTGGCATGAAATCCTGATCCAGAAACGCTTCCCCTTTTTCCAGCAGCGCATGGTATTCCGGATGTTGGCTGATCACTTCCGCGACCATTGCCTCCAGTGGTTGCAGCATCTCTTTATTCCGGTATTTGCGCCAGCTATCTATGTAGAAGCGGCGCAGATCATCGCGGTTGTTGCTGAATATCATCTTAGTCGTAAACCTTCTTTTTGTATTCGCACAGATCTTCGATCACGCAGGCGCTACACCTGGGTTTGCGTGCCACGCAGATATAGCGTCCATGCAGGATCAACCAGTGGTGTGCATCCTGCATAAACTCCTGCGGCACAAACTTGAGTAGTTTCTTTTCCACTTCCAGTACGTTTTTTCCAGGTGCAATGCCGGTACGGTTAGAGATGCGGAATATGTGGGTGTCCACCGCCATGGTAGGATGACCGAAGGCGGTGTTGAGGACGACGTTGGCGGTTTTTCGTCCGACACCGGGCAGTGCTTCCAGCGCCTTGCGATCTTCGGGGACTTCCCCCTGGTGCTGCTCGATGAGTAATTGACAGGTCTTGATGATGTTGGCGGCCTTGCTGTTGAACAGGCCAATGGTCTTGATGTAGTGCTTCAGCCCCTCTTCACCCAGTGCCAGGATCGCACTGGGGGTATTGGCGACAGGGAAGAGTTTGGCCGTCGCCTTGTTGACCCCCTTATCGGTAGCCTGCGCCGAGAGGATCACGGCGATCAACAACTCGAAGGGGGTGCTGTAGTGTAGTTCCGTGGTCGGATGCGGATTTTCCGCGCGCAACCGGCGAAAGATTTCGCTGCGTTTTTCCCGATTCATTCCAATCTACGTGACCGATCCTAGAGCTGTTCCGAAGCGTAGTCGGCAAGGCGGGAGCGTTCGCCACGCATCAGGGTGGCATGACCGCTGTGTTCCCAATTCTTGAAGCGATCGACCACGTAGGTCAGGCCCGAGTTGGTTTCGGTCAGATAGGGAGTATCGATCTGTGCAATGTTGCCCAGACAGACTACCTTGGTACCGGGACCAGCGCGGGTGATCAGGGTCTTCATCTGTTTCGAGGTGAGATTCTGCGCCTCGTCCAGGATCAGATATTTGTTGAGGAAGGTACGGCCGCGCATGAAGTTGAGCGAGCGGATCTTGATGCGCTTGGTCAGCAGGTCCTGGGTCGCGGCGCGTTCCCAGTCGCTGTTGTGTTCTGACTGGGTCAGTACTTCCAGGTTATCCATCAGTGCCCCCATCCACGGCGCCATCTTCTCCTCTTCGGTACCAGGCAGGAAGCCGATGTCTTCACCCACCGAAACGGTAACGCGGGTCATGATGATTTCGGCGTAACGCTTTTCGTCGAGAACCTGGGCGAGACCTGCAGCGAGGGTGAGCAGGGTTTTACCAGTACCCGCCTGACCGACCAGGGTAACGAAATCGATCTCGGGATCCATCAACAGGTTAAGGGCGAAATTCTGCTCACGGTTGCGGGCGTTGATACCCCAGACATTGTGGTTCGGGTTGGAGTAGTCACGTACGGTTTCAATGATTGCATCACCATCGACCACCTTGCGCACCACGGCCTGGAAGCCGTCATCTTCGGGGAGATGGATAAACTCATTGGGATACCAGTTTTCCACTTCCGGGCCACTGAGGCGGTAAAAGGTGCGTCCCTCTTCCTGCCAGGAGTGCATCTCCTTACTGTGTTGCTCCCAGAAGTCCGGTGACAGTTCACTGGTACCGCGGTAGAGCAGTTCGACATCTTCCAGCACCTGGTCGTTGCGATAATCTTCGGAATGGATACCGAGGATCGCCGCCTTGATGCGCATGTTGGTGTCTTTGGAGACCAGGGTAACGCTGCGTTCTGGTTGTTGGTGCTGCAACGCGAGTGCGGTGCCAAGGATGGTGTTGTCTGACTTGCTGCCGGGTAGTGAGGAGGGGAGCTTGGCCTCCATGATCTCGGTCTGGAAGAAGAGTTTGCCACTGGAGGCCTTGTGCCCGTTGGTGAATCCTCCCTGGGAGAGTGGAATGCCATCGGCGATGCTTTCGGTGCTGACATCCAGCATCAGTTCATCCATGAAGCGGCTCGCCTGGCGGGCATTACGCGCAACTTCAGAGTGACCTTTTTTGTTGTTGTCTAACTCTTCCAGTACCACCATGGGCAGGTAGATGTCGTGTTCCTGGAAACGGAAGAAGGCTGTTGGATCGTGCATCAGCACATTGGTGTCGAGTACAAAGAGTCGCTTGTCAGTCATGGGGTACTTTTCTTGTTGGTGGCTCGTGCGGCGATACGCCAGTTAGTGGGACATTAGCGGATTAAATCAGAACGCGCCAGCGCCGCTGTTTACAGCGACTTGAGCGCGTCCAATACCTCGGCAGCATGGCCCATGGCCTTGACCTTGCGCCACTCCTGACGGAGCACGCCCTTGGCATCGATGAGAAAGGTGCTGCGCTCCACGCCCATGACCTTTTTGCCATACATGTTCTTTTCCTGGATGACATCGAACATCTGGCAGAGGGTCTCGTCCTGGTCAGAGATCAGGTCGAAGGGGAAGTTTTGTTTAGCCTTGAAATTCTCATGGGATTTAATGCTGTCGCGGGAGATACCGAATACCTCGGTATTGAGTTTACGAAACTCCTCGTAGAGTTCGCCGAATTCATGACCTTCGGTGGTACACCCGGGGGTACTGTCCTTGGGGTAGAAGTAGAGAACTACATTCTGGCCCTTGAGTTTTTTCAGCCGGATCTCCCTGTCGCTGGTAGCGGGGAGGGTGAAATCGGGTACCTTGCTGCCAATGCTGAGGTCGCTCATCGCGTTGTTTTCTCCGTTTGCACTGTTTCCCGTTTCGACACCCTAGCCTTTGCTCGGTTCAAGGATGCCGTCAAGATTGAGACTATCACAAAAGTCGAGGAACTCTTCGCGCAGCGTGGCAATGGAGATAGTGCCCGGAATGTTCACGGTCAGGGTGGCAGTGAACATCGGTGTGCCGGTGTGGGCGGCATTGTAGCTGTCGGTATAGAGGTCCTGGATATTGATATTGCGGTTGGAGAAGAATTCTGCAAGCTGGGTGACGATACCCGGGTGGTCCAGGGAAACGATATTGGCCGTGTAGGGTAGTGCGTTCGGGTCCTGACGCTGGTCGCTGGTGCGCTTGCTGAGGATGGTCAGGTCATGCTTTTTCTGCAGCGAGGGGAGCAGGTTCTCCAGCTTGGCCAGGGTATCCCAACTGCCCTCAATCATCATCAGGATGGCGAACTCGCCACCGAGAATGGTCATACGGCTATCGAGGATATTGGCCCCGGCTTCGGTAATGGGACGGGTGATGTTCTTGACGATGCCCGGCTTGTCTTCGCCCAGGGCAGAAATGACCAAATACTGCTTGGTGGTGGAATTCATCGTTTGCGGTTTCTCCGGCAAGGCTTTCGGTCACAGACATGGCAACCATCAGGGTGTTTCTAGTCTATCACCATTTGCTACCGCTGAATCCAGCCCCGCGTGTTTCCTGATGGGGCGTATTTGCTGCGGTTCCCTTGTCAGAAAGTGGGCGCCCAAGTACCATGCACGATTGATTTTCCCTTTCTGGAGTGGTGTATGTTTCACGGCAGTATGGTGGCTCTGGTGACCCCCATGCGGGACGATGGCACGATCGATGATCAGAGCTTTGCCCAGTTGGTGGAGTTCCATGTAGAGAATGGTACTGACGCACTGGTAGTGGTCGGTACAACCGGTGAGTCGGCAACCCTGGATCACAAGGAGCACTGCGACCTGATCCGTCGTGCGGTGGAGCTGAGTAAGGGGCGTCTGCCGATCATTGCCGGTACCGGCGCCAACTCTACCCGCGAGGCCATCGATCTGACCCGCTGTGCGATGCAGGCCGGTGCCGACGCCTGTTTGCTGGTGACCCCGTACTACAACAAGCCAACTCAAGAAGGGCTCTACCGCCACTTCAAGGCGGTGGCCGAAGCAGTGCCGATCCCGCAGATCCTCTACAACGTGCCTGGACGTACCGCCTGTGACATGCTGAATGAGACGGTGGAGCGCCTGGCGGAGATCTCCAACATCGTTGGGATCAAGGATGCCACTGGCGATATGGTTCGCGGTAAGGAACTGATCGAGCGCTGTGGTGACAAACTCGATGTTTTCAGCGGTGACGACGCGACCACTCTGGAGCTGATGCGCCTGGGTGGCAAGGGTGGAATTTCTGTTACCGCCAACGTAGCACCAAGGGATATGCACGAAATGTGTGCCGCTGCCCTGGCGGGTGATTTCGACCGTGCCAGTGCGATCAATGACAGGTTGATGCCGGTGCACAAGAACCTGTTTGTCGAGGCCAACCCGATCCCGGTCAAATGGGCCATGTATGAGATGGGGCTGATTCCGCCAGGCATCCGCCTGCCGCTGACCCTGCTTTCCGAGAAATACCACGATACTGTACGCCAGGCGCTCAAGGCCGGCGGCGTACTGTAAGAGGAAAATAGATTGATCGTTAATGTATATCGTCTGCCCCTGCTGGCAGCAGTTTGTTTTGCCGTCGTCGCCTGCAGTGGCGGTGCCAGTAATGGTCGCATCGACTACGAAGGGGCGAAAACCCTGCCGCCGCTGGAAGTGCCGCCGGATCTCTCTACTCCGGTCGATGGCGGGAGCGAGAATATCCCCGAGGTCAACAGCGTTGCTGCCATCGAAGGGCGCAAGCTGCTGCGTGGCAAGGGGATTCGTATCGCCCGTGATGGCAGTACCCGCTGGCTGGTAATCGATGCCAGTACCGCAAAACTTTGGCCGCAGTTCCGCAAGTTCTGGTCCACCATCGGCCTGCAACTGGCCAAGGATGAGCCCCGGGTGGGTATTATGGAGACCGAATGGGGCGAGAACCGCGCCGATGCACCGGGCGGTTTCATCGCCGATATGGTGAAGAAGGTATTCAAAAATGCCTATGCCGCGGATACCCGCGATAAGTACCGCATGCGTGTGGAACCGACAGGTAACAATCGAACCGAGCTGTTCCTCACCCACTATGGACTGAAAAATGTGGTGACAGGTGAGGTGGAAGGTTTTGCGCAAACCGCCTGGCAGCCCCGCGCCTCCGATCCCGAGCTGGAAAACGAGATCCTGAACAGACTGGTACTGTTCCTCGGTGGTGATGTGGATGTTGCCAATTCCGTGCTGCAGTCTGCGGCGAAGAAGGAGGAGTCGCGCACCCAACTCAAGGGTAGCACCCTGGTGATGCACGAGAACTTCAGCCGCTCCTGGCGCCTGGTTGGCCTTGCCCTGGACCGTATCGGACTGGTGGTCGAGGATCGTAATCGCAGCGAAGGTCTCTATTATGTCTCCCGTGTAGAATCGGTTCTCGCCGCCAGGGACAAGAACTGGCTCAGCAGTCTCTTCAGCAGTGATGTGGCCAAGGCCGACCAGAAGCAGTGGCGGCTGAAAATCAGCGGCGATCAGAGCACCACCATCCGTGTGCTCGATGAACAGGGTAAGCCGGTAGAAGAGAAACTGGCGGTACCACTCCTGCAGCGCCTGCAGGAGTCGTTACAGTAGCGATGCGCTTTGCCCTGTTTGGTAGCGGTAGCAAGGGCAATGCGACACTTGTCGAACAGGGCAGGACCCGACTGCTGGTCGATTGTGGATTTTCCGTGCGCGAGCTGGAACTGCGTATGGCACGAATGGGTGTGGCAGGGGACTCGCTAACGGCTATCCTGTTGACCCACGAGCATGGTGATCACCTTGGTGGGGCCGGGGCACTGGCGCGTAAGTACAAGCTACCGATCTGGTTGACCGCAGGTACGGCGCGGGCAGCGGAAAAACGGCTTGGTGAATTGCCCGAGCGCCACATACTCAACTGCCACGCACGGTTTGCCATTGGCGATCTCGAAGTGGCCCCGTTTCCGGTGCCGCACGATGCGCGTGAACCGTGCCAGTTTGTTTTTAGCGACGGTGAGCATCGTCTGGGACTGTTAACCGATACGGGTCTGACCACGACGCACATCCAGCGACAGCTGAGCGGCTGCGACGCCCTGATCCTGGAGTGCAATCATGACCGTGAGATGCTGCGCAACGGACCCTACCCGCCGCATCTACAGCAACGCATTGCCAGCGCCCTCGGTCACCTGAGTAACGAGCAGGCGGCGGCGATCCTGCAACAGCTGGATACCTCGGCGCTACAGCATCTGGTGGCAGCGCATCTGAGTGAGACCAACAATTCGCCTGAACTTGCTGCGGCAGCGCTAAGTGGCGCACTGGGTTGCGAAACCGACTGGGTTGCCCTGGCGGATCAGGAAGAGGGGCTCTCCTGGCGAGAGATCAGTTAATCATCATCATGGTACTACTGGGGAATATCGATGGAAAAAAAGGCTGAACTGTATGCGGGCAAGGCCAAATCGGTCTATACCACCGCCGATCCGGAGTTGTTGATTCTGCATTTCCGTAACGATACTTCTGCTTTTGATGGCGAGAAGGTGGAGCAGCTTGAGCGCAAGGGGATGGTGAACAACAAGTTCAACGCCTTCATTATGCAGAAGCTGGAAGAGGCCGGGGTCAAAACCCATTTCGTCAAGTTGCTTGCTGATGACGAAGCGCTGGTGAAAAAACTCGATATGATGCCCGTGGAGTGTGTGGTACGGAACATCGCCGCTGGCTCTATCGTGCGCCGTCTGGGGGTGGAGAATGGTATGGACCTCAACCCGCCGACCTTCGAGTTCTTCCTCAAGAACGACGCGCTGCATGACCCGATGATCAACGATTACCACATCCGTACCTTCGGCTGGGCGAGTGAGGCGGAGATCGAACAGATGAAGGCCCTGACCTTCAAGGTCAATGAGGTGCTGAAAAAGCTGTTCCTCGATGGCGGCATGCTGCTGGTGGACTACAAGCTGGAGTTCGGGCGCTTCAACGGCGAGGTGCTGCTGGGTGATGAGTTCTCCCCCGACGGCTGCCGTCTGTGGGATAAGGATACCCGTGAGAAGCTGGATAAGGACCGCTTCCGCCAGGGGCTTGGTGGCGTGGTCGAGGCCTACGAAGAGGTGGCGCGGCGTCTGGGCGTCAAGCTGGATTGATGCGACGCCCCTGAGCAGTGCGACAGGCGAACGGCGCGGGCCGCTCGCCTGTTTTCATTTTGGCCCCCGGTGATTGAATCCGGTCACACTCTCCCGGTCGGTTTGTCATCGATACGGGAATTTGCGCTATGATGGCGCGGTTTGTTTCATACCAAGAATCTATAACGCAATGGCGAATGATTACACAGCAGAGTCGATAGAAGTCCTCTCCGGACTTGAGCCGGTGCGCAAGCGCCCCGGTATGTATACCCAGACAGAACGGCCCAACCATCTCGCCCAGGAGGTGATCGATAACTCGGTGGACGAGGCGATCGCCGGTCACGCGACGACCATTGAGGTCACCCTGTTCAAGGACCAGTCACTGGAGGTCAGCGATGATGGCCGTGGCATGCCGGTGGACATCCATCCGCGGGAGAAGATCCCCGGGGTCGAGGTGATCCTGACCAAGCTGCACGCGGGCGGTAAGTTCTCCAACAAGAACTACCAGTTTTCCGGTGGTCTGCATGGGGTCGGTGTATCGGTGGTCAACGCCCTGTCGCAGAAGCTGGAGGTGAAGATCCGCCGCGATGGCAAGGAGTACGCCATCGGCTTCAAGGATGGTGAAAAGTCCTCCAAACTGAAGGAGATCGGTACCGTCGGTAAACGTAACACCGGTACCACGCTGCACTTTTGGCCCAATCCCAAATATTTCGATTCCCCAAAGTTCTCCGTGCCGCGGCTGCGTCATGTACTGCGGGCCAAGGCGGTGCTCTGTCCCGGCCTGCGCGTTCGTTTCAAGGACGAGGCCAGCGGTGAGAGCGAGGAGTGGTTCTACGAGGATGGGCTGCGTGATTACCTCATCGACGAGTTGCAGCAGGCGCTGACCCTGCCAGAGGAGCCGTTCCTCGGCAGCATGGCCGGGACCACCGAAGCCGTGGACTGGGCCCTGGTCTGGCTGCCGGAGGGGGGCGAGGCGGTCACCGAGAGCTATGTCAATCTGGTGCCGACCGCCCAGGGCGGTACCCACGTCAACGGCTTGCGTACCGGCCTGACCGAGGCGATGCGCGAGTTCTGCGAATTCCGTAACCTGCTGCCGCGTGGGGTCAAGCTGGCCCCGGAAGATGTCTGGGACAAGGTCAGCTACATCCTCTCGGTCAAGCTGGAGGACCCGCAATTCTCCGGCCAGACCAAGGAGCGGCTCTCCTCCCGTGAGTGCGCGCCTTTTGTCTCCGGCGTGGTCAAGGATGCCTTCTCTCTCTGGCTCAACCAGCACCACGACCTGGGTGAGCAACTGGCCGAACTCGCCATCTCCAGCGCCCAGAGCCGTCTGCGCGCAGGCAAGAAGGTGGCGCGCAAGAAGATCACTCAGGGACCGGCGCTACCAGGAAAGCTGGCGGACTGTTCCAGCTCCGATCTGGCGCGCACCGAACTGTTCCTGGTGGAGGGCGATTCCGCGGGTGGTTCCGCCAAGCAGGCGCGGGACAAGGAGTTCCAGGCGATCATGCCGCTGCGCGGCAAGATCCTGAACACCTGGGAGGTCGATCCCAACGAAGTACTGGCATCCCAGGAGGTGCACGACATCGCTATCGCCATTGGCGTTGATCCTGGTTCCGACAAATTGGACGGCCTGCGTTACGGCAAGGTCTGCATCCTCGCCGATGCCGACTCGGACGGCCTGCACATCGCCACCCTGTTGTGCGCCCTGTTTGTACGTCACTTCCGCCCACTGGTGCAGGCCGGTCATGTCTACATGGCGATGCCGCCGCTGTTCCGTATCGACATTGGCCAGGAGACCTTCTACGCCCTCGACGATAGCGAGCGTAAGGGGGTACTGGATCGCATCGCCGCAGAGAAGAAGCGCGGCAAGATCTCGGTCACCCGCTTCAAGGGTCTGGGTGAGATGAATCCCAAGCAGTTACGTGAAACCACACTGGCCCCCGATACCCGACGCCTGGTGCAACTGACCATCAAGGCAGGGGACGACACCAACCAGATCATGGATATGCTTCTGGCGAAGAAGCGTGCATCAGAGCGCCGTACCTGGCTGGAAAAGAAAGGCGACATGGCCGAGGTGTAACGGCAGCGAGCAATTACCACGGATAAAACAATGAGCGATACAACCGAGATCAGTTACGAAGGCGTCGAGCAGCAGCCGCTACGGGATTTTACCGAGAAGGCCTATCTCGACTATTCCATGTACGTCATCATGGACCGCGCCCTGCCCAATATCGGCGACGGTCTCAAGCCGGTGCAACGGCGCATCATCTACGCCATGTCGGAGCTGGGCCTCAAGGCCGAGTCAAAGTACAAGAAGTCGGCGCGCACCGTGGGTGACGTACTGGGTAAATACCATCCCCATGGCGACTCCGCCTGTTATGAGGCGATGGTGCTGATGGCGCAGCCCTTCTCCTACCGCTATCCACTGGTGGATGGACAGGGAAACTGGGGTGCCCCTGATGATCCCAAATCCTTCGCCGCGATGCGTTACACCGAGGCGCGTCTGGCGCGTTTCTCTGAATTGCTGTTGTCCGAAGTGGGCATGGGCACGGTTGACTGGTCGCCCAACTTCGATGGCACGCTGGACGAACCAAAAGTTCTGCCCTCTCGAGTACCAAACGTCTTGCTCAACGGCACCACCGGAATTGCCGTGGGCATGGCCACCGATATTCCACCGCACAACCTGCGCGAGGTCGCCAGCGCCTGTATCCGGCTGCTGGAAGCGCCGAAGACCAGTGTTGATGAGCTGTGTGAACACGTTTTGGGGCCAGACTATCCGACCGAAGCGGAGATCATCACCTCGCGCAACGATATATTGAAGATGTACCAGAGCGGCAACGGTAGCGTACGTATGCGCGCCCGTTGGGAGAAGGAGGATGGCGACATCGTTATCACCGCACTGCCGCATCAGGTCTCCGGGGCCAAGATGCTGGAGCAGATCGCCGCACAGATGCAGGCGAAGAAACTGCCGATGGTGGAAGATCTGCGCGATGAGTCGGACCATGAGAATCCGACCCGTCTGGTGATCGTGCCGCGCTCCAACCGTGTCGATCTGGAACAGTTGATGGACCACCTCTTTGCCACCACCGATCTGGAAAAGAGTTACCGGATAAACATGAATGTCATTGGTCTGGATGGTCGTCCCCAGGTCAAGAACCTGAAACAGATGCTGCAGGAGTGGTTGCAGTTCCGCCAGCAGACGGTACGTCGGCGTCTGGAGCACCGGCTGGAGAAGGTCGACAAGCGTCTGCACCTGCTCGACGGTTTGCTCATCGCCTTCCTCAATCTTGACGAGGTGATCAAAATCATCCGCACCGAGGATGAGCCGAAAAAGGTACTGATGAAGCGCTTTAAGCTGAGTGAGACCCAGACCGACTTCATCCTTGATACCCGTCTGCGCCAACTGGCGCGGCTGGAGGAGATGAAGATCCGTGGTGAGCAGGACGAACTTGCCGCAGAGAAGGCGGAACTGGAGAAGATTCTCGGTTCCGATCGCCGTCTCAAAACCCTGGTGAAGAATGAACTGATCGCCGATGCGGAAGAGTATGGCGATGAGCGTCGCTCGCCGCTGGTTGAGCGTGAGGCGGCCCAGGCGATGAATGAGACGGCGCTGATTGCGGCAGAGCCGGTTACCGTGGTGCTGTCGGAGAAGGGCTGGGTGCGTGCTGCCAAAGGACACGATGTGGATGCAGCGGGACTGAGCTATAAGGCAGGCGACGGCTTCAAGGATAGTGCTGTTGGCAAGAGTAACCAGTTGGCGACCTTCCTCGATTCCACTGGGCGCAGCTACTCCCTGCCAGCACATACTCTGCCTTCTGCTCGTGGTCAGGGCGAGCCCTTGAGCGGGCGGGTCAATCCCATTGCCGGAGCCACCTTCGAAGCGGTAATGATGGGGGCAGAACAGGACCTCTATCTGCTCGCCAGTGACGCGGGCTATGGCTTCGTCGCCAAACTGGAAGAGATGCAGGGGCGTAACAAGGCGGGTAAGGCGGTACTGAAACTGCCCAGTGGTGCCAAAGTCGTTGCGCCGCAACGGGTACACGATTATGAAAACGACCTGATCGCTGCCGTGACCAATGAGGGACGCCTGCTGGTCTTCCCGATCAAGGAGTTGCCGCAGATGCCTAGAGGTAAGGGTAACAAGATTATCGGTATTCCTTCGGCTAAGGCGAGTTCCCGCGAGGAGTACGTGGTGGGTGCAGCGGTGCTAAGCGGCGGATGCGGTTTGGTGATCTACGCAGGCAAACGTCATGTCACCCTGAAGGGGGCTGATCTGGAGCACTATCTCGGTGAGCGCGGACGCCGTGGCAACAAATTGCCGAGGGGCTTGCAGAAGGTCGATGCGGTAGGGATTGAGCAGTAGTAGCAATGGATGGCTAAAAAAAAGCCGCCTTAAAGGCGGCTTTTTTATTGTGGTGCTATCTATTCACCGGCCTGTTTGACGCGCAACTCCTGCACGCGCTCAAGAACCTTTTCAGCACGTTGCAGACTCTCACTGGCCTGTTTGTTGTCCGGTTGCAGTTCCAGTACCTCTTTCCACTGTTTTATCGCCAGTTCGAACTGACCACGGCTGTAAGCATTCACACCTTCGCGCATCAGGCGACCAGCTTCCCGATCGATCGCCCGCTGTAGTTTCGTCTGTAGTTTGTTGTACTGGTCCCTTTCCAGACCGGCTTCCCCCAGCGCCTGCAACTGATCTCGACTACGGGAGAATGCTTTCTCGTTGTAACTTTTGTCGAACTCCTTGAGCAAGCGGTCAGTAACGCGCTTGCGTTTTAGTTCAAGGACCTGCTGGTGCTGTTTGGTTTCAATTTTTTGCTGCTTCAGATTTTTCAGGCTCTCCTGAATCGTTGGCGTATCGCTCAGCTGCGAGGCCAGCACGAGTAGTCTTTCTGCGGTATCCAGCTGATTGTTGGCCAGCGCACGGTTACCGTATTGGGTCAGTTCATCGGCAAGTGAGTCGGCCTCCCTGCGCATACGTTGTTGTCGCGCCCTTGCTTCGCTGCTGCGCGGGTCAACGCGGACCAGATCGTCAAAGACGGGGAGTACCTCCTTGAGCCAGGCGCCATAGCCAAACAGTCGTTTCAGTTCCAGACGTTCCAGTTCACGTGTCTGTCGCTGATGCAACAGGGCAAGACCATCTTTGAGTACGGCACTATCCGGCAGGCGATCCAGGGCATCGTCGTAACTGTCCAGCGCAGCGGCCCATTTGCCGTCTTCCAGTAAACGCTCGTTCTTCTGCCGTACATCGTGTTCGTAACTGGCGGCCAGTGCCTCCACCTGTTTGCGCTTTTTGGCCGCAGTGGAGTAGTCTGGATCGGTGGGATCAACGTTGGCCAGGGACTTCAGCGCCTTACCGTACTGCTTCTCCTTGATCCACTGGTTTATCTGGGTTTCGCCCTCTTGATAACTGGTGAAAACGGTACAGCCGGTTTGCAGCAGAAGTGGGACAAGCAGCCACAACAGTCGTGCCGATCTCATGCCACCTCCAGATCACTGTTCTGCAGGATATTGCGGATCTCCTCCAGCATGTTGGCACGGAATGGATCGTGGATGTCGCGAATGTGGAAAATGGAAATCTGCTCCTTTTTACCGCGCAGTTTGATCTTGCCGCGGTGGGTGGTAACGATGCGCCCAACCAGTTCTGGTTGATCCAGCATATCGCCGGTAACAATGACCTGGCCGGGTACACCTGCGTGTGACAGGCGCGAGGCCAGGTTTACTGAATCGCCGACTACGGTGTATTCCATGCGTTCAGCCGAACCCATGTTACCTGCCAGCATGGTGCCGCTGTTGACGCCGATACGGAATTCTACCGTGGTCAGTCCACGAGCGCTACGCAGCTGATTCATCTGCCGAATAAGTTCCAGAATCATCCAGGCGCAGGAGAGGGCGTAGAAAGCATGTTCCTCGTGCTCCTCGGGGACGCCAAAGACGATCATCGCGCAATCGCCCATGTATTTATCGATGTGACCGTGGCAGAAGTGCACGGTACGGGCGATGTTGCTGAAATAGAGGTTGAGCAGGGTGCTGATCTCCTGCGGTGACATGTTTTCCGACAGACTGGTGAAACCGACGATGTCGGCAAACAGGACGCTGGCGGTAACATGCTGCCCCCCCAGTTCCAGATGATCGGTATGTTCAATGTCCTCAATAGCGCGGCGGGCCACCTGTGGCGAGACATAACGGGAGAAGACCTGTTCTACCTGCTCCTTGCGTAACAGGCTTTCTCCCATGCCGTTGAGCGATTCCATCAGTACACCGATTTCGTCGTTGCGAGTTTCATGAACACGGTATTCGTACTGACCTTCTGCATAGGCCTCGCAGACCTCGACCAGTTTGTTGATGGGGCGGGTAAAGCGCTGACCAAGGTAATAGGAGATGCCGGTGGTTAAGAGCAGCATCAGGAAGACGGTACTTACCACGGTTGCGATGGTTTCGTACTTGGCGTAACTCAGTAGCGAGTAGTCGAAGGTGATCAGGGTATAGCCTACGGTGATGTCACGGAAGGTTATTGGCGACAGGTAGGAGATTAACGCCTGGTCTATGCCCTCTTGCGGCAGCTCCCAACGGTAGACATCGATGTTCTTGTTGATGGTGCTGACCGCTGTCTTATCCTGTGAAAGGGCCGGTACGGCACCTTCGCGGGCAGCTATCTTCATCTCTTCGCTGTATACCGCCGCGCCCATAATTCCCTCACTTAGCGTGAGGTTGTGGGTTAACAGTTCAAGGTTGAGGGTGTCATTCGCTAGCAGGGGTTCACGGGCACTCTCCGAGAGTTGTTGTACCTGCGTGGCACCGTGCTGGTTCATCTGTTGCTCAAGCAGGGCAGTCTGATTGGTGCCGACAAGGATTCCCAGTGCCACCATGCCTGTTGCGATGAGGAAGGCGAAGGCAAAGGCCAGTTTGAGAGCGATGGGGACCCGCTCAGGTAGGCGACGTGTGCGCAGCAGTTCCCCAATGGTGTGGAAGGCGGGCTGGGCTTCAGCCTGGGCCTGGGCGAGGGACGAGCGAATGT
>JBNKBG010000046.1:0-20828 GCA_050287105.1 Thiohalomonadaceae bacterium
GTGGCGGCAGCCTGCGTCTGGGTAACGGTCTGTGGAAAGGCGGTGATGTCGCGCTGATTGACGGTTTGATGGTTAACGGTTCCGCCCGTCTGGTGGGGATCACCGCCTCGGTGGTGCGGCATGTCCAGACCGGCTACCTCTATCACTATGCCTTCGCCATGATTATCGGCCTGCTGGCAATGTTCGGCCTGTTTGTGGTCATTTGAGATTAAGAAGAAACTAAACAAGGGTAGGGTGCATGTTTGCTGATTTGCCACTGCTGAGTCTGGTCATCTGGACGCCGATTATCGGCGGCCTGCTGGTGATGTTGATTGGAAGCGGACGTACCGGTCTCGAGGCCAAGGTGCTGTCGCTGCTGGTCGCGTTGTTGACCTTCATCATCTCCATTCCGCTCTACACCGGTTTTGACACCGCGACCTACCAGATGCAGTTCACCGAACTGGCGCCCTGGATTGAGAGCTTCCAGATCAACTACTCCCTGGGTGTCGACGGTATCTCCATGCCGCTGATCCTGCTCACCACCTTCATGACCGTGATCGTGGTGATCGCCGGCTGGGAGGTGATCAAGAACAAGCCCGCCCAGTACATGGCCGCCTTCCTGATCATGGAAGGTCTGATGATCGGAGTCTTTGCCGCGCTCGACGCCATGCTGTTCTATGTCTTCTGGGAAGCGATGCTGATCCCGATGTTTATCGTGATCGGTGTCTGGGGTGGCGACAACCGGGTCTATGCTACCCTCAAGTTCTTCCTCTACACCTTCTTCGGTTCCGTATTCATGCTGGTTGCGCTGCTGTGGCTCTACTTCCACACCGGTAGCTTCTCCATCCTTGATTACCATGCGGCCAGGATCGCGGCCAATCCGCAGATCTGGATCTTCCTTGCCTTCCTTATCGCTTTTGCGGTGAAGGTGCCGATGTGGCCGGTACACACCTGGTTGCCGGACGCCCACGTTCAGGCACCCACCGGCGGTTCGGTGATCCTGGCGGCAATTATGCTGAAGCTGGGCGCCTACGGCTTCGTCCGCTTCTCCCTGCCCATCGTGCCCGATGCCAGCCACGCCCTTGACTGGCTGATGATCGCCCTGTCGCTGATCGCGGTGGTCTATATCGGTTTCGTGGCGCTGGTGCAGCAGGACATGAAAAAGCTCATCGCCTACTCATCCATTTCGCACATGGGTTTCGTTACCCTCGGCTTCTTTATCGCCTGGCGCATCGCTGAGGCGCATAACGGTAGCTACAACGGTGCCGCCATGGGCATGGAGGGTGGTCTGGTGCAGATGATCTCCCACGGTTTCGTCTCCGGTGCAATGTTCCTTTGCGTCGGCGTGATGTATGACCGTCTGCACTCACGCCAGATCAACGATTACGGTGGCGTGGTGCACTCGATGCCCAAGTTCGCCGGTTTCATGGTCTTCTTCGCCATGGCCAACGCCGGCCTGCCGGGTACCGCAGGCTTCGTCGGCGAGTTCATGGTTATCCTGAGCGCCTTCAAGGCCAACTTCTGGCTCGCTTTCACCGCTGCGATTACCCTGATCGTCGGTGCTGCCTACACCCTGTGGATGGTCAAGCGGGTGATCTACGGTGAGGTGCGCAACGATAAGGTGGCCGCCCTGAGCGATATCAACTCCCGTGAGTTCCTCTTCCTCGCAATCCTCGCCCTGAGCGTGTTGCTGCTGGGTCTGTGGCCCGCACCGCTGCTGGAAGTGATGGATGCGACGGTACAACATCTGCTGGCGCATATCGGTGTTTCCAAACTGCCGATCAGCGGCGCTATTTAACGGAGTTTCGCAAGAATGTATTTCGACATGCCCAACTTCCTGCCTGCACTGCCCGAGATGTTTGTTCTCGGCATGGCTTCGCTGATCATGATTCTCGACCTATACCTGAGCGAGAAGAATCGGGTGGTGACCTACCTGCTGAGTCAGGCCACTCTGGTGATCGCCTTTATCCTCAGCCTGTCGCTCTATAGCACCACCCGCGAACTGACCTTTAGCGATACCTTTGTCCTCGATCCGATGGCCGGGGTATTGAAGATGAGCGTCTATATCGCCGTCTTCACCGTATTCCTCTACTGCAACAGCTATCTGCGTGAGCGTGGCATGTATCGCGGTGAGTTCTTCGTCCTGGCCCTGTTCGGCGTGCTGGGGATGATGGTGATGATCTCGGCCCATAGCCTGCTCACCATCTATCTGGGTCTGGAGCTGATGTCGCTCTCCCTCTACGCGATGGTGGCGATGCAGCGTGACAACCGCATTGCGGCGGAGGCGGCGATGAAGTACTTCGTCCTCGGTGCCATGGCCTCAGCGATGCTGCTCTACGGTATGTCGATGCTCTATGGCGTTACCGGCACCCTGGATCTGGGAGACATGAGTCGCGCCGTAGCGAGTGGGAACAACGATAAAACCTTGCTGGCCTTCGGTCTGGTGTTCCTGCTGGTGGGGGTTGCCTTCAAACTGGGTGCGGTGCCGTTCCACATGTGGGTACCCGACGTCTATCACGGTGCACCGACGGTGGTGACTCAATACCTGAGCACCGCACCGAAGCTGGCGGCCTTTGCCATGCTGATGCGTCTGATGGTCGACGGGCTATCCAACCTGCAGGTGCAGTGGCACGATATCCTGGTGCTACTGGCGGTACTCTCCATCGGTGTGGGTAATGTGGTCGCCATCGCCCAAAGCAACATCAAACGGATGCTTGCCTATTCCGGTATCTCCCATGCGGGCTTCCTGCTGCTCGGTGTCATTGCCGGAACCCAGCAGGGCTATGCCGCCGGTATGTTCTACGCCATTACCTACGTGGTCATGGGGCTGGGTGGCTTTGGTATGGTGATCCTGATGAGCCGTGCCGGTTTTGAGGCCGACTCCCTGGATGACTACAAGGGGCTGAACCAGCGCAATCCCTGGTTTGCCCTGATGATGATGTTCATCATGCTCTCTATGGCCGGGGTGCCGCCGTTTGTCGGTTTCTGGGCCAAGCTGAGTGTGCTGCAGGCGGTGGTCGATGCCCAGCAGACCTGGTTGGCGATTCTGGCGGTGGTCTTCTCGGTGATTGGTGCCTTCTTCTACCTGCGCGTGATCAAGCTGATGTATTTCGACAGCCCGCAGGATGAGAGCTCATTCCGTCCTCTGCCCAATGTGGCTGCGGTACTCAGCGCCAACGCGCTGGCAATTCTCTGGTTGGGGGCCTTCCCCGGTCCCCTGATGGCGCTCTGCCGTCAGGCCCTTGGGGTCTAGGCGCGGCGTTTTGCCCTCCTGCCCGAATATGTTTTAATGTGGCGCCCCGGCCTGGCCGGGGCGTTTTGTTTCATATTGGAGTTACAGCATGACCGCGGTACAGACTGGCTGGCTGATCATCGCCATCGCCTTCATCAGCGCCAACCTGCCCTGGCTGAGTGAGCGCATCTTCTTCGTTGCCCGTCCCGCCGACGGCCACAAGCGCGCCTGGTGGCGCTGGCTGGAGTGGCTGGTGCTCTATTTTGTCGCCGGTGCGATCACCCTGGGGATGGAGAAGAAGCTCAACGGTGAGATCTATTCCCAGGACTGGGAGTTCTATGCGGTGACCCTCTGTCTGTTTCTGGTCTTTGCACTGCCCGGGTTTATCTACCGTCACGACCTGCGGCAGCACCTGCAAAAACGTTAATTTCCCCGCAGGCTTGCGCCGCCCTTACCGCTTCTGTAGTATACGCGCCATCGATTGCGGGGTGGAGCAGCTCGGTAGCTCGTCGGGCTCATAACCCGAAGGTCGTAGGTTCAAATCCTACCCCCGCTACCACATTTATCAGACGGGCAGATTCAAGGCTGCCTGCCTGAGCGCATGAGGCCCCGAATTCGGGGCTTTTTGTTAGGTGGGACGGGTGACGGGCGTGGCCAAAGGCGCTATAATCCCGCGCCATAAGTGATGTAAGAAGATGGGCCTTGGGCCCATTTTTTGTTTCCGGAGAAAAGATGGCTCAGGCAAGTGCGCAGTTGCAGGCGATCATCGAGCCCGCGGTTACCGCGCTGGGTTTTGAGTTGGTCGGAATCGAGCACCTGTCTCAGGGCAGGCATTCGGTATTGCGGATCTATATCGACCATGAGGATGGTATCGGTGTTGAGCACTGTGCCGAGGTCAGTCATCAGGTCAGTGCGGTGCTGGATGTGGAAGATCCGATCACGGGTGAGTACACCCTGGAGGTCTCTTCGCCAGGACTCGATCGGCCGCTTTTCACCGAGGCGCATTTTCGCCGTTACGCTGGTTCGCTGGTGGACCTCCGTTTGCGGACCCCGCTGGAAGGGCGACGTCGGTTTAAGGGTCGGATGCACGCTGTGAGTGACGGCAAGGTTTTGATTGAAGTGGACGGGGTTGAGTACGCAGTACCGCTGGATGGGATAGAGAAGGCGAACCTGGTCCACGAATGGAAGTAATCGTCTGACGATTACACATACGAGATAGGATCCCGTTTTGGGATTCATGTTGAAGGGCAGTTTAGAGGCTGTTTTATGAACAAAGAGATCCTGCTGGTTGTTGATGCAGTTTCCAACGAGAAAGGCGTTGATAAAGAGATTATCTTCGAGGCAATGGAGATAGCTCTGGCCACCGCCACCAAAAAGAAGCACGGTGGTGAGGTTGATATCCGCGTCCAGATCGATCGCGAAACCGGCGATTACGAAACCTTCCGTCGTTGGGAAGTCATTGATGACAGCGAGACCCAACAACTGGAACACCCCGAGCGCCAGATCACCCTGAGCGCCGCACAGATCGACGAGCCGGAGATTCAGCCGGGTGAATTTGTCGAAGATGATACCGAATCGGTTGAGTTTGGTCGTATTGCTGCACAGACCGCCAAGCAGGTCATCGTGCAGAAGGTGCGCGAGGCAGAACGTGCCCAGGTGGTCGAAGCTTATAGAGGTCGTATCGGTGAGCTGATTAATGGTGTGGTCAAGCGTATCGACCGCGGTAATGTGATCCTCGATCTGGGCAATAACATCGAAGCCCTGATCTCGCGTGACCAGATGATCCCGCGTGAGCCGGTGCGTCCTGGCGACCGCTTACGTGGCTATCTTTTTGATGTTCGCTCCGAACCGCGTGGTCCGCAGCTGTTCGTCAGCCGCACCAGTCCTGAATTCCTCATTGAACTGTTCAAGCTTGAAGTCCCTGAGGTCGCCGACAGTCTCATCGACATCATGGGTGCTGCCCGTGATCCGGGTCTGCGTGCCAAGATTGCGGTGCGTTCCAACGATCAGCGTATTGATCCTGTAGGCGCCTGCGTCGGTATGCGTGGTTCACGTGTGCAGTCAGTGACCAATGAGGTCAACGGCGAGCGTGTCGACATCGTATTGTGGAATGACAACCCGGCTCAGTTCGTGATTAATGCAATGGCTCCGGCTGAAGTGCAATCCATCGTGGTTGATGAAGATTCAGGCAGCATGGATATCGCGGTCGACGAAGAGCAACTCTCCCAGGCCATCGGTCGCGGCGGTCAGAACGTACGTCTTGCCAGTGAATTGACTGGTTGGGAACTGAACGTTATGACCGAAGCGCAGGCAGAGGAAAAGAGCGAATCGGAAATCAAGGCACTGGTAAGCCTGTTCCACGAAAAGCTGAATGTGGACGAAGAGGTCGCCGGTATTCTGGTGCAGGAAGGTTTCTCCAGTGTTGAGGAGATCGCCTATGTGCCTGAAGCAGAAATGCTGGAAATTGAAGAGTTCGACGAAACCATCGTCAAAGAGCTTCGCGCGCGTGCCAAAGATATTCTGGTGACAGAAGAGATTAGCAACGAAGAGCACGGTGGTGCCGAACCGGAGCAGAGTCTTCTGGAAATGGAAGGGATGGATTCGGAGCTGGCCGAAGCGCTGGCAAAGATCGGCGTCACGACCATGGATGAACTGGCCGAGCAGGCTGTTGACGACCTGATGGAACTTGATGGTATGGATGAAGAGCGTGCCGCGAAGTTGATTATGACAGCGCGTGCCCCCTGGTTTGCAGACGAGCAGGAAGAAGGCTGAAGGGCAGGAGTACAGGTTAAATGTCAGAGGTTACCGTCACACAATTTGCTGAGACGATTGGGGTTCCGGTCGATCGACTGCTTGGGCAGTTGAAAGATGCTGGTATCGGTTCGAGAAAGGCAGATGACATCATCAGCGACGATGAGAAAGTCACGCTGCTTAATTTTCTACGTCAAAAGCACGGTACCGAAGGTAAAGAGGCCGAGACCGACGCAGGGCCGAAGAAGATCACCCTTAAGCGCCGTACCACCAGCGAACTGAAAGTCGGTGGTTCCAGCGTTAGCAAGGGCAAAACCGTAACCGTCGAGGTGCGCAAAAAACGCACCTACGTCAAGCGCAGCCTGGTTGAGGCGGAAGAAGATAAGCGTATTGACGGCGAAGTGGCGCAGCGCCTGGAGCAACAACTCGAGGTCGAAGCGAAGCAGCGTGCTGAGCAGGAGGCGAAACGCAAGGCTGAAGAAGCTGAAGCCAAGCGTCTAGCTGAAGAAGAGGAGGCCAAGCGTAAAGCCGCCGAGGCAGAGGCTGCGAGTCAGCCGGTGGCGGAAGTTGTCGCTACGCCCCCTGTAGAGGACAAGCCTGCCAAGAGTGAGCCGCGCAAACGTGCTGCGGAACCCGAGAAAGCGAAAGTCGCTGATAAGAAGCCGCGTGGCAAGGGTCGTCGTGGCCGTTCAGGTGATGGCGAGGGTGAACTGCACATCGCTTCCGACAAGACCGGCCGTCGCAAGAAGAAGGGTGGTGGTCGTGCTGCCAAGGCCGTGGTGAGTAGTAGCGGTGGTAAGCACGCCTTTGAAATGCCTACCGGGCCGGTGGTGCGTGAGGTTTCCATTCCTGAGACGATCACTGTCGGTGAACTGTCGCAGAAGATGTCGATCAAGGCCGCAGAGGTGATCAAGGCAATGATGGGGATGGGCACCATGGTGACCATCAATCAGGTCCTGGATCAGGAGACTGCGGCTATCGTGGTCGAAGAGCTGGGTCACACCCCGGTGCTGTTGAAGGAAAATGCCCTGGAAGAAGAGATCATTCAGGGTACCGTCACCGACGGTGACGAAGTGAGTCGTGCTCCAGTGGTTACCATCATGGGCCACGTTGACCACGGTAAAACCTCACTTCTTGATTACATACGTCGTACCCGTGTCGCTTCTGGTGAGGCGGGTGGTATTACCCAGCATATCGGCGCCTATCACGTCGAAACCGCTCGCGGCATGATTACCTTCCTGGATACTCCCGGTCACGCCGCGTTTACCGCAATGCGCGCACGCGGTGCGGAGCTGACTGACCTGGTTGTACTGGTGGTGGCTGCCGATGATGGCGTGATGCCGCAGACCAAAGAGGCGATTCAGCATGCCCGCGCCGCTGGTGTGCCACTGATTATCGCGGTCAACAAGATCGACAAGGAAGAGGCCGATCCGGATCGGGTCAAGAACGAACTCGCCCAGGAAGAGGTTATCCCTGAGGATTGGGGCGGCGACACCATGTTTGTCCACGTCTCCGCCAAAACAGGTGCCGGTGTCGATGAATTACTCGAGGGTATTCTGCTCCAGGCCGAGGTGTTGGAGTTGAAGGCAGTTGCCGATGGTCCGGCCAGCGGTATTGTCATTGAATCACGTCTCGATAAAGGTCGCGGTGCGGTCTCTTCCATCCTGGTACAGCGCGGTACCCTGCGTCGTGGCGATATGGTCCTCGCCGGTCATGAATATGGTCGGGTACGCGCCATGCTGGATGAAAACGGCAAGCCTATCGATGAGGCCGGTCCTTCCATTCCGGTGGAGATCCTGGGTCTTTCTGGCGTGCCTTCCGCAGGCGACTCTGCGGTGGTGGTAGCCGATGAGCGCAAGGCGCGTGAAGTGGCGCTGTTCCGCCAGGGCAAGTTCCGTGATGTTAAATTTGCTCGCCAGCAAAAGGCCAAATTGGATGACATGTTCACCCAGATGGAAGAGGGGGAGGTCCGCAGTCTCAATATTCTTCTCAAAGCGGACGTGCAGGGCTCGCTGGAGGCGATCTCCGATGCCCTGACCAAGCTCTCCACCAGCGAAGTGCGTGTGAAGATCGTCGCTAGTGGTGTCGGCGGTATCAGCGAATCGGATGCCCACCTGGCGGTGGCCTCCAATGCCGTCGTTATCGGCTTTAATGTGCGTGCCGATGCCGGCGCCAAGCGCATCATTGAAGAGCAGGATGTCGACCTGCACTACTACAGCATCATCTATGAACTCATCGACGAGGTGAAGAGCGCCATGACGGGCATGCTCGCACCCGAGTTCAAGGAAGAGATCATCGGTCTGGCAGAAGTACGCGATGTGTTCCGTTCACCGAAGTTCGGCGCTATCGCTGGCTGTATCGTGGTCGACGGTACGGTCAAGCGTAACAACCCGATCCGTGTACTGCGTGACAACGTGGTGATCTATGAAGGTGAGCTGGAATCGCTGCGTCGCTTCAAGGACGACGTCAATGAGGTCAAGTCAGGTACCGAATGCGGTATCGGCGTTAAGAACTACAATGACGTCAAAGCCGGTGACCAGATCGAAGTCTACGAACGGGTACAGGTCAAGCGCACCCTCTAACGGGGCGTGACAGGGGCAAGAACCGGGCGTGGGAAAAGAATTCAGTCGCAGCCGTCGAGTCGGCGAGCAGATCCAGCGTGAACTGGCAGAACTGCTGCAACGGGAGATCAATGATCCCCGGCTGGGGATGGTGACCGTCTCCGCGGTAGAGGTCTCCCGGGATCTGGCCGTCGCCAAGGTCTTTTTTACCGTGCTCAATCCAGAACACGATATGAAGCAGACCCTCAGCGGACTCAACCATGCCAGCGGGTTTCTGCGTCGGGAACTGGGTAAACGCATGCAGTTACGGGTGGTGCCCGAGTTACGCTTCCAGTTCGACAGTTCTATTGAGCACGGCTCCCGCCTGAGTGCCCTGATCGACAAAGCCGTATCCGGCGATAAAGAGAACAGCGAGGATTAACGAAAGTGGCGCGCCGGAAACAATCCCGTGGCCGCAGGGTCAACGGCATCCTGCTGCTGGACAAGCCGTTAGGCATTACCTCCAATGCCGCATTGCAGGAGGTAAAACGCCTGTTCCGCGCCGCCAAGGCCGGACACACGGGTAACCTCGATCCACTGGCCAGCGGTATGCTGCCGATCTGTCTCGGTGAGGCGACCAAGTTCTCGGTCTACCTGCTGGATGCGGACAAGGTCTACCTGGGTAGTTGCAAGCTGGGCATCCGTACCACCACTGCCGATGCGGAAGGGGAGATCATTGAAACCCGTCCGGTGCCGGAACTGACCGAGGCGCAGGTGGAAGTGGTACTGGAACAATTCCGCGGTGAGATCGAGCAGATCCCGCCGATGCACTCGGCAATTAAGCAGAATGGCCAGCCGCTCTACAAACTGGCGCGGCAGGGGATCGAGGTGGAACGGCAACCGCGCAAGGTGACCATCCACGAACTGACCCTGACCAGGCTACAGGGTGATGAACTGGAGCTCTACGTACACTGCTCCAAGGGCACCTACATACGCACCCTGGTGGAGGATATCGGTGCCGCGCTGGGTTGCGGTGCTTTCCTCAGCGGTCTGCGCCGCACCCGGGTCGGCCCCTTCCCCGAAGAGGCGATGGTGACCATGGAGGCGCTGCGTGCCGAGGCGCAAGAGGGCGCAGAACAACTTGATCGCCACCTGTTACCGGCGGATCACGCCCTGGGGGGATACCCCGGGGTAACACTTACCGAGAGCAGTCTGTTCTATGTTCGACAGGGACAGGCGGTTCAGGTATCACAGGCCCCCACCGCAGGGTGGGTACGTCTGTTCGACAGCGACGGTGGTTTCGTCGGTGTCGGGGCTGTACTTGATGACGGCCGAATCGCCCCCAAACGCCTGCTTAACGCGGGTTAATGGTGGCATAAGCAGCGAATTTACCTTGTTCCCCCGGGGGGACAACGGTTAAAATTCGCGTTCTGAAATGTATGATATATCGCAGGAGTTTTACCAGATGTCTCTGAGCAACGAGCAAATCGCCAACATCATCAAGGAATTTGGCAAAAGTGAAACCGACACCGGTTCCCCAGAAGTGCAGATTGCACTGCTGTCTGCCAATATTGAAGGCCTCTCCGGCCACTTCAAGGAACATATCCATGACCACCACTCACGTCGTGGTCTGCTGCGGATGGTAAGCCAGCGCCGCAAGCTGCTGGACTACCTGAAGAAGAAAGATGTTGAGCGTTACCGTTCTACCATCTCTCGCCTTGGTCTGCGTAAGTAAGACCGAAAAGCCGTACCGTTCGTCACAGTGATGCGGGGGAGCCGGGAAACAGAAGAGAGTGGGCGATTAGAAGAATACAGGCATCTGGTTGACTGCGCCTATCGTTCACCCCACCTGCTTTCCGCCTTCCCCGTTTCGCTGTATATCCAGTAAGCGATAACCCAAAAGGATTCAACAGTGAAGCCTGTCAAGAAAGAGTTCCAGTATGGGGAGCACAAGGTCACCCTGGAGACCGGCGAGATTGCCCGCCAGGCCAGTGGTGCCGTTATGGCCAGCATGGGAGATACCACCGTTCTGGTTACCGTGGTCGCCGCGAAAAATGCCCAGGAAGGTAGAGACTTCTTCCCGCTGACCGTCGATTATCAGGAAAAGACCTACGCCGCGGGTAAGATCCCCGGAGGTTTCTTCCGCCGCGAAGGTCGACCTAGCGAAAATGAAACCCTCACCGCCCGCCTTATCGACCGCCCCATCCGTCCACTCTTCCCCGATGGTTTCGTCAACGAAGTTCAAGTTATCTGTACCGTCATCTCCCTCGACCCTGAAATCAACCCCGACATCGTCGCCATGATCGGCGCCTCCGCGGCACTGACCGTTTCCGGCGCGCCCTTCAACGGCCCGATTGGTGCGGCGCGGGTCGGTTATGTGGATGGCAACTACGTGCTCAACCCCGACCGCAAGCAACTGGCCGAGTCCAAGCTGGACCTGGTGGTGGCTGGTACCGAGAGTGCGGTATTGATGGTTGAGTCTGAGGCCGACTGCCTCAGCGAAGAGGTGATGCTGGGTTCCGTGATCTTCGGTCACGACAGCATGCAGGCCGTGATCAAGGCGATTCGTGAGTTCGCTGCAGAGGCCGGCACCCAGCCCTGGGATTGGCAGGCGCCGCCCCATGACGAGAGTACCTTTAGTGCCGTTCGTGCCGAAGCGGAAGCGGGTTTCACCGAGGCCTACCAGATCACCGAAAAGATGGCTCGCTATGACCGTCTGAGTGAAATTCGCAGTGGCGTTATCGCCAAACTGTGTGGCGAAGAGGCCGCCGAGCCGCTGTCAGAGGGCAAGGTTCGTGAAGCGATGGAGAGCCTGGAGAAGAAGATCGTCCGTGGTCGCATCATCTCCGGTGAACCCCGCATTGATGGTCGCGATACCCGTACCGTGCGCCCCATTACCGTACGTACCGGTGTACTGCCTCGTACCCACGGCTCCGCTCTGTTCACGCGCGGTGAAACCCAGGCACTGGTGGTTACCACACTCGGTACTGCCCGGGATGCGCAGATCATCGATGCCCTGGAAGGGGAGCGCAAGGAACACTTCCTGCTGCACTACAACTTCCCACCGTTCTCCGTGGGTGAAACCGGTCGTGTCGGTAGCCCCAAGCGTCGTGAGATCGGCCACGGCCGTCTGGCCAAGCGTGGTGTTGCCGCGATCATGCCCACCGTTGAAGAGTTCCCTTACACCGTTCGTGTCGTCTCTGAGATCACCGAGTCCAATGGTTCCAGCTCCATGGCCAGCGTCTGCGGCAGCGCCCTGGCGCTGATGGATGCCGGCGTACCAATCAAGGCACCAGTGGCCGGTGTCGCCATGGGCCTGATCAAGGAAACCGACAAGTTCGCCGTACTCACCGACATCCTCGGTGACGAGGATCACCTCGGTGATATGGACTTCAAGGTGGCCGGTACCGACTACGGTATTACCGCCCTGCAGATGGATATCAAGATCGAAGGTATTACCAAAGAGATCATGGAGATCGCTCTGGCCCAGGCCAAAGAGGGACGTCTGCATATCCTTGGTGAAATGGGCAAGGTGATTAACAAACCGCGTGAAGAGATGTCTGATTACGCACCGCGTTACATCACCTTCAAGATCAACCCGGACAAGATCCGCGACGTTATCGGTAAGGGCGGTGCTACCATTCGCTCCATCACCGAAGAGACCGGTGCCAGCATCGATCTGAGCGACGACGGTACCGTGAAGATCGCCTCGGTAGATAACAACGCCGGTAAGGAAGCACAGCGTCGCATCGAGCAGCTGACCGCCGATGTGGAAGTAGGCAGGATCTACGAAGGCCGTGTTGCCAAGCTGATGGACTTCGGTGCATTTGTTACCGTACTGCCTGGTAAAGATGGTCTGGTACACATCTCGCAAATTTCCGAAGAGCGCGTCGAGAAGGTTAGCGACAAGCTCAACGAAGGTGATGTGGTCAAGGTCAAGGTACTGGAGATCGACAAACAGGGTCGTATCCGCCTGAGCATGAAGGCCGTCACTGCCGAAGAGTGATCCCGCTAGTTACGGGAATAAAAAAGGGGCCGTATGGCCCCTTTTTGTTGTCTGAGGATCGGGTTGGCATTACCCTGAAATCATCAGTTAATATGGTGTCTTTGCTGGCTGCAGCAGTTGGCTTTGCGGGAGAATTTCGATCAAAAATCTATTGCGCGTAATTCATGGCTACTCTCCGGATGTGCGTTTGATTGTGGCGATGATGGCCTTGCTTGCCGGGTTCTATCTGGCACTTCATGCCGCCTGGTACGCCTGGCTCTTCACTGCGCTGGCGATATGGCTGGTCTGGGATGCCCTGCGCAATGGCACTGTCTGGTACGGTTTCCATGCTTTCAAGAGTGGTCAGCACACGGCACTACGGAATGCCATGCTCTCTATGCGCTGGCCCAACATGCTCAATCCGGAAAGTCTGGCGTACTACCACTGGTTAAAAGGGGTGATAGATATGAGCGATGCTCGCCTCGCTGCGGCCAAGGTCCATCTGCTGGTTGCAGCAAGTGGCAAGTTACGCACCGAGAATGATCGTTCGTTGGTGCATTGTCTGTTGGGTGAGATTGCCCTGCAGGAAGGAGAATCGGAGCTGGCGCGTGAGCATTTGCGCCATGCTGCCGCCCTGCAACACCATCCTGAAGTAGGGCGCATTATTACAACACTGTCATCCCGTTTGTGACAGCGGTTACTGAACCCTTGCCGGGTGAATGGCACAAAGGTATATCAAGTACGATCCAATCCAGATTCATCTATGTCATTGGTCCACTGAACAGGAAAAGTGGTAGGAGCTAACTATGACGGTAACGACAGGCAGCACTGATCTTCAGAGCAAGATTAGGGAAATTATCGAAGCGGGTCATTTTCTTCACCAGCGTGGCTGGGTTCCTGCTACCAGCAGCAATTTTTCCACGCGCCTGAGTGATGGCACTATTGCGATTACTGTATCGGGCTTCCATAAGGGACAGTTGACTGAAGATGGCGTAATGCGCGTTGATGCCACGGGGAGTGCGGTCGACACTGATCTTCGACCGTCTGCTGAAACCGATCTGCATACCCTGATTTACCAGCGTTATCCCGAAGTGGGTGCGGTATTGCACTCCCATTCAGTTGCAGCAACCGTTCTCTCTCTGGCGATGGGAGAGCAGCTTCTGTTTGAGCAGTATGAGATATTGAAGGCCTTTAGTGGTGTCACTACCCACGATACTCGTTTCGTCGTGCCGATCTTTGAGAACGATCAGGATGTCCCCCGCCTGGCAGCCTGTGTCAACGACTACATGGATACGCATCCTGCGATCCACGCCTTCCTGGTACGTGGTCATGGGCTCTACACCTGGGGGGCGCACATGCGGGAGGCGTTGCGTCATATCGAGGCGCTTGAATTCCTGTTTCAGTGTCAGTTGACCATGAACGGATTAAAGCAGGCATAACCCACGCTTCCGTCTACGCTATAGCAAGGAATCGGCGGCGGAGAGTTAAATGATTAAAGCGATTGTCACAGCCGTGGAGGGTACGCTCTCCCCTCATAGTTTTGCCAGCAACCGCCTGTTGCCCTATGCCCGTGAACACCTTCGCAGCTATATCCTGAAGCATCTGGAGATACCAGCGGTGATTACGCAACTGGAAATGGTGTGTGGCAAAGATAGCGAGGGGCGCGATGCCGTACAGTGTTGTGACCTGCTTGAGTCCTGGATGGATGAAGGTCGCAGTAACGCCGCGCTAACAATCCTGCAAGAGCTGCTCTGGCAGGAGGGGTATAGCAATGGCGAACTACTGGGCGAGTTTTACGAAGATGCAGTACGAAATCTGCGCAACTGGAAAGAGAAGGGGATTAACCTCTATACCTATTCAAGTTCTTCAATAGAGGCGCAGCAGTTACTATTCCGCCACAACCCGTTTGGTGATCTGACAACACTGTTTTGCGAATTTTTCGATACCCGGATCGGCCATAAGCAGGACTCCTCATCATTCGAGGTGATTGTCTCGCGAATCAATGAGCGGGCTGGTGATATCCTCTATCTTTCGGATGTTACGGAGGAGCTGAACGCGGCTCGCGCTGCCGGAATGCAGACCCGTTGCCTGGTTCGGGAAGGGCAAATGCTCGACACCATGGCTGCCCATCCGCAGGTTAAGGATTTTGACGCTATTAACCTGGATTGATACAGGAGAACCCATGGCACGTACTCCTTCCACCATGCTTGAGCTTGGCACCTCTGCGGCAGAGTTTTCCCTGCCTGAACCGGCCACCGGCAATACCGTCTCGCTTGCCGATTTTCATGGTAAGCCGTTACTCCTGGTGTTTATCTGTAACCACTGTCCCTACGTTCTGCATATCGCGGCAAAGCTCGGGGAAATGGCCGTTGAATTTGCCGCCAAAGGGGTACAATTTGTCGCGATAAACAGTAATGATGTGGCGAACTATCCCGATGACGCGCCGGATAAAATGGCGGCTATGGGACAGCACTTTGGTTTTACTTTTCCCTATCTATTTGACGAGTCCCAGCAGGTTGCCAGGGCCTATCGTGCCGCTTGTACCCCCGATTTCTACCTTTTTGATGCCACCCATGCACTGATATACCGTGGCCAGTTTGACAGCTCCCGCCCGGGCAACGATGAACCCGTAACCGGTGCCGATCTGGCAAACGCCATCAATGCACTGCTGGCCCACCTGCCGCCGTCAGCGGAACAGAAACCCAGTCTGGGCTGTAACATCAAATGGAAGCCGGGTAACGAGCCGGATTACTTCTGAATTAAGCGATCCTGTCGTTGAAATTTGCTGCCCCCGCCATGGAACACGGCGCATAATCGATAATCTCATACCTATGTTGAGTGTAAACCGACATATTAAGCGGGTATAATTCCTGCCAGGCGTATTCTTCGCCAGAAAATGTTATTCTACTCAATGCGTTACGGGTGCTTTTCATTGTCGATCGTGAACAGGGAAATATTGACGGTTCTATGAGCAGATGGATGGAGAAATTTCGGGTGGGTTCACTCCCTTCCAGCGTAGATGTCTCGCGCCTTACTGGCGGGCTGAATGCGCTGCTGGTGATCCTGCTCGCCTATAGCATGGCGCTACTAACCTGGCAGGCACTCTCTTCATCCAGCAGCGAGACGACTGCGCTACTTCCACTTCCATCCAGCAGTGCTGTATCACGAAGCAGTGGCCCCGATCTTGGCTCAGTAGCGACCCTGCATCTTTTTGGTGAGGCGGGTAGCGTGCCTGTTGCTGCTGAGGCACCCATCGATGCCCCCGAGACCCGGCTGAAGTTCACCCTTAAAGGGGTTTTTGCCGATAGCCGCAAAGAGAGCGCGATGGCTATTATTTCCAGCGGCAGCAATGACGAGAAGAGTTATCGGGTAGGGGATATGGTTGCGAGTGCCGCCACCCTGCATCAGATTCTGGCAGACCGCGTGATTCTTGAGCGCAGTGGACAACTGGAAACCCTCTATCTTCCCAAAGATGCCGACATCTCCTCGCCTGCACCAGCTTTTCAGCGAGCGGTACCGAGCAACATTTCCAATGTCTCCCCTGCGACACGAAACCTTGGCGGTGATTCAATGCAGGGTGTACGAAAGCAATTGATGGAAAACCCACAGGATGCCCTGCAGTTGATCAATGCCCAGCCGGTGATGGAAAACGGGCAGTTGACCGGTTTCCGGGTGAACCCGGGCAAGGACCGGGCGCTATTTGCTCGTGCCGGACTACGTCCCGGAGATGTGGTGACAGCGGTCAATGGCATGCAACTGAGTGATGCCACCCAGATGGGGCAGGTATTTCAACAACTGAAATCGGCGCAAAAACTTCAGGTCACGATTAACCGTGGTGGTCGTGAACAACAATTAGAACTCAAGCTCGATTAGAAGAATAGACAGGATATCGATGGCATGATGCGTGGAATAATGAGGCGTAACGGGTGGTTGGTTGTTCTGGCACTGCTGGTGACGACGGGTAGCGATCTGTTGTATGCCGCAGAGCAGAATCAAACAGCCATGACTCTGAATCTTCGAGACGCAGATATCACTTCTGTGATCTCTACGGTATCCGAGATGACGGGCAAAAATTTCATCGTCGATCCACGGGTCAAGGGCCGCGTCACCGTGATCTCTTCACGACCGATGGAGGCCGACGAGGTCTATCAGGTCTTTCTCTCCATTCTGAATGTGCAAGGTTTCGCTGCAATCCCGGGCAAGAATGCGATCAAGATCGTACCGGAGGTCACCGCCAAGCAGGGTGCAATTCCAAACAAGGGCGGCAGTGGTGATGAGTCAGTTACCCGGGTCGTACGGGTCAATAATGTGGCGGCCGCACAACTGGTGCCGGTGCTGCGCCCACTGTTACCTCAGGAGGCGCATCTTGCCGCCTATACCCCGACCAATGTGCTGATCGTCTCCAGTACCGCCGCCAATGTAGATAAGTTGGTGGAGCTGATCCAGACCGTGGACCAGTCCAACGAATCCGAGATCGAGTTGATTCCCCTCAAGCACGCCTCAGCCACGGAGGTGGAGCGCATTCTTAATGCCCTGCAACAGCAAAATGCCGCCAATCGAGCCGCAGGTGGTACTGGCTCAGACGGAGTGAAGATCACCGCCGATGGTCGTACCAACAGTATCATACTGAGTGGTGATAAGGCGGAGCGTCAGGGGATAAAAGCGATCATTGCTAAGCTCGATACAAAACTGGAATCGAGTGGTAATACCCGGGTCTTCTATCTGCACTACGCCAAGGCCAAGGACCTGGCATCGGTGTTGGGTGGGGTGGGTGAGAGTATCGTCGCTGACAAAGGTGGCGCGGCTACCGCCGGGGCTGCTTCCAGTGCCAAAGGCAAATTGAATATCCAGGCGGATGAGAGTAGCAACTCATTGGTGATCAGCGCACCGCCCGATGTGATGCGCGATCTGGAGGCGGTGATACGCCAGCTTGATGTGCGTCGTGCGCAGGTGATGGTCAAAGCGGTGATTGCCGAGGTCTCTACCGATACCTCACGTGAGTTGGGTGTGCAGTGGGCCTATGATGGTTCGGCGGCTAATGGGCCTGTCGGTGTGATCGATTTTAACGGCACTATGACCGGAATGCTTCAATTTGCGTCTGGAGGTAGCACTACACCTCCCTCTTTAAATGGTCTCAATTTGGGAGTGGGAGAAACGTTAAGCGACGGAACGGTTTATGGTGCCCTGCTTCGCGCACTCAATGGCGATTCTAACAACAATATTCTTTCCACTCCGACTTTGGTAACCCTTGATAACGAGGAGGCGGAGATCACCGTAGGTCAAAACGTGCCATTTCTCACTGGCAGCTACAGCTCCACAGGAAGCGGTTCTACGCCGAGCAACCCTTTTCAGACAGTACAGCGTGAAGACGTGGGTCTGACTCTAAAGATCACACCGCAGATCAACGAAGGCAATTCGGTACGGATGGAAATCTCTCAGGAGGTTTCCAGTCTCAGCGGCAGTTCCGCCTCAACAGTGGATATTATTACCAACAAGCGGGCAATCAATACCACGGTCATGGTCGATGACGGTGACATTCTGGCGTTGGGCGGTTTGATCGACGATCAACTGATTGAGAAGGAGCAGAAGGTACCTTTGCTGGGCGATATTCCTGTGCTGGGCTGGTTCTTCAGTTATAAATCGACGCAGAAAGTGAAGCGTGATCTGATGGTCTTTCTCCATCCCCGGATCATGCGCGGCGGGAAGCTGAGTAATGACCTCTCTTCCATTAAATACAACTATATGCGTGCGCAACAACTGGGTATGCGCGAGCGTGGTGTCGCATTGATGTACGACGATGTTTCGCCGCTGTTGCCGGAGATGAAAGATTTCCTCGAACTGCCCGCTCCCTATGAGGAGAAACCCGAGGTGCAACAGGACACGACGACTGAGCCAGCACCGACTGAGCCAACGGCACCCAGGGTGGAAGATCAATCGATGGCTGTCGCCCCACGGGTTGTGGTGGCGGAGTAAGTTGATGTCCGAGCGTGTCGACATCGACGCTGGCGAAGGAGTGGCCATTGAACGCAAACTGCCCTTCAGTTTTGCCCGCCGTCATAACCTGATCTATCTACCCGGTGAGCAGCGTCTCTACCACCGCGATGATACCTCGCTGCAAAGCATCGCGGAGGCGCGTCGTTTTTTACAGCAGCCATTCGAACTTGAAGCGGTGGACAGTGAACGCTTCAAAAGCCTGTTGCAATCGGTCTACGAAGAGTCGGGCAACGGCAGCATGCAGGCGATGGGCGAACTGGGCGAAGAGTTGGATCTGAATGACGTAGCCCAGCAACTCGCCGAACCGGAAGATTTGATGGAGAGCCAGGACGACGCCCCCATCATTCGTCTAATCAACGCTCTGTTAACCGAGGCGGTACGTGAAGGGGCTTCGGACATCCATATCGAATCGTTTGAAAATGCCATGGTGGTGCGTTTTCGTATCGATGGTGTACTGCGCGAGGTACTCAGACCGCAACGTGCCCTGGCACCGTTGCTGATCTCCCGTATCAAGGTTATGGCACGTCTCGACATCGCCGAAAAACGCCTGCCCCAGGATGGACGTATCTCCCTGAAAGTAGCGGGGAGGGCGGTTGACGTGCGCGTCTCCACCCTGCCAGCCGGACACGGCGAGCGAGTCGTGTTGCGCCTGTTGGATAAACAGGCGGGGCGTCTCGACCTTGCGCATTTGGGTATGGACCCCGTATCGCAAAAGACCATGGATGAGTTGATCCATCAACCCCATGGCATTCTGCTGGTAACCGGGCCGACCGGTTCCGGTAAGACCACCACACTCTATGCAGCCCTCAGCCGTCTCAACGACAGCAAGCGCAATATCCTCACCGTGGAAGACCCGATTGAGTACTACCTCGACGGCATCGGCCAGACTCAAGTTAACACCAAGGTGGAGATGAGCTTTGCTCGAGGTCTGCGCGCCATCCTGCGTCAGGACCCGGATGTGGTGATGGTTGGTGAGATCCGCGATCTGGAGACGGTAGAAATCGCCGTACAGGCCAGTTTGACTGGCCACCTGGTGCTCTCCACCCTGCATACCAACACCGCAGTGGGTGCGATTACCCGGATGCGGGATATGGGAGTCGAGCCGTTCCTGCTCTCCTCCAGTGTGATCGGTATCCTTGCTCAACGCCTGGTGCGCCAGCTCTGTCCCGAGTGCCGTCAACCCTATCAGGCCAACGAACACGACTGCGCTCTGTTGGGTATTCCCGCCGAGCAGCCGCCCACGCTCTACCGTCCCGGTAATGGCTGTAGCCACTGTAACCAGATGGGCTATCGCGGTCGTACCGGGATCTACGAATTGATCAGCATCGATAACACCCTGCGCGGCATGATCCACGACGGTGCCGGTGAGCATGAAATGGAAAAGTACGCCCGCCGCCACAGCGGCAGTATCCGTGCTGACGGCTACCGTCGTGTACTCAATGGCGAGACCTCGCTGGAAGAGGTGCTGCGCGTCTCTCAGGAGCAGTAGCCGCCGATGGGTGCCTTCGAATATACCGCGCTGGATGCTCGCGCCAGGGAACACAAAGGGGTCATGGAGGGCGACACCGCCCGCCAGGTACGCCAGCAACTACGGGAAAAGGGACTTACCCCGCTGCGGGTGGAAGAGGCGGCGCAAAAAGAGGTGCGCGACAGCCGCCGCAGCTTCCAGATACGCCGAGGTATCAGTGCTGCCGAATTGGCATTGATGACGCGCCAACTGGCGACCCTGGTGCAGGCAGCGTTGCCGCTGGAAGAGGCATTACAGACCGTTGCCAAACAGAGTGAAAGCCCTCGTCTGAAAAGCCTGATCCTGGCAGTACGTTCCAAGGTGATGGAGGGGCATACCCTGGCCAACGGCCTGGGCGAGTTTCCCCATGTCTTTCCCGAAATCTATCGCACCACTGTCGCCGCTGGAGAGCAGGCGGGGCACCTGGACGTGGTGCTGGAGCGGCTCGCCGATTACACCGAAAAGCGTCAGCAGATGCGGCAGAAGATTATGCTGGCGCTGTTCTACCCAGCGATCCTGACCACCATGGCAATCCTGGTGACCGTGGGACTGCTGACCTACGTGGTTCCCGAAGTGGTCAAGGTGTTCGACAACATCAATCAGGAACTGCCGACCCTGACCATTATGCTGATCGCTCTCAGTGATTTTTTGCGTGACTACGGTTTGTTGCTGTTGATTATTTTAGTAGCGGCTATCGCTACAGTACGCTACCTGCTTCGCAATTCATTGATGCGCCAACGTTGGCATAAAATGTTGTTGCACCTGCCGCTTGTTGGTCGCCTTAGTCGCGGCATGAATACCGCCCGTTTTGCTCGTACCTTCAGCATTCTTAACGCCAGC
>JBNKBG010000047.1:0-14592 GCA_050287105.1 Thiohalomonadaceae bacterium
AACAGGGCAGGGTGGTTGGCTGTCGCGAAGAGGAACTGATAAGTATTGATGAAGAATGGGTGCCGAGCCGCTTCGAGTTTCGCGAAAAGGTGCGAAGTAAACTGAAGCTGGCGGTAAAAGGCAACGTCATTGCTGAAATCGGTGACATCGGTGAGGTGATTAAGGTGCTGCGCTGGCAGGAAGATGGGGTTGCCTACCATGTGCGTTTTCCCGGTCACACCCTGCTGGTGCCGGAAGCGTCACTGGAGCCTGCCGAGCTGGCAGACGAAGAGGTGTCACAGTGATGGCACACGGCCCGGAAGTTGACTACGCGATCATGCGCAATGCGTTGGAGATGTTTGATACCACGCAAGCAGAGCTGAATGACGGGCAGCGCACCGAAGTATTGCATCGGGTTAACCGTGAATTGGGCATTGCCAGGAAGCTCCTGCAATCACCAGAGGCATCAGGGGTTGTGGTTACCGAGGCCTCTGTCGAACAAGCCTACGATGAACTGGCGCAACGTTTTGAAGATAGCGGTGGCTTTGTCGCTGCACTGAAGGCAAACAATCTTGATGAGGATAAGCTGAAACAGGCGCTGGTCTGGCAACTACGTCTGGACATGGTGCTGGAACACCTGCTCACTGAACAGAGCAGCGTCAGCGAGGAGGAGATCGAGATCTACTACTACGAGCATCTGGAGAAGTTTGCGCTACCAGAGACGCGTACTGCGCGACATATCCTGATCACCATCAACGATGAATATCCGGAAAATCGTCGCGAGATCGTCACCCAGCGAATGGAAGCTCTGGCTGAACAACTGCACAACGATCCTGCCAGCTTCCATCAACTGGCAGGGCAACATTCTGAATGTCCTACCGCGATGCATGAAGGCCTGTTAGGGCGCATCAAGCGCGGACAACTCTATCAGCAACTGGATGAGGCGCTGTTTAGTATGGAAGCCGGTGCCATCAGTCCGATCATCGAAACCGAGGTGGGGTTGCATATCCTCCTCTGTGACACCATACATCCCGCAGGCAAACTCCCTTTTGCCGAGGTTAAAGAGAAGCTGCGCGGTCATCTTGAGCAGAAGAAACGTAAAACACTGTTACATACCTGGCTCCGTACGGGCGCATAGGACTTCTGCGAGATATTAAGTAGACAAGGTTATACCCCGGCACTATGGTTTGGATATGGAGCGAGGTGCGCTTCGCTAGTCATGGATATTTTCCCTGTAAGTTAAATGGTTAAAGACAAAGATATTCCATCCGATGCTGCTGTAGAGAATACCTCTGCAACCCGAAGCAACCGGGAACTGGCACAAGACAATACGAACGATGAGTATCGTCTAGCCATTGAGACCTCCGGTTTTGGTTTCTGGATTCTCGAAAAATCGGGAAAACTCCTCGATGTCAATGAAGCATATGCCCGCATGTCCGGTTACAGCCGATCCGAACTGCTCGGCATGCACTTCACAAATCTGGTGGCACATGACTGCGAACTGATCACCAGTCGTATTTTTCAGATTGTGCGTCGAGATAACCGGGTGCAAAAAGCGCGTCATCGGCGAAAAGATGGGACGCTCTGGGATGTTGAATACAGTGCCAGCTACAGCAAAAAGAGTGGCGGACACTTTTTTGTCATTTTTCACGAAATCATTGATCACACTTCGCCGCATCAGCAACTGATTCATCTCTCTTCCGAGATATTCGAAAACTCCAACGAAGCGATAGTCATCACCGATGTAAACGGCACTATCCTCAACGTCAATGCGGCCTATTGCCGGATCACCGGCTATGGACGCGAGGAAATCATTGGCGAAAAACCGAGCAAGCTGAAATCGGGCAAGCATGACGCCGAGTTTTACACGCAGATGTGGCAATCATTGCGTGACAAGGGGGAATGGGCCGGTGAGATATGGGACCGACGCAAAAACGGCGAAATTTTCCCTAAATGGCTGAGCATAAAAACGATATACGACGATGTGGGACAGGCAACGCAATATCTTGGCAGTTTTTCCGACATCAGCATGCTTAAAGGGATAGAAAGCGAGCTGCAAAAACTGGCGTATTACGACCCCCTGACCGGATTACCAAACCGTGCACTGTTCAGAGATCGTCTGACGGAAGAGTTAAACCGCTGCCAACGTTATGACGGCTATTGTGCAGTACTTTTCCTCGATCTCGACCGTTTCAAACTGATCAATGACACCATGGGACATGCCGCTGGCGATGAAGTGTTGGTTGAGGTGGCGCAGCGGATCCAGAAGTCGCTTCGTGCCACCGATACCTTTGCCCGCATGGGTGGCGACGAATTTACCCTGCTGCTACCCAATATCAGCAGTACAGATGCCGTCGCCTACGTCGCAAAGAACATCATTGAGCTACTGAATGCGCCACTCATTGTCCACGGTGAAGAGGTTCGCCTTGGGGGCAGCATTGGTATTGCCGTCTACCCGAGTGATGGCGACAACCTGGAAACACTGACACGTCACGCCGATACCGCCATGTATGAAGCCAAGGCCAGGGGCCGTGGTCAGTACCACTTCTTTTCGGCCTATATGGATCAAATCGCACATGAGCATCTCCGCCTGGAAAGCGATCTGCACCATGCCCTTGAGAGAAATGAATTCCACCTCAACTTCCAGCCGCAGATAGATGCGCGCAACGATCAAGTGGTCCGCAGCGAGGCGCTGATCCGTTGGGTACATCCCGAACGCGGTATGGTCTCGCCGGATAAATTCATCCCAATCGCCGAAGAAAGTGGTTTGATACTGCAAATTGGTGACTACGTGATCCGTGAAGTCTGCCGCCTGATCAAAATGTGGCGCGAGCAGGGGATTGAGGTACCACCTATTGCGATCAACCTCTCCGCACGCCAGTTCCGCCAGGCGGATCTGGTGAAGCGAATTATGGATATTCTCAAGGAGTACGAGGTCGGGGTGGAAGCGCTGGAATTTGAGATCACCGAAGGCGTTGCTATGGAAAATGCCGAATCGACCATGTATCGCCTCTCCATGCTGGCCAATGAAGGCTTCTCCATTGCGATTGACGACTTCGGCACCGGTTACTCTTCATTGAGTTACCTCAAGACCTTCCCACTCAACAAACTCAAGCTCGATCGTTCTTTTGTTATGGATATTCCTGGTGATCAAAACGACGCCGCCATCTCCTCCGCGGTGATCCGCATGGCCCACAGTTTGGGGATGGAGGTGATCGCCGAAGGGGTGGAGACAATAGAGCAGGTGGCGTTCCTGCTGGAGGAGGGCTGCACCATCATGCAGGGTTATCATTTCAGCAAGCCGCTCTCCGCAGACGACTACATTCAATTCCTGCAAAGGTCGTAAACGCGCCAGAGTTGGCGGCCTCAACGAACAGGACATACAATACTCTCGCGAGTGGATGAAACCGGGAGTAGTGCGTGACCAATCACAAGAAAGAGAGTATGTCATTCCGCGAAGGGGTGGAGCGCATGGTGGATCGCGCTACCCTCGCTGCCGGACTCGATCCCGATACCGCTCAGGTGATCAAGGCGAGTAGCGCCGTGTTGCAGGTACGCTTTCCGGTGCGGGTCCATAGCGGTATCGAGGTCTTCACCGGCTGGTGGTCGGTGCATAGTACCCACCGCCTGCCTGCCAAGGGCGGTCTACGCTTCGCTCCCCATGTCAACCAGGATGAAACCGAGGCACTCTCTGCGCTGATGAGCTACAAGTGCGCCCTGGCCGACATCCCCTTTGGCGGCGCAAAAGGGGGTCTGATGATCGATCCCTCGCGTTACACAACCGATGAAATGCGCGAGATCACCCGCCACTTCGCCCAGGAGCTGGCGCGGCGCGGCTTCCTCGACCCGGCGACCAACGTCCCGGCGCCGGACATGGGTACCTCATCCCGCGAGATGGCCTGGATCGCCGACACCTACAAGGCGCTCTATCCAGAAGATGTGAATCAGGACGCCTGTGTGACCGGCAAACCGGTCAATCGCGGCGGTATCCCCGGTCGCACCGAGGCCACAGGCAAAGGGGTGCAATTCGCTCTGCAGGAGTTCTTCCGCCATCCCGATGAAGTAGCCAGGACAGGTATGGAGGATGGCCTGGCCGGTAAACGGGTGGTGATTCAGGGGCTGGGTAATGTCGGTTATCACGCTGCCAAATTTCTCTCTGAAGAGGATGGAGTCAAGATCATCGCCATCATCGAAAAGGATGGCGTGGTGATCAATGAAGATGGGCTGAACATTCACGACGTGCGTCAGTGTATGGTAGAGCACCATGGACTGCGCGAATTCAGTGGTGGTACCTTCAGTGAGAAACGCAGCGAGGCGCTGGAGATGGAGTGTGACATTCTCATCCCCGCAGCGCTGGAGGCGCAGATCCACGCCGACAATGCGATGCATATTCAGGCCAAACTGATCGTCGAGGCAGCCAATGGCCCGGTCACCTACGAAGCCGACGAGATCCTGCGCCATCGCGGCATCGTCACCTTGCCCGATGTCTGGGTCAATGCGGGTGGTGTGACCGTCTCCTACTTTGAATGGACCCGTAACCTCTCGCATATGCGCTTCGGTCGTCTCCAGCGTCGTTTTGATGAACTGCGTGGCGACAATTATGTTGCGGTACTGGAAGAAGCGACTGGTCAGAAGATTCCCACCAAACAACGTGCACTGCTGGCGCACGGTGCCAGTGAACTGGACCTGGTCCGTTCGGGTCTCGACGACACCATGCGTTCCGCCTTCGCTGATATTCGCGATGTGATGAAACGCAATCCGGAGATCCACGATTACCGCACCGCGGCCTTTGTCATTGCCATTCGCAAGCTGGCCCAGTCCTATTACGATCTGGGTCTGGCCGACATGGGGGAATAGGGTGAAGTTCTATATTCGCACCCTGGGTTGCAAGATGAACTGGCTCGACTCCGCACGTCTGGCGGCGGCGCTGCAAACGGCAGGCAACGTGGCGGTCAATGACGAGGAGGAGGCGGATTACATATTCGTCAACACCTGCACCGTTACCTCCGAAGCCGACCGCAAGTCGCGCCAGACCGTCAACCGCGCCGGACAGCAGCAGAAACAGGTGGCGGTAATGGGCTGTGGCCCACGTGTTGATAGCAGTGACTGGCAGGCACAGAACGACAGCGCACTGATCTTCAGTGATGAAGAACAGATGTTGTCCCACTTCGGTGTAGAGAACGACGAACTACTACTGCCGCTCAACTCCCGCACCCGCTTGCCGGTGGCGATCCAGACCGGTTGTGATAACGAGTGCAGCTTCTGCATCACCCGCATCGCCCGCGGCGCTCACCGCAGCCTGCCGACTGATCAAATTCTGCGCCAGATCGATCTTGCTTACGAAAGCGGTGTGCGCGAAGTGATCCTCACCGGCATCAATCTCGCCGCCTGGGGTTGCGACGATTCGCGTACGCCGCAGCAGGCCAAATTGCATGAACTGCTCGAAGCGATTTTGCAGCGCACCGAAATGCCGCGCATTCGTCTTTCGTCCATCGGCCCGGAATATATCCAGCCTGCCTTTTTCGATGTTTACGCCGACGAACGCATTTGCGACTACCTGCATATTTCACTACAAAGCGGCAGCGACAGCGTGTTGGAGCGCATGGCGCGCGGTCACGGTACCAAAGAGGTTGAGCAGATCGCCGAGCGGGCGAGAGCGGTACGCCCCGATACGGCACTGGCGGCCGATCTGATCGCCGGTTTCCCCGGCGAAACCGATGCGGAACATCGGGAAACCCTTGCCTTCGTCGAACGACTGCATTTCGCCAAGTTGCACGTCTTTCCCTTCTCCGTACGCGAAGGCACCCCGGCAGCGGAACTGCCAGAACAGCATTCGCAGGAGACAAAAAAACAGCGCGCAGGGGAACTGCGCGATCTGGGACAGAAACTGCGCCAGCAGTTTATCGATAGCCAGATGGGCAAGACCGTACAGGTGCTCGTCGAGGCCAACGGTCAGGGTCTCAGCGGTAACTATCTGCGGATGAAAACCGGTAATCTCGATCAAGGAACGATCGCATCACTAGTCGTCGATGCTGACACGCTGCTACAGGCCTGAGTGCCAGATACGCAGACGACTGCTTGCCGCGTTTCTCATAGCGGTATGCCTGACTTCATCAATTGATGTCTCGGCAAAAAATGAAGAACTATCCGACAATGAAATCCGGCAACTGCTGATCAAGCAGTCGATAGCTGCCTATCCCGGCAGGTGTCCATGCCCGTATAACCTCATGAGTAACGGAAGACGCTGCGGTAACCGCAGTGCCTGGAGCAAACCAGGCGGCTATGCGCCAATCTGCTATCCGCAAGATGTCGCGGATGAGAGGGTTAAGTCGTTTCGACGCAATAAACAGTAAAGACAGACCGAATCGGGATTGTTAGTATCGGCACAAAGGATCGCCCCACCAAACGTCAGGAATAAGGAATTGTTCAATGACAAGTACCTACATCACTATCGGACTGGTAATCGCTCTACTGGTTGGTTTTGTTATGACCTACAGCGAGGGCAAAGACGCCGGTATCGCAGAAACAGAAGCCTTCTACCAAATCCGCATGAATGAATCGATCGTCGCTATGCAGCAGGCGATGGCCAAAGTGCGTAGCGAAAGCCGCACGACATTGGCCGAAAAAGAGAAGGAAATCGAAGCAGCCCGTCACCGGGCGCAACAAGCATGGAATAAATTGGGGAAGAACAATGCAGAACTACAAAAGTGCCTTGCCGTTGATGTGCCTGTTAGCGCTATCTGGGTGCAGCAGTAGCCCGGTATTGCAGAGCGGCTGCGTCATCGACCGCAGCTTGATCGTGGAAATCAACGATCACAATCCAGGTACTGAAGTTACCGTCGGCAAGATCGTAGAGGAGATTCTGCCCGCGATGGTTGACGACATCCACCGCGATAACCTGCGCAAACAGGAGTTGCACAAGCAACTCGATACCTGCGGTGTATGAGCCCTATGACGTAATGCGCTCCACTGCCATCGCCACCCCCTGACCACCACCGATGCAAAGTGTGGCCAGACCTTTATCGGCAGATAACCGCTGCATGCCGTGGAGCAGGGTGACCAACACCCGTGCTCCGGATGCGCCGATGGGATGGCCGAGGGCAATCGCGCCGCCGCTGACATTCACCCTGGCACTGTCCCAGCCCAGCGACTGATTCACCGACAACGCCTGCGCGGCGAACGCTTCGTTAGCTTCCACCAGATCCAGATCGCCCACCTGCCAGCCCGCCTTTTGCAGACATTTATTGGTGGCCGGGATCGGACCCGTGCCCATCACCGCCGGATCGACACCGGCACTGGCGAAGGCAACGATACGTGCCAACGGTTTGAGCCCGAGTTCAAGCGCCTTCGATTCCTTCATCACCAGCACCGCGGCGGCACCGTCATTGATACCGGAGGCGTTGCCTGCGGTGACCGTACCGTCCTTTTTGAATGCCGGGCGCAGACCGCCCAGCTTATCAGCAGTCGTTCCGCCACGGGGATATTCATCCCGCGCGAATACCAAAGGCTCCCCCTTGCGCTGCGGTATCGTTACCGGTGTGATCTCCGCATCGAACACACCGGCGTTTTGCGCCGCTTCGGTGCGTTGTTGTGACTCGGCAGCAAAGACATCCTGCTGCTCGCGGGTGAGATTGAACTGCTCGGCGATGTTCTCCGCCGTAATGCCCATGTGTACATCGTTCATCGCACACCAGAGGCCATCGTTGATCATGCTGTCCTTCATCGCCCAGTCGCCCATCATCTGGCCTTTCCTTGATCTGGGCAGCACATGTGCCGAGAGGCTCATGCTCTCCTGCCCACCGGCAATCACGATATCCGCATCACCGCAGGCAATCGCCTGAAACGCGAGATGGACAGCCTTCAGGCCGCTGCCGCACACCTTATTAATGGTCATCGCCGATGTCTCAACCGGTAGTCCCGCCATCAATGCTGCCTGCCGGGCAGGATTCTGGCCGGCTCCAGCGGTCAGCACCTGACCGAGTACTACTTCATCGATCAGGCTTCCCTCCAGCCCCGACTGCTCCAGCAAAGAACGGATGACCGTTGCGCCCAGTTCTACCGCAGGCATGGAGGAGAGGGCACCGCCGAAAGATCCAATGGGGGTGCGGGTTGCATGGGTGATCACGATAGCCTCTGACATGGATGGAGTTCCTCGCTGAACTGCTCTGAATGGGGGAATGATGGTTGACATTGACGTATACGTCAACTAGATTACGGCTACGTCACCAATAATTGAAATCGCCCCTTAGCGAACGCGTTCGCCACCTGAAAAGACGAGAAGGAACCGCACATGCCACAGTACCGTGCACCAATCCGCGACATGCTGTTTGCTTACTACGAGCTCCACAATGGCGAGGCCCTGCAGAAACTGGCGGGATTCGGGGAGTTGGACCGGGAAACCCTCGAATCGATCCTGGAAGAGGCGGGTAAATTCACCAGCGAACGGCTGTTACCCCTCAATCGCAGCGGCGATGAAGAGGCGTGCCAGTGGCAGGAGGGTAAGGTCACCACCCCGGAAGGTTTCAAAGAGGCCTACCGCGACTTCACCGAGGCGGGCTGGAACAGCATCGCCTTCGATGCTGAGTATGGTGGCCAGGGGCTACCAAAATCCCTGCACATGCTGGTCGACGAAATGATCTGCGCCTGCAACCTCTCCTTCAGCCTCTATCCCGGCCTGACTAACGGTGCCTGGGCGGCACTGGAGAGCTACGCCGATCCCGAATTGAAAGCACTCTACTTCCCGCGCATGGCATCCGGTGAGTGGAGCGGGGCGATGTGTCTCACCGAACCGCACTGCGGCACCGATCTTGGCCTGCTGCGCACCCGTGCCGTACCCCAGGACGACGGCAGCTACCTCATCAGCGGCACCAAGATTTTCATCACTGCCGGCGATCACGACCTCACCGACAACATCGTCCATCTGGTGCTGGCCCGCACCCCGGATGCACCTGCCGGTATCCACGGTGTCAGCCTCTTTCTCGTACCCAAGATCCTGTCCAACAGCGACGGCGAATTGGACGAAGCCAATAACGTCAGCTGCGGTGCCATCGAGCACAAAATGGGGATCAAGGCCTCCGCCACCTGCGTAATGAACTTCGACGACGCCAAAGGCTGGCTGGTCGGCGAGGTCAACAAGGGTATGCGTGCCATGTTCAAGATGATGAACACCGAGCGTCTGGCGGTCGGCATGCAGGGGTTGGGTGTCGCCGAAGCGGCATACCAGAACGCCGTGGTCTACGCCAAAGAACGTCTGCAGGGACGTGCGCCATCGGGTGCACAAAGCGATGCGGCCGCCGACCCGCTGACCGTCCACCCGGATATCCGTCGCATGCTGTTGACCATGCGCGCCTACACCGAAGGGTGCCGCGCTCTCTCCGTTTGGGTGGCACAACAGCTCGACATTTCCAATCACTCCAATGACCCACAGGAACGCCAGGCGAGCGAAGAACTGGTGGCGTTGCTCACTCCTGTGGTGAAGGCCTTCTTTACCGATGCCGCTTTCGAAGTGGCCAACCTCGGTGTGCAGATCTACGGCGGTCACGGCTACATCCGTGAACACGGCATGGAGCAACTGGTGCGCGATGCCCGCATCGGCCAGATCTACGAGGGTACCAACGGCGTGCAGGCGATGGACCTGGCGGGACGCAAATTGCTCATGGCGGACGGCAAGTTGATTGAACGATTCCTGGCTCCGGTACAGGAGTACCTGAAAGTGAAAAGTGGCTACGCCGTGCTGACTGAATTCACCTCGCCGCTTGCTGCAAGCGCAGGGCGACTGAAGATGGCCTCGCAAACACTGCTACAGCGTGGCAAAGCCAATCCGGCAGAGATCGGCGCCGGGGCGGTGGACTTCCTGCAACTGTTCGGACTGACCGCACTGGCCTTCATGTGGGCACGCATGGCGGAAATCGGGTTGAAGAATATGGATGGGGAGGAAGCCCTGTTCTACGAAGCCAAGGTAAGAACGGCGCGCTTTTATATGCAGCGCATCCTGCCACGCAGTGAATCACATTACCGAGCCATCGATGCGGGTAGCGATAGTTTGATGGATTTTGATGACAGGGCCTGGTGAGTACCGGGCTGAATGAGGAGCGACCAATGAAGATTCTTGTTTGCGCAAAACGGGTGGTCGACGCCAACGTGAAGATCAGCGTCAAGGCTGATAACAGCGGTGTCGATCTGGCCAACCTGAAGATGGCCATGAACCCCTTCGACGAGATCGCCGTGGAAGAGGCGGTGCGCTTGCAGGAGGCGGGCAAGGCCGATGAGACCGTGGCGGTCTCCCTGGGCAAGAGTGCCTGCCAGGAAACCCTGCGCACCGCGCTGGCGATGGGTATCGACCGGGGCATCCTGGTGGAGAGTGACGAAGAGCTGCAACCGCTGGCAGTCGCCAAACTGCTGGCCGAGGTGGTCAAGCGGGAACAGCCCGACCTGATCATCATGGGCAAGCAGGCGATCGACGACGACACCAACCAGACCGGCCAGATGCTGGCCGCATTGCTCGGTTGGGGGCAGGGCACCTTCGCCTCCCAGGTGACACTCAACGACGGCGAAGTAGAAGTGACCCGCGAGATCGACGGCGGCCTTGAGACCGTCGCCCTGCCGCTGCCTGCACTGGTCACCGCCGATCTGCGTCTCAACGAACCGCGCTACGTCAAGCTGCCCAACATCATGAAGGCGAAGAAGAAGCCGATCGATACCATGACCCCGGCCGACCTGGGGGTCGACGCGAGCCCGCGCCTGACCGTCGTCGCGGTGAACGAGCCGCCGGCGCGCAAGGCCGGCGTGAAAGTCGCCTCGGTCGCCGAACTGGTGGACAAACTGCGTAACGAAGCGAGGGTACTCTAATGGGCGTTCTGGTCATTGCTGAACACGACAACGCGGCACTGAGTCCGGCGACACGTAATGCCGTTACCGCAGGTGCTCAACTGGGTGAAGTGACGGTAGTGGTGGCCGGTGAAGGCTGCCGCGCCGTCGCCGACGAGGCCGCCGCCCTGAATGGCGTCGCCCACGTCCTGCTGTGCGACGATGCCAGCTACGCTCAGGGACTGGCCGAGCCATTGGCCGCGCTGATCGCCAAGATCGGTCGCGAGTACAAACACCTGATCGCCACGGCCACCACTTTCGGTAAAAACCTGATGCCACGGCTTGCCGCGCTGCTCGACGTGGCGCAGATCTCCGAGGTGATCGCAGTGGTTGATGCCGATACCTTCAAACGTCCCATCTATGCGGGCAATGCCATCGCCACCGTGCGCAGTAGCGACGCGGTAAAGGTGATGACCGTACGCGGCACCGCCTTCGCCCCGGCAGAAGCGGCTGGCAATGCCGCACCGGTAGAACCGCTCTCCGCAGCAGGCGGTGACGCCGTTTCCCGTTTTGTCTCGCGCAACCTGACCAAGTCCGACCGTCCCGATCTCACCACCGCACGGGTAGTGGTCTCCGGCGGTCGCGGTGTTGGCAGCAAGGAGAACTTCGCCATCATCGAGGCGCTGGCCGACAAGCTGGGCGGCGCGGTAGGCGCGTCCCGCGCGGCGGTGGACGCCAAATTCATCTCCAACGATTACCAGGTAGGCCAGACCGGCAAGATCGTCGCACCGGACATCTACATCGCCGTCGGTATTTCCGGCGCGATCCAGCATCTGGCAGGGATGAAGGAGAGCAAGGTGATCGTCGCCATCAATAAGGATGAAGAGGCGCCCATCTTCGAAGTGGCCGACTACGGCCTGGTCGCTGACCTGTTCGAGGCGGTACCTGCGCTGACGGCAGCGCTGGATTGATAACCATAAATAGATAGAGAGAGGGTGAGCTGATGGAACGCGAAGTGATGGAATTCGATGTGGTGATCGTCGGTGGCGGCCCCGCCGGACTCTCCGCGGCGATCCGCCTGCGCCAACTTGCCCAGAAGCAGAACCGTGACTTGAGCGTCTGCGTGCTGGAGAAGGGTTCTGAAATTGGCGCCCATATTCTTTCTGGTGCGGTGCTCGAAAGCCGCGCCCTGGCTGAACTCTTTCCCGACTGGCGGGAACGGGGGGCACCGCTTGATACGCCGGTGACTGAAGACAAGGTGATGCTCTTCACCGGTCCGACCGGGGCGATCCGTATGCCCAACATGCTGGTTCCCCGCACCATGCACAACAAGGGCAACTATATCGCCAGCCTGGGCAACCTCTGCCGTTGGCTGGGTGAGAAGGCGGAGGAGGCCGGTGTCGATCTCTTTGCCGGTTATCCGGCGGCGGATCTGATCATCAACGAGACGGGCCAGGTGGAAGGGGTGATAACCGGCGACATGGGCCTGGGCAAGAACGGACAGGAGAAATCGGGCTTCGAACCCGGCATCGAACTACGCGGACGTTACACCCTCTTCGCCGAAGGCTGCCGCGGTCATCTGGGCAAACAGCTCATCGAGCGGTACCAACTGGATGCGGAGTGCGACCCGCAACACTACGGCCTCGGCATCAAGGAGCTGTGGCAGGTCGCTCCAGAAAAACACAAACCCGGCACAGTGATGCACGGCGCGGGCTGGCCACTCTCCGAAAATGGCGCCAGCGGAGGCTCCTTCCTCTATCACGCCGCCGACGGCCAAGTGCTGGTTGGGTTGATCACCGACCTCAACTACAGCAACCCATACCTCTCGCCGTTCGAGGAGTTTCAACGCTTCAAGCAACACCCGGAGATCCGCAAGGTGCTGGAAGGGGGCAAGCGCCTCAGCTACGGCGCCCGGGCCATCGCCAAGGGCGGCCTGAACGCACTGCCCAAACAGCATTTCCCCGGTGGCCTGCTGCTGGGCTGTGACGCGGGCACCCTCAACTTTGCCAAGATCAAGGGCAGCCACACCGCGATGAAGTCGGGCATGTTGGCAGCGGAGACGGTATTCGCGGCACTGACGGGCGAGGAACCGACGGATCGCGATCTCAAAGCCTATGCCGAGGCGGTGAAAAACTCCTGGCTCTACGACGAACTCTACCGCAGCCGCAACTTCGGCCCGGCGCTCCACCGCTTCGGCACCCTTGTCGGCGGCAGCTTCAACTTCATCGACCAGAACATCTTCCGCGGCAGAATGCCGTTGACCCTGCATGACCGCACGGTGGATCGCACCTCCCTGAATCTTGCCAGCGATTCCCGGCCTATCGCGTATCCCAAAGCCGATGGCGTGATCAGCTTCGATCGTCTTTCCTCGGTCTTCATCGCCAATGTCAGTCATGAAGAAGATCAACCCTGCCACCTCATACTGAAAAAGCCCGAGGTGGCGGTCACCGTCAATCTGAGCAGCTATGACGCGCCGGAGCAGAGGTACTGTCCGGCCGGTGTTTACGAAATTTTGCATGATGGCGCCAATGGCAAGCCGCGCCTGCAGATCAACGCGGCCAACTGCCTCCACTGCAAGACCTGCGACATCAAGGATCCCTTCCAGAATATCGTCTGGCGTACCCCGGAAGGGGGCGGCGGACCCAATTACCCCAATATGTAGAGGCACGTTGTAATGAGTAAGACCCCGTTGCGTACGGCAATGCATAACCGCTCCATTGAGCATCGCAGTTGGTTGCTTGGAGACGGTTGTCTGGAGATTGAGAGCCGTCTGCTCGACACCAAGGCCTACGACACCACCGTGGGCTTTGATCGTGAATTGCCGGCGGGCGAGGCGCTGCACGACATGACCATTCGCATACTGCTTGGTGCCGATACGCTGATACGTGAAATCGAGCTGCGTATGGACGCTACCCCCTTCGATATCTGTCCCGAAGTGATTCGCCGTTTTGAGTCACTACGCGGTGCCAGCATGGGGCGGGGTTGGAATGCGATGTTGAGCCGTCGTTTCTCCAGTGTCAGTGGCTGCCGCCACCTGGTTGAGCTGTTACGCGGCATGGGAACGGTGGCCTTTCAGAGTAACCCCAACAAGGAGTGGTCAGAGAGTACTGTTAAGCGGTTTAGCGATAGCTGTTATGCATTTTGTCAGGGTGGACCGATAATGGAGCGGTTAACGGCAGAACTAGCCGGTAATATAGACCGAAATAACCCATAGGTTTACTAGTTGACGTATACGTCAACTGCAATTATAGTGAGGCTCAAATGACAACTGCATCTACCGATCTCTATAGCGTGACCGAACTGGCTGACGAACTGGGTATTACCCCGCGTGCCATCCGTTTCTACGAAACCAAGGGGCTAATCAAACCCCAGCGGGCCGGCACTACCCGGGTCTACACCCACCGCGACCGGGCACGCATGCATTTGATCCTGCGCGGTAAGCGCCTGGGATTCACCCTGGCGGATATCCGTGAGTACCTGGATATGTATGACGTCGATCCATCACAGACAAAGCAGGTGCAACTGCTGCTGGAAAAAGTCGAGCGACGGATTGACGAGTTGGAACAGCAACGCGAAGACCTGGAAACCACCCTGGTTGAACTGGACGAAATGCGCCAGGAGTGTGTCGCCAAAATCAAGGCGGGCGACGAATAACCGCAGTGTTTACTGCACTTTCTTTTAACTAGTAACGAAATCATCCGGAGAGAGGCAATGAAGCGTGTCGTAATTGCTGACTATGTACGTTCCCCATTCACCTTTGCCCTGAAGGGCGAAATGGTGAAGGTACGTCCTGACGATATGGCCGCA
>JBNKBG010000047.1:14690-20620 GCA_050287105.1 Thiohalomonadaceae bacterium
GGCCGACCTCGACATCATCGAGCTCAACGAAGCATTCGCCAGCCAGTCACTCGCCTGTATCCGCGACCTCGGTCTGGATATGGACAAGATCAACCTCGACGGCGGCGCCATCGCCCTAGGTCACCCACTGGGTGCCAGCGGCGCACGTATCACCGCCAAGGCCGCCACCCTGTTGCAGCGTGAAGGCAAGCAGTTCGCACTCTCCACCCAGTGCATCGGTGGAGGGCAGGGCATCGCAACCATTCTGGAGGCGCTGTAATGGAAATCAACAAGGTTGCTGTCATCGGCGCCGGCGTCATGGGGGCGGGCATTGCCGCTCACATGGCCAATGCCGGGGTGCCGGTGGTGCTGCTCGATATCGTTCCCGAAGGGGCGAAAGACCGTAATGTCGTCGCCGATGGCGCAGTAGCAAAACTGCTCAAGGCAGAACCCGCGGCCTTCATGCACAAGCGTAATGCCAAGCTGGTCACCACCGGTAACATCGAAGACCACATGGAACTGCTGGCCGACTGCGACTGGATCATCGAAGCGGTGATCGAGCGTCTCGACATCAAGCAGAACCTCTATCGCAAGATCGACGCGGTGCGTAAACCGGGTGCGCTGGTCTCCTCCAACACCTCCACCATTCCGCTGGACCATCTGGTCGCGGACATGCCTGCAGGGTTTGCCGAGGATTTCCTCATTACCCACTTCTTCAATCCGCCGCGCTACATGCGTCTGCTGGAGATCGTCAAGGGCAGCAAAACCCGTGACGACGCAGTCACCGCCGTACAGATGTTCTGCGATCACCGTCTGGGCAAGGGCGTGGTCGACTGTAAGGACACCCCCGGATTCATCGCCAACCGTATCGGTATCTACTGGATCCAGACCGCTGTGCTGGAAGCGTTCCGCATGGGCGTTTCGGTGGAAGTGGCCGACGCCGTGATCGGCAAACCGCTGGGGATTCCCAAGACCGGTGTCTTCGGTCTTTCCGATCTGGTCGGTCTCGATCTGATGCCGCACCTGATGCAGAGCATGAAGGCGACCCTGCCTGAGGGTGATGCCTTCTTCGAAGTGGCCGAGATCCCGCCGTTGTTGGAGAAGATGATCGCCGACGGTTACACCGGGCGTAAGGGCAAGGGCGGTTTCTACCGCATCAACCGCGATGGCGGTGACAAGGTTAAAGAGAGCATCAACCTGCAGACCGGCGAGTATGCCCCTTCGCTCAAGCCGAGCCTGGAGAGTGTCGACGCCGCCAAGCTGGGGCTGAACATCATGCTGCAACACCCCGACGAGGGTGGTCGCTACGCCTGGCGCGTGATGTCCAAGGTGTTGAGTTACGCCGCCAGCCTGGTACCGGATATCAATGATCACATATACGCCGTGGACGAGGCGATGCGTCTCGGTTACGCCTGGAAATACGGCCCGTTTGAGCTGATCGATCGCATCGGTCCTGCCTGGTTCGCCGAGCGTCTTCGTGGCGAGAACATGGCCGTTCCGCCGCTGCTCGAAGCGGTCGGCGCGGGTAACTTCTATCGCACCGAAAACGGTGTGTTGCAGGTCTTCACCCCCGCTGGTGAGTATCAGGATCTGCCGCGTCCGGAAGGGGTGCTACTGCTGGCCGACATCAAACGTCGCAGTAAGCCGCTGGCGAAGAATCCTTCCGCCGCCCTGTGGGACATCGGCGACGGTGTGGTCTGCCTGGAGTTCACCTCCAAGATGAACACCATGGACCCGTTCATCATGGGCATGATCCGCAAGGCGGTCGAGCTGATCCCGGCCATGGGCTTCAAGGCGATGGTGGTCTACAACGAGGGCAGCAACTTCTCCGCTGGTGCCAACCTTGGTCTGCTGGTCTACGCAGGCAACCTGGCGATGTGGGACGAAGCGACCCAACTGGTGAAAGAAGGCCAGGATACCTACATGGCGATGAAGTACGCGCCGTTCCCGGTGGTCGGCGCACCTTCAGGCCTGGCCCTCGGTGGTGGCTGCGAAATCCTGCTCCACTGCGATGCGTTACAGGCCCATGCCGAGACCTATGTCGGTCTGGTGGAAGTGGGCGTCGGCATCATTCCCGGCTGGGGCGGCTGCAAAGAGCTGCTGACCCGCTGGAGTGTGAACAAGCGTCGTCCCGGCGGCCCGATGCCTCCGGTGATCAAATCCTTTGAAACCATCAGCATCGCTACCGTGGCCAAGAGCGCCCCGGAAGCCTTCGACTACATGTTCCTGCGCGAAGGCGACGGCATCACCATGAACCGCGATCGCCTGTTGGCCGATGCCAAGGCGAAGGTGCTGTCGATGGTCGATGGCTACACCCCGCCGGAGCCGGTTGAACTTCGACTGCCCGGAAAGACCGCCCGTGTGGCGATGGAGATGGGTGTGGATGGCTTCGCCAAGCTGGGCAAGGTAACCCCGCACGACAAGGTCGTGGCCAATGGCCTGATCGAAGTCCTTAGCGGCGGCGACACCGACGTCACCGAATCCCTCACCGAACAGGATCTGCTCGATCTGGAGATCGAACAGTTCATGCGCCTGGCCCGTCACCCGGACACCCTGGCGCGCATGGAACACATCCTGGAAACCGGCAAACCCCTGAGGAACTAAGCAATGGCTCAATATCAACCCCCGTTGCGGGATTACCAGTTTATCTATCACGAGCTGTTCGATCCGGCAGAGATTCAGGCACTGCCGGGCTGCGACGAATTCGACGGCGACCTGGTCAACGCAGTGGTGGAAGAGGCGGGCAAATTCTTCACTGAAGTGCTGCAGCCGCTGAACCGCACTGGTGACGAAGAGGGCTGCCATTTCGAAGACGGCGCGGTGCGCACTCCGGCCGGTTTTAAAGAGGCCTACGACCAGTATGTCGAGGCGGGCTGGACCAGCTTTGCCTGCGATCCGGAATACGGCGGCCAGGGCCTGCCCAATGCGGTCACCCTGCTGGTGCAGGAGATGATCTGCGCCACCAACCTTTCGTTCGGCATGTACCCCGGTCTTTCCCACGGTGCCTACAACGCCATCAAGGCGCACGGCAACGACGAGTTGAAGGCGCTCTACCTGCCCAAACTGGTAGACGGTAGCTGGTCCGGCACCATGTGCCTGACCGAACCGCAGTGCGGCACCGACCTGGGTCTGGTTCGCACCAGGGCCGTGCCGCAGGAAGACGGCAGCTACAAAATCACCGGCACCAAGATCTTTATCAGCGCCGGTGAACACGACCTGACCGACAACATCGTTCACCTGGTGCTGGCGCGTCTGCCCGATGCACCGAGCGGGATCAAAGGCATCAGCCTGTTCGTCGTACCCAAGTTCCGACCCGACGCCAACGGCGAAGCGGGCGAGGCCAACGGCGTTAGCTGCGGCGCTATCGAACATAAGATGGGGATCAAGGCATCCTCCACCTGTGTGATGAACTTCGACGACGCCAGCGGCTGGCTGATCGGCGAGCCGCACAAGGGCATGCGCGCCATGTTCACCTTCATGAACACCGCCCGTCTCGGCGTCGGTGTGCAGGGGATTGGTCTTGGCGATGCCGCCTACCAGGGTGCCGTTGCCTATGCCCGCGAGCGTATTCAAGGTCGCGCACTGACCGGGCCTAAATCCCTCGATAAACCGGCCGATTCGCTGCTGGTCCACCCGGACGTACGCCGCATGCTGTTGACCCAGCGCGCCTACGTGGAAGGTGTTCGCGCCCTCGGTAGCTGGCTTGCCCGTGAGATCGACGTCTACGAACGCTCCACCGACAAAGAAGCCGCGCAGGCGTCGGAAGATCTGGTGGCGCTGTTAATGCCGGTGTTCAAAGCCTTCGGCACCGACACCGGCTTCGAAGTCGCCAACCTCGGCGTACAGGTCTTCGGCGGTCACGGCTACATACGCGAACACGGTATGGAGCAGTATGTGCGCGACGCGCGCATCACCCAGATCTACGAAGGCACCAACGGCGTTCAGGCGCTCGATCTGGTCGGACGCAAAATGTCCGCCCACTTCGGTCGCTACATGCGTCGCTTCTTCCAACCAGTCGCGGCCTATATCGAAGAACGTCAAAACAACGAACAGTTGGCGGAGTTCGTGTTGCCGCTGGCCAAGGCCTTCGGTCGCCTGCAACGCGCCAGTGCCTGGATCGCGCAGAACGGTATGGCCAATCCCAACGAAGCTGCGGCCGCATCGAGCGACTATCTGCGCCTGTTCGGCCTGACCACGCTGGCCTACCTGTGGACGCGTATGGCCGAAATCTCCCTGGACAAACTGGATGGGGACGAGGCGCGCTTCTATCAGGCCAAGGTCGATACCGCCCGCTTCTTTATGCAGCGTTTGTTGCCGCAGAGCGGCGGTCTGTTCAGTGCGATCCTGGCCGGCGGCAAGTCGATGATGGACTTCGACGACGAAGCCTTTTGAGGTTTGCGGTGAGCGGCGGAGCGTAGTGTTTTGAATCTGTTCTTCCGCATGTTGCGGATCTTTGTGATGGGGCTGTTCCGCCCACGCATCGATCTGCTCGACAGTTCCGAGCTGAGATTCCTGGTCCTGCCGACGGACCTGGATATCAACGTGCACATGACCAATGCGCGTTATCTCAGCTTCATGGATCTGGGACGTACGGATCTGCTGATCCGCGCCGGTCTGCTTAAGCTGATGCGGCGGGAAAAATTGATGCCGGTGGTAGGGCACATTGACATCAAGTACCGCCGTTCGCTGGCACCGTTTCAGCGCTTCAGTCTGAAGAGTCGGCTGCTGTGTTGGGATGAAAAGTGGCTCTATATGGAACAGCGTCTGGAGAGCTCTAAGGGATTACATTCCGTTGCCATTGTGCGCGGACTGTTTCTCGATCGTAACGGTTCTGTACCGACGCAACGCTTGCTCGACTACCTGGGGTATCAGGGAGAGTCCCCAGCCATGCCGGAAGAAGTACTGCGCATGAGATCAGGGAACACTGAATAAAAGCGTGTAGCGATTGCAACATCGCACACCGCAGGCGGCTAGTCATCTCGGCCGGTTGAAAATAATGATATGGAGGATGAACTGATGTCCACCCTGAAGGGGAAAACGCTCTTCATTACCGGAGGAACCCGCGGGATCGGTCTGGCTATCGCGTTGCGTGCCGCGAAAGACGGCGCCAATATCGCCATCGCCGCCAAGACCGACACCCCCCATCCAAACCTGCCGGGAACACTCGATACAGCAGTCACCGAGATCGAACAGGCGGGCGGCAAGGCGCTGGCGATCAAAACCGACATTCGCGACGAAGATCAGATCGCCGCTGCGGTTGCCCAGACGGTGGAACATTTCGGCGGCATCGACATCCTGGTGAACAACGCCAGCGCGATTAATCTCACCGGCACCCTGGAAACACCGATGAAACGCTACGACCTGATGAATCAGGTCAACGCCCGTGGCACCTTTGCTGCCTCGCAAGCATGCCTGCCGCATCTGCTTATGGCGAAGAATCCGCATATCCTCAATCTCTCGCCGCCGCTCTCAATGAATCCAAAATGGTTCAAAAACCACACCGCCTACACCATGGCCAAATACGGCATGAGTATGTGCGTATTGGGTATGGCGGAAGAGTTTCGCGACAGAGGCGTAGCGATCAATGCGCTGTGGCCGCGTACTGTGATCTACACCGCCGCTGTTGCCATGTTGCAAGGCATGGTCAAGCCGGAAAACTGCCGCAAACCGGAGATAGTTGCCGATGCAGCACACGCCATCCTGATCCGCGACAGCCGTTCATGTATCGGCAACTTCTTCATTGACGATGAGGTATTGAAGGAAGTAGGCGTGACCGATTTCGATCAGTACGCAATTGACCCTAAGGGACAGTTGTTCCCGGACTTCTTTCTTGATTGACGATGGGGCGAGCCGATGACGAATAACAATCCACGTTATATCACGACTGAGGAAGCCGTCACCCTGGGGGGACTGTTTCAACGTCGCGTGGAACGCACCCCGGATGCTGTCGG
>JBNKBG010000048.1:0-13707 GCA_050287105.1 Thiohalomonadaceae bacterium
CATCTTTACCAACACGGGTGTTGGTCTTGACGGTCACGCCCATGTCGACGATGCGCTGAATCTCGCCGTCGAGGACGTCACGCGGCATACGATAGCCAGGGATGCCGTAGCGCATCATGCCGCCCAGGTTTTCGAAGGCTTCAAAAATGGTCACGCCATGGCCCATGCGACGCAGTTGGTAGGCCGCTGCCATACCGCCAGGGCCACCGCCGATGATGGCGACTTTTTTGCCGGTGTCCTTGCCTGCTTCGAAGGCATATTTGTTGGCCAGTGCGGTATCGCCGATGTACTGCTCAACGGAGTTGATACCGACGTGGTCTTCAACCATGTTGCGGTTGCAGCCATCTTCACACGGCGCAGGGCAAACACGACCCATTACTGATGGGAACGGGTTGGAAAGGGTGGCACGACGGAAGGCGTACTCCTGCATGGTGAGATCGCCGGTCGGCTTTTCCATACCGCGCACGATGTCGAGCCAGCCACGGATATCATGGCCAGAAGGGCAGCTGCCCTGGCAAGGAGGTGTGCGGTGCACATAGGTCGGGCACTTGTGGGTCCAGCCCGCCTGGAAAATATCGTCGGACAGACGTTTCCACTGTGAGTCACCGTCGTTGTAACGACGGAATGTCTTCGCTTTGTTCATGTCGTCGCTAGAAGCTGCCATCTTAAACTCTCCTATGCCTGAAATCTTTCGTTTGTTATGACCGGCACGTTTGCCAGCCAGAAGGTTTATTCCTGTTCTGCTGCGGTGGTTTCCGGGGCATCCGCCTCGGCGTCCTCACCTTGCAACTCTTTTTCCTGATTTGAACCGGTCATGACCAATGCATCACCAACCAGCTGGTGTGTGCTGGCAATCATGTGCATTGGGAACTTGTAGTAGGGCAGGATCTTGGCGAACTGTGCCTTACAGATCGCGCAGATAGCCGCCAGGGTGTTGACCCCATGAGAGTCGGCCACATCCTTGAGGGCTTCCATCCGCGGCAGAGCACCCTTGACCCGAATCTCCATCAGGTCGTCGGTGAGCAGACCACCGCCGCCACCGCAGCAGTAGGTCTTCTCCATAATGGTTTCTGGGTCCATGTCGACGTAGTTGTTACAGCACGCCTTGATCACTTCACGCGGAATGGTGAACTGACCGCCGGCCACGTTACCCATACGACTGCCGCGGGCCACGTTGCACGAGTCGTGGAAGGTGACAGTGCGATGGTCGTTGGCCGACTTGTCGAACTTGAGTTTGCCCTTCTGGATCAGGTCGTGGGTGAACTCGCAGATGTGCATCGGCTGCGGCACACTCGGGTCGAGCTGCTGTTGCAGTTTCTGTGCATAAACATCGTTAGCGTCTGCGCCAGCACCGACACCGGTTAGGGTGTTCCAGAAGGAGTAGGCAACACGCCAGGCGTGGCCGCACTCACCGACGATGATGCGCTTGACGCCAAGGTCCAGCGCCGCATCACGGATACGTTCGGCGACTTCCTTCAGGTTGCTGTAGGAGCCGATGAACATCGAAAAGTTGGCCGCTTCGGCAGCGTGTGAACTCAGGGTCCAGCTAACGCCCGCCTCGTGGAACACCTTGGCGTAACCCATCAGACCATCGATGTGAGGCTCGGCAAAGAAGTCGGCGGAAGGGGTAACCAGCAGGATATCGGCGCCTTTGACGTCGATTGGCATCTTGATCGGCAGGCCGGTGTCGTCTTCGAGATCCTCTTCGAAATCCGCCAGGGTTGCTTTCAGCGCCGGGCCGGGAAGACCAAGGTTGTTACCGACGGTTTTAACCTTGCCAAGGATTTCGTTGCAGTACTTCTGACCATGACCGATGGAGTCCATGATCTCGCGTGCGGCCATGGAGATTTCCGCGGTGTCGATGCCGTAGGGGCAGTAGACAGAGCAGCGACGGCACTGGGAGCACTGGTGGAAGTAACTGTACCACTCATCCAGTACTTCGCGGGTCATATTGCGTGCGCCCACCAGACCGGGGAAATATTTACCAGCAAAGGTGAAGTAGCGACGGTAGACACTGCGCAGCAGGTCCTGACGCGCGACCGGCATGTTCTTCGGATCGCTGGTGCCCTGATAGTAGTGGCACTTGTCGGTACAGGAGCCGCACTTGACGCAGCTGTCGAGATAGACGCGCAGGCTGCGGTACTTACCCAGCAGCTCGCCCATCTTGTCGATGGCTTTCTCTTCCCAGTTATCGACCAATTCGCCGGGGAAGCCCAGAGGTGCCTGGTGCTCCGGCTTGGCGACAAAGGGGCTCAGATGCGCGGTGGCATCTTTGATGAGCTTGTTGGGAACAGCGGGGTATTCCCTGAATTCCGGTGTTTGAAAATCGGCCACGCGATTATCCTCGTTCTTGGTCCAGTTCGCCGTGCTTACTTATCGAGCTCTGCGGCCCATGCAGACAGATGGCGTTTCTCACGCGAGTTGTCTACCTGGTTGCGAGTCGGGCTGAAGAACACGCCGGGGGCATGCAGCAGTTTGCTCAACGGGAAAATGATCATCAGTACTGCTACCAGGAACAGATGCACCATCAGTGCAGGGTCCTGCGGCAGTGCGAGTTCGCTGAAACGGAAGGTCATCCAGTTCTGGAAGAATATCTTCACCGCGACGATGTCGGTGTGCTTGACGAATTTCATCATCAGGCCGCTAAAGCCGATAGCCACCAGCAGTGCCAGGATCAGGTGATCCGACGGGCCGGTGATGTAGCGGATGCGCTCGACAACAATACGACGCGCCCACAGTCCAAGCAGACCACCTACCATGGCGAGGCCACCGTAGATACCAAAGGGCTGCAGGAAGGTGAGGATCATGCCGGGCTCGCTAACGAAGTAGCGCGCATGGCGGACCAGCACCAGGGCCAGGCCGATGTGGAACATATAACCGAAGAGCCAAATCCACTTGTTACCTTTGAACAGGCTTTCGAACAGCACGACTTCGCGTGCCATACGGAACACTACGCCGCCACGGGTCGTTGGCGCGGGTGTAGTTGGAATCTTGAGCGGTGCAGGCGTGGTCCAGTATTGGCGAATCTTGACACCAAGACCGACGATCAGCAGCACAGTCGCAACGTAAAAAAGGAGTGCATAGAGCACTGACATTTTCGACCCTCCGGGCTACGGAATTTAGAAGAAGGGGAGGGATGAACCCTCCCCATCCGGGTACAGCTTAGATGCAGCCAGTCGGCTTAGGCAGACCAGCGATTTTGCACGCCTGCTTGGCAGGACCGTAGGGGAACAGTTCGTACAGGTACTTGCTGTTGCCTTTCTCGGCGCCCAGTTTTTTGCCGATAGCTTTGGTCAGAACACGAACCGCCGGAGCGATTTGGTATTCGTCATAGTACTCACGCAGGAAGTCGATAACTTCCCAGTGTGCATCGGTCATTTCAACGTTTTCGGTTTTGGCCAGCTCGATACCAGCGTCTTTGTCCCACTGGCTCAGGTCAACCAGGTAACCTTCTTCGTCAACTTCCAGCTCACGTCCATTCACATTCATAGTAGCCATTTCATCATCTCCTCGTAGAGTGTTTATCTTTGGCCTGAATTACAGCCAGGCTTGAACTTTATCGTGCTCGCAGGCAAGGTCCACAAAGCCTGCGTAATCTACCACTTTGATACCGTCCATTACTTTGTCAGCAATGCCACGGGCTTCCAGATCGGGACCCAGGGCATAAACAGTGGCTTTGCCCATGGCGCCCTTGACCTTGTCGGCAACGGCAGAGCCGTTAAGTGCGCCATATACACCATCTTCGATCATCAGGATCGCGCTGCCTTTTGCAGCATGCTCCAGGCAGGAAGCGAGACTGTTCTTTTCGAAGGGTGATTTATTTACAGTATGTAACATGTCATCTCTCCCTTAGAAACTCAGAACAACATCCTGCTCTTCCATCAGAGCAGAAATTTCGTCTTTGCTGACGAGAATGATGGAGTCCTTTTCCGCCCAGTCGTCGTTCTCATCTTCATAAGTGATATGCATGAGATCGTCGACAGTCAGACCACGCTCTTCCAGTGACTCTTTGGAGACGTAAAACTTGGTTACGTCGTAGTCGCCCAGCGCGGACCAGGTGGGGGAGAAGTTTTTCATCTCGATACCCTTGGTGTTCTGGCCCTTGGCCAACTGGAACACACCATCGTCCATGAACAGCAGCTCGACGTTCTGTTCGAACGCCGCGCCGATCAGTACGACTTCAAGGGACTCAAGCGCATAGACGGTGCCATAAGGAGCCTTGCGATTGACGTACAGGAATTTCTTATTACCTTCACTCATCGTAGCCTCCTCGCTTAATCGCCAAATACAACCAGTCGATCGGCTTGAATACCGCCTTCGATCAACTGACCCAGACCAGAGATACGGAAACCTTCCTGAAGGTTGTCCGCGTCCTTGCCATTACGCCTGGATTCGTCGGCGTCGGCGATGCCACGGCGTTGAGCCGCAGCAACACAGACAACCAGATCCAGATCGTGCGCTTTGGCCAGCTCCGCCCAACGGGAAACCACATTGCGGTCATCCTGTGGAGGAGTGGTCAGGCGAGTCGCGTTGTTCACACCGTCGTGGTAGAAGAAGACACGAAAGATTTCGTGACCCTTCTCCAGCGCAGCCTTGGTGAACTGATAGGCAGTGTCGGAGGCCTGATGTTGATACGGGCCTTCGTTAACCTGAATAGTAAACTTCATTATCTCAAACCCTCTCTTAGAAGCGGATGTGAGCAGAGGCGTTCAGGTTCACACGACCACCGCGCCAGTTATCAATGTGGTACTTGGTGAACGGCAGACCGGTCTTCTCGAAGAATTGCGGCCAACCAATACGCTCAACCCAGTCACCCATACGTTCCCAGTCCTTGGCGTCTGCTTTGTAGACAGCCAGGATGTTCTTGACGGTCTCTGCAACTTCCGGCCAACGCGGCGGGTTGTTAGGCAGGCCAGCAGCAACCAGTTTGTGGAACATCGGCTTGGAACGGGCGTTGGAGTGCTTACCACCAACCCAGATAGCCAGCTTGGAGTATTCCGGATCGTTGATCTGCATCGGCGGGCAGGGCGGGAAGCAGGCACCACAGCAGATGCACTTCTTCTCGTCGACTTCGAGAGTCGGCTTGCCGTTAACCATGGCCGGACGAATCGCCGCTACCGGGCAACGCGCAACAACAGTCGGGCGCTCACAGGCATTGGCAACCAGGTCGTGGTTAATTTTGGGTGGCTTGGTGTGCTGGATGTTGATCGCGATATCACCCTGGCCACCGCAGTTGATCTGGCAGCAGGAAGTGGTGATGTGGACGCGGTTCGGCATCTCTTCCTTGATGAACTCTTCGTGCAGTTCATCCATCAGCGCCTTAACCACACCAGAGGCGTCAGTACCCGGGATGTCGCAGTGCAGCCAGCCCTGGGTGTGAGAGATCATGGTGACGGAAGGACCGGTACCACCGACAGGGAAGCCTTCAGCAGTCAGCTTCGCAACCAGCGGTGCAACCTTGGACTCTTCGCTAACCATAAATTCGATATTGGAACGCATGGTGAAACGAACGTGGCCTTCGGCCAGTTCATCAGCGATGTCGCAAAGTTTGCGAATGGTGTAAAGGTCCATCTGACGCTGGGTACCAGCGCGAACAGTCCAGACCTGGTCGCCACTCTTGGCAACGTGACGCAGAACGCCGGGACGCGGACGATCGTGGTAGCTCCACTGGCCGAAGTTCTTCTTCAGCACAGGGTGCATGAACGGAAACGGATCCGGTACACCGCACTCATCAGGCATACGAGGTGCAGACATATTTACCTCCAACTCTAAGTTAATTAGTTGTGTGCAAGCGGGAGTTCACACCACTTGCACATTAATCAGTGACTCAGGCCTGGGCCTTACGCTCGGCCCACTTCTGTGCTTCCTCGTCCCAGCCATCCATGCGGATGTAAGAGTTGGAGCGCGGGTTGGCAATCATGTTGGGGTCAACATCAATACCAAGGCCCTCAAGGAAGTTCACCAGACCGATACGCTCGATCATCTCACCGGTACGCTCGTGCTCCAGCGCGTTTTCGGCGAAGAAGTCGATAACGTTGCCGGCCAGCTCTTCGATGGCCTCGAAGTCTTCGTCGTTCTCGAGCTTCATGAACGGAACGATGACGGTGCCCATCAGGTCGCCGATCTTCAGGGTGCGCTTACCGCCGATAAGGATGGAAGCACCTTTGTCGTTACCCGGGCTCAGCGCCTTGTTCATGACGTTGAGGCAGTGCATGCAACGGACGCAATCCTTGTTGTTGACGTCGAGGGTATCGTCGTCGTTCAGGGAGAGGGCGTTGGTGGGGCAACGGGTGATAACGTTGTCGATGGTGTACTTGCGGCCTTTGGCTTCTACGAAGGCTTTCACCTCTTTCTGGTCGACGATCATGTCGTCGCGCCAGGTGCCGATAACGGCGAAGTCAGCACGGTGGATGGCGTTCATGCAGTCGTTGGCGCAGCCAGAGACCTTGAACTTCATCTTGTACGGCAGGGCCGGACGGTGCATGTCGTCGAGGAAGGCGTTAACCAGGGTGCGGTGAGTGCGCTGCTCGTCAAAGCAGGACTGTTCGCAACGAGCGGAACCAACGCAGGACATACCGGTACGGACAGCCGGGCCAGCGCCGCCGAGGTCGAAGCCCATTTCGTTGAATTCGTCGAAGGCAGGCTGAACGTTTGCAGTGGTGCAGCCCTGGAACATGATGTCGCCAGACTGGCCGTGGAACGCTACCAGACCGGAACCGTATTTTTCCCAGATGTCGCAGAACTTGCGCAGGGTAGCGGTATCGTAGTGCATGCCAGCAGCAGGCATGATACGCAGGGTGTGGAATTCAGCAGCAGCAGGGAACAGGGGTTTCTTGTTCTCATCGTGCAGTTCGGTGAAACGGGGGATAACACCACCGCCATAACCGACAACACCTACTGTACCGCCCTTCCAGTAACCCTTACGGGTTTTGTAGGAAGTCTCCAGTTGACCCAGCAGGTCAACCATCATGTCATTATCTTTCGCCAGACGCTTGATGCCGGTGATGAAACTCGGCCATGGGCCGCTTTCCAGCTGATCAAGCATAGGTGTGTCGTGTAATTTCTTAGCCATTCTCTAGATACTCCCGTCAGACTCATGGGCAACCGGTCTACTTGTGACAAGACGACCTACCAAAGGCTGCAGGTACTGAAAAATCCTGCATGGATTGATGAGCCCCATATCAGATGCTCTCAATATGGAGCGAAGTTTAGAAGTTTCTTATAGGCGAATAGAACCGCTCTGATGGGGGAGGGGATAGGTCGGTGTATATCCTAAAAGGGATATATGCCGTCATTAGCTCTACCCTACCCAAATCGGCGAAGCGTAATAGTAAGTATTGAAAAAACAGATTATTACGAGGGTTTATTGAGGCAATGGTTGCGGCGCATTCGGGATAGGCGCTTATCCGAGCCCCATTTTTGGCAACAGAGCAAAACGATTTTGCTGTGTTATTATCGCGTCCGCCTGGCTTGCCGAGCTTGAGTTGTCGCCATCCTGGGCACATATTGTGGAAGTCCTTAAATTAAGTGAATACGGAGGGAAGCCGCATGCTTTACCTGAGCGAAGTATTGATCCAGAACCCCCAGTTGGAGAATTTCGATCAACTGCTGGAGGTGGTCAAAGAGCGCTCCAAAACCGAAATGTTCTTCCGCATCGATGTTAAGCCCCCCTATCCAGACACCCCGGAGAACTGGGAAGACCGCCTGGAAGCGAGCTTCACCTGACGCGAGCACTCATTATAGTACAGGACCAGCTGTGAAATATTTGAATATCGATGATCACCACCGCGAGGCCGAATGTGCCGAGGATACGGTGAAGTCCAGCGAGCTACTGGTGACCCGACTTGCCGAGCTGGAGAGCGAACTGACCTCGTTGAGCGGTCCGGCGCGCCTCAAGCCGTTGCTGGATAGCGGCTATATCCTGCTTGATCTGGTCGGTCGTGACACTGACGCCCATGCCGTGGCGAAAGAGGCCTTTGCTCTTGCGCTGGAAAACGAGCAGTGGCAACAGGCGGTTGAGGCCTGTGACATCCTCTTTCAGGCCGGTCAGGAGGACGCCATCGCCGCGCTGGCCCATGGCATCTGGCTTGGTGTCACCTATCCCATCGACCCCGAGCTGAGTGTGGCCATGCTGCAACACCTGGTGGAAGAGACCCCCGACAACGCCGACGGCGCCGGTGTGGCCGCCGCAGTGGCCTGCTATCTGGTGGATATGCGCGCCGAGGGCAAACAGCACGACGAACTGCAGTTTTTCACCGGCCAACTGCTGGGGCAGGTGGCGCGCCGCCATACCAATGGCGCCTGTGATACCCAGGAGTTGTTCGATATCTGGATGGATCGCCTGGAACTGAAGGAGCCTGAGAAGTTCCTGCCCCGTCTGGCAATGATTCTGGATGTGCTGGTACCCGCCGACCAGTGGTGGTTCGACCGAGACCATCTGCGTTCCAGGCTCCCGGAGTAACGCGTGATGTGGCAGGAGGAGGAAGAGACAGACGTCAGCCGCTTCGTGGTGCCGGAGAATGTGCTGGATCTGCACTTTTCTATCCGCTGCAAATCCCTTCCGGTCGATCACGCCTGGGCACTTTCCAGTGCTATACAGAAGGCCCTTCCCTGGTTTGCCGATGAAGCGCAGACAGGATTGCACCTCATCTTTGTCGCCGACTCCGGTAATGGCTGGGAGCGCCCACACGGCAGTGGCGAAACCCTCTATCCTTCACGGCGCACCAAGCTGATCCTGCGTGTTCCCAGGGAACGCCTTGATGATGCCCTCGCCCTCAGCGGCCATACGCTACAAGTGGGTGAAAGCGAAATCGAAGTAGGTGAGGGAGGGGCACACCCGTTAAGCGCGACCAACACGCTCTATTCCCGCTATGTGGCGGTTACCGAGCCGGGAGAGACGGAAGATGCCTTTATTGCGCGACAGGTTGCTGAATTGAAGGCGGCGGGACTGCAATTCAAAAAGGTGCTTTGCGGCAAGGAGACCCGTTTTACGCTTCCCGATGGGGAATTGTTAACACGAAGTCTTTTGATTGCCGATCTCTCTTTTTCTGATGCGGTACGTTTGCAGGAAATCGGACTTGGACCACACGAGCTACAAATACTGGGCTGCGGGTTGTTCATTCCACACAAAGCGGTTTAGTATATTCTGATATTTTTATCAGCTTTTTTTCATTGCACTGAGACTTGCTAGACAGGAGAAAATCATGGCATACGAAGTAAACGGCAAAACCATCGAAGCAAATGACAACGGCTATCTGCTCAATATCGAAGACTGGAACGAAGACGTGGCCAAGGCGATTGCTGCTGCCGAAGGTGTTGAGCTGACCGAAAAGTCCTGGGATCTGATCAACTTCCTGCGTGACGAATTCGTCAACAACAACGGTAACCAGCCCAACGACCGTAACATCGTAAAAGCGATGTCCGACAAGTGGGGCGAAAGTCTGCAAGCCAAAGACCTCTACGTGTTGTTCCCGATGCAGCCCTCCAAACAGGCCGCCAAGATCGCCGGTGTACCGGAGAGCCGCCGTAAGGGTGGTTACTAATCCGTTCCTCCCGGATCGCTGCTTATGAAGAAGCCCGCTGATGCGGGCTTTTTTATTGAAAGATTTCCCTCAACTCGAAGCGTTTACCGATGGTGATGGTGTTGTCGCTAAGTCGAATCTTTAGTCTGCTGTTGCTGGTGTTTGATTCGGGGCCATAGGATGAGAAGCGCACGAACCAGCGGTTTCTTACCGCTTCGATGAATATCCCGCTGGAGACAGCGCCGTTGTCGACGTGGAAGCTTTCGGTTGTTTTGGTTGAGGAGTAATTGGTGTAGACGTTGCCATCAGCGACCAGATAGCCGATCCCTAAACCGATGCCGACGGACCAGTTCCATCTGTCCTGACTCTTCATGACATATTTGTCGCCAAAGCGGTAGTAAATAGTCGGTGTCACGTAAGCGTAGTAGCCTTTAACCGAAGTGCCGTAATCGACAAAGTTATCGCCATCTTTCTGCTGGTCGACGTCGTAATACCAGGCCATTGCACTCACTGAATATCCCCAGTTACTTTCGCCGATATAACGCTCTCTGGATTGCAATGAGATGGAGGGCCAGAGAGAAGAGGGAGTGGCGCTCTCCGCCAATGTTGTATTGCTCTTTGCTTCACGGGTCTCCACCATGGGTTGTGAAATGCTGAGACCGAGATCGATGGTGATGGCCTTGGCCGGAGAGGGGATAGAGAGGAACACGGCTATAAGGAGTGCGCCATGTTTAAAAGTGCTTCGCTGTGATTTGTGCATAATAGAGCTGCCATTTAATTGTTATTTTGTTGTTGTCTAGTGCACTGACTACCAGCGTCAGAATGTTACATTTAATCCGTCGAGTTCCCGCATCAACTCTTTGCTATTGTCCCCGTGCTGGCGATAGATCGCCAGTGCCTTTTCCGTCTGCGCCAGCCAGTGGTCAGCGGCACGTTGCATGGTTTCACGCAGTCTCTTCCCCTTGTCACCATTGAGCCAGCCTTCGTAGGCAGTGCCCAGCGAAGGGAAAATCTCTTTGCGCAGGGTGGTGAAGTTGGCCATGTAGAAATGCAATGAGGTGTTACGCCCCTCATCCAGCATCCAGGGCAGGGTGCGACGGCAATCGACGAGATGGTCGCGAATGGCGCGCAGGGTGAATTCGGCGCGAGAGCGGGGCAGGGCGGCGAGCATGGCTTCCCATTCCGGTCCCAGTTCACGTCCAACGGCCACCTCCCCCAGTTCGTGCTGTAACAGGGTCTGCAGTTCGTCGCTGGTCATCGTCTCCAGTGCCTGGTCGAAGGCCCGGTCGAAGTGGTAATCACGGCTGGCACGGGCGATGGCCCGTTCTGAATCCTGCCAGCCCCACTCCTCAAGCTTTTCCCAGATCATACGGCTGAGGGATTCGCGGCGCAGGAAGACGGCGTTGTTCAGGCTAAGGGCTGGTGGTGCGGTGATCTCGCGGGCAAACTCCCTGCCGGCAATGTAGATGGTGGTTCCTTCCTCTTCGATTTTCTGTTCCAGTTCGGCGAGAAAGAAGTGGGGCTTGGCTCCGCAGTAACCACCGCTGTACAGCAGGCCGTGGGCGTGGATCTGCTCATTGATAATCGCGGTATGGAACGGGTCATTAGCCTGTCCCGCCAGCATAATCGGGCGAAACGGCTTCTCATCCAGGGTTTCCCAAAGTTGCTCACGTTCGCTGATCCACTCACCCAGTAACTCCTTGGGGAGTCGATCACGGTAGGCAAACCCCTTCTCCCAACGATAGAATTCGCGCATCTTGAGCAGATAGATGCAGAGCGAATAGTTGCGGGCATGCATGGCATCGGAGATGTTGCAGTTGTGCTGCACCATTCCGGCCATCTTGTGCGCCAGTATCCCGCTGGGTACGCTCATGCTTGTATTCAAACCCCTGTAACCCCATGGTAGAGACCCATTTGATCTTTAGGCTACCAAGGCGAAATCAAGCTTGCCAGACATTCGAACATAGATAAGGAAGAAGCATGGCGCGAATCAGAAGCCGCTGGCATAACAAAGCGGCCCCCAAATCCATCGAGACCATCGCCGGAGTGGTGGGAATGAATATTTGGAAGATGGCCTCGGGCTGTGCGACCAAGATGTATAACGATGGATTTAACTTTAAAAGTAATTCTCAACTAATTGAATTTATAAGTGAACTTGCCATCTTTCTTCTGCAATTGGCGGACCGCAAGGCCTACGACATGGTGGACGAGGAGCAGCGTGGCCGTTTCACCCAGGCGTTGGCCAAACACCTGATCAATACCGTGGTCGAAAATCAGGTTGAGGAGCTGCATGGCGATCCGGCGAGCTATCGCGAGGCCATTGTGGAGAAGCTGAATCACCATCTGGAAGGTTACTCCGAGTTCAGCGCCACTAACGGCGAACCGAGCTACCCGATGCTGCGCTACTTTGGCACCCTCTGCGATGAGGTGCTGGGTGGTGCGGACAACAAGTGGGTTATCGAGCATGTGATGGAGGTTGAGGCACCGCCCCTGGTCAAACAGCTGCGCCAAAACGTGGAGAGCCTGCTGGTATCGCCAGATGAAAACCATTAGCCGCGGAAATACACAGAAGTAGTTTGATTCCGTGGATTCCGTGGCAAGTGTTTTCCCTTCATGTGATACGATCTGCCGCTTGTAACAGACGGAATTTCAGATGCGCGGACGTTTCATCACCCTGGAAGGCAGCGAAGGGAGCGGTAAAAGCACCAATCTCGCCTTTATTCATCAACAACTGCAGCAGGCCGGTCTGGATGTGGTGCTGACCCGTGAGCCGGGCGGTACCCCGCTGGGTGAACAGATCCGCGAACTGCTGCTTGACCACCGCCAACAGGCGATGCACAGCGATACGGAACTGCTGCTGATGTTCGCCGCCCGCGCCCAACATATCCGTGAAGTGATTCTTCCCGCTCTGGAGCGGGGCCAGTGGGTCCTCTGCGACCGCTTTACCGATGCCACCTACGCCTACCAGGGGGCCGGGCGCGGTATTGACGAAAGTCGTATCGCCCAACTGGAGCAGTGGGTACAGGGCGATCTGCGCCCCGACCTGACCTTTTTCCTCGATCTTCCCGTGGAGCAGGGGCTGGCCCGTGCTGGAGAACGCGCCGAACTGGACCGCTTCGAGCGGGAGCAGATCGACTTCTTCGAGCGGGTACGTCAGGGCTACCTGGCCCAGGCAGAGCGCCATCCGCAACGCTATCGCCTGGTCGACGCCTCTCTACCGCTGGCGCAGGTACAGGCGCAGCTGGCACAGCAGATCAGCAACTACCTGCAGGCACAGAATGGCTGAGTTGAGTCCCTATCCCTGGCAGCAATCCCTCTGGCAGGGGCTGATCGGCCGCCTGAAGGCGGGCCGTCTTCCCCACGCCCTGTTGCTGACGGGAATCGCCGGACTGGGTAAACAGGATTTCGCCACCCGCTTCAGCCGTGCCATTCTCTGTGACACGCCACTGCAGGACGGTAGCGCCTGTGGCAACTGCCGTGGCTGCCTGCTGATGCTGGCTGGGAGTCATCCAGACTATCTATTAGTGGCGCCGGAAGAGACGGGCAAGGCCATCGGTATCGAAGCGGTACGCGAACTGGCGCGATTTCAGGCGCTAAAGAGCCAATATGGTCGTCAACGGGTGATCCAGCTACAGCCTGCCGACGCACTCAACCCCAACTCCGCCAACGCCCTGCTCAAGACTCTGGAAGAGCCGGCGGGCGACACCATCCTGCTGCTGACCACCGATCGTCCCATGGCGTTACTGCCGACTATTCGCAGCCGCTGCCAGCAGGTGATCTTCAACCCGATCTCCTTCGCCGAGCCGCAAACTGTGGCCTGGCTGAAACAGCAGGGGGTCTCAGCACCCGCCGAGGATCTATTGCACATGGCCGGTGGCGCACCGCTGCTGGCCGCCGCACTGGAGCGCGACGGCATTCTCGACCTGCATGAGGAGTTACTGGGGGATTTCACCGCACTGGCCGAAGGCAGGGCGAACCCGGTCAAACTGGCGGAACAGTGGCAGAGTCACGGTACGCGCAGGGTACTACCCTGGCTCTACCTGCTGCTGACCGATATGGTGAAGCTGAAAATGGTCCCGCAGCGAGCCCAGCTCAACCATCCACAGCGCCAGCAACAGTTGCACGGATTAACCGAAAGGGTAGACTTGGACTTTATTCAATTACTGGCGGAGAAGGTCCTGCAACG
>JBNKBG010000048.1:13803-20098 GCA_050287105.1 Thiohalomonadaceae bacterium
GCGGCTGCGCCTGATACACGGCCAGGCCAACCAGCAGGTGATACTGGAAGAGCTTCTCCTGGCGTGGACACAACGCAAGGTATAAACGGGAAACCAACGAATGAGTACGCCCAACCCAAGACAGGGGATCCTCTCCCTCACCATCAAGGACAAGAGCGCGCTGTATGCCGCCTACATGCCTTTCGTCAAGAATGGCGGCCTCTTTATTCCCACGACCAAGAGCTACAACCTCGGCGAAGAGGTCTTCATGCTGCTGACCCTGATCGATGAAAAAGAGAAGATGCCGGTCGCCGGCAAGATCGTCTGGATCAGCCCCAAAGGCGCACAGGGCAACCGTGCCGCCGGGATCGGGGTGCAGTTCAGCGAGCAGGACGGTGGTACCGCCCGCAGCAAAATTGAAACTCATCTTGCCGGGGCATTGAAATCGGACCGTCAGACCCACACGATGTAAGTGTCAGGTTTCCTGACGGGTTAGTCTCCTACCCCAACTATTAGAGGAGGACGTCCACCGTCCTCCTCATTTTTATTTAAGCCATGCTTGTAGATTCCCACTGCCATCTCGACCGTATCGACCTGACCCCCTACGACAACGACCTGGGTAATGCCATCAGCGCCGCCGAGGAGAATGGTGTCGAACGGTTACTTTGTGTCGCCATCGACCGCGGCAACATCCCCGATGTCCTGGACATCGCCGAGCGTTTCCCCAATGTCTATGCCTCGGTTGGCGTACATCCCAATGAAGACGACCCGGTCGAAGTCACTGCGGAGGAGTTGTTGCGTCTGGCACAGCACCCCAGGGTGATCGCCATCGGCGAGACCGGGCTGGACTATTTCCGTAGTGATGAGGGCCAGGAGTGGCAGATTCAGCGCTTCCGGAATCACATCAGCGCGGCGAAACAGTGCGGCAAGCCGCTGATCATCCACTCCCGTGATGCTCGTGCGGATACCATTCGTGTGATGCGGGAGGAGGGGGCCGAAGAGGCGGGTGGAGTGATGCACTGCTTCGTTGAGGACTGGGAAACGGCCCGTGCAGCGCTGGAGATGGGTTTCTATATCTCCTTTTCCGGGATTGTTACCTTCCGTAACGCCGAGGAGCTGCGCGAAGTGGCCAAGCAGGTGCCAGCAGACCGCCTGCTGGTGGAGACCGATGCCCCCTATCTGGCGCCGGTGCCACACCGCGGCATGAGCAATCAGCCCGCCTGGGTTCGGGATGTGGCGCAGCTGCTGGCGGAGATAAGGGGAGTGAGCCTGGAGGAACTGGCGGCGCAAACCACCGGGAATTTCAATCGGCTGTTTGGGCTATCACCCGGCAAATAATATTGTCGGATTACGCTTCGCTAATCCGACCTACATTCTTAATAAAATGGGTTGCCCAGGCTACTTTTTGTACTTTAAGTATGTGCCACAATAGATTGAAATATATAAAAATTCACCCTTCACCGCGCTTCAGTTCAGCCAGTTGTTCCTTCTCCAGCCCACGCAGGCCATTTTCCAGGTAACAGGCGTCAAAGCCCCGCTCGTTGAGCAGGTAGGCGGCCGATGAACTACGACGACCGGTGTTGCAGTAGACGATATATTTCAGCTTGGTATTCAGCGCCCGCGCCTTGATCCGCAGCAGATAGAGCGGAATATTGAGGCTGCCGGGAATAAATGCGTTCTTATGTTCACTCTCCAGACGTACGTCCAGCCACACTGCCTTATTGGCTGCCACCATCTCCTTGGCCTTACCATAATCGACGCTCTGTAGTACCGGCGCGGTGAGCAGGTGGACGAAATCCTTCTTGCCCATGCGCATCAGTACGCCGTCGGTGAGCATGGTGACGTTGGCGTTGCGCCGATTGTCCGAGATCAGCGCCTCTTCACCGAAGCCGGTACCCGCGTCCAGTTCCGCCAGTTTGATCTCCTTGCCGGATTTGGTGAGATGAGTCACCTGCACCCGCCCGGATTTGATGAAGTAGTAGTAGTCGCCTTCCTCATCCTGGGTGATCACCCGTTCGCCCGCCTTGTACGGCATCGCCTCCATGGACATGAAGACCTGCTGGATATTGCTTGGCGGGATGCGGTGGAATATCTCCGAATGGAGCATCATGGTCATCCAGTCGCCGTCGTTATCCTCTTCATCATCGATATCGGAAACCATGTATCCCGCGTTCTGATCCCAGGTGAGCAGGATATCGAGTAGATCGTTATCGATACGGAAAAAGGTAACGTCGGTGTCGGCAATAGCGCTGGCGTGGTGTGGCTTATGGTGGTCCAGCGGAAAGCGGGTAGGGGCGCTGCCGCCAAGGATTGTAGTAGGGGGCTGACCCTCCTCTCCAACCAGAATAATCTTCCCGCTTAGCAGGTAATACGAATAGTTATCGGAATCTCCCTTGTGGAATAGTGCCTTTCCCTTGGGCAGATTTTCGATCGGCGTTTTTTCCGCAATGTCGCGCAGGTTCTCCTGCGTCAGTTCATTGAGGGGAACAAACTGTCGTAATACCTCTGTACTCACTCGTAAACGTCTCTATTGCCTGTTGTTGTTGTGAGGGCGAAACCCGGTTATAGCGGCAAAGTATACCAGCTTCCTTTGCCTCGTCCGCCTTTATCCAGAGTAACTCTCCAGTAATTTCAGGCTGTGATCAAGCTGTACACGTTCGGTATAGAAGTGAGGTGAAAAACGGATATCGCCATGACGAAGTGCGCAAAAAACACCGTTCTGGCGCAGATAGTCGAAGAGGGCGGCGGAATCGAAAACAGGGTGGCGAAAACTGACGATCCCGGCGTGACGTAGCGGCGGCTGCGGGGTTGATACGGCGTAACCAAGACTGCCGAGTTCTGTTATCAGATAGCGGCTGTTATCCAGAATTCGCTCAGTAACCACCGCCATGCCCGTCTCCAGGAGCAGTGACAAGCTGGCGCTGAGGCCGTGGATGCCCAACATATTAGGGCTGCCACACTCAAATCGGCGCGCACTGGCGGCGGGTTGCCATGCTTGCTGGTCAAAATCCCCCACATTTTCAACCATATGCCAGCCAAACTGGCTCAGTTTCAATTGTTCACGCAGCTCCTGACGGCAGTAAAACACCCCAAGCCCTTCTGGTCCCAACATCCATTTGTGCCCATCCGCTGCCACAAAATCGGCCTTGCACGCCTGTACATCAAAAGGAATCGCGCCAAGGCTCTGAATGGCATCGACACAGAAGAGAATGCCGCGTTCGTGACAGAAACTGCCGATACGCTCCAGATCCATACGCAGACCCGAGGCGTACTGCACTGAACTGATGGCAATCAGGCGGGTATTGGTGTCCACCAGGGTAAACAGTGCGTCCTCAGGCGATTCTGCTGCGCCAAGCTCGGCCTGGCGCAATTCAACCCCCTGGGTGGCCAGCGACTCCCAGACGATACGGTTGGAGGGAAACTCCTGATTACTGATGATGACGTTCTCACCACGCTGCCAATCCAGCCCATAAGCGACAAAGGAGAGTGCCTCAGAGGTATTCTTCACCAGCGCGATATCGGTTGTGGCGGGCGCATTGAGTAACTGTCGTAACTGTTCGCGCAACAGCGCTTCCGTTTCCAGCCATTCGGGATAAAACAACGACCCCTGGGTGAGATTCTGCTGGGTAAACTCATAGATGGCATCGGCAGTGCGTAACGGCCAGGGTGATACCGCGGCGTGGTTGAGATAGACCAGGCCCTGTTTGAGCGGAAATTCAGTGGTGTAGTCCGTTTGCGTCCTCATCGAGAGTGCCTCTTACGCCCATACCTTGGTACGCATAATATCTATTATGTAAAGTAAGAAGAAGTACTATCCAGGGGCCTTCATATAGGTTGCCATTCCCCTACCGCCTTGATGATAGCGATAGAGAGAACGGGCAGCCACTTTCCATCCTTGTGTAAGATGCGTTTGATGTTGTGATGTGCTTCTTGAGGACTGGAACGCTGGCCGTTGTCAGGCAGCCTGGATGGGAATGGTGTTGGCAGTGCGGATGACCTGATTGTGATCGCCAAGATAGACCAGTGAGGGTTTGTAGGTTGCCATCTCCTGGTGGTTCAAGCCAACGAAGGCGCAGATGATCACGATGTCGCCGGGGGACGCCTTGTGTGCTGCGGCACCATTGACCGATATGACACCTGAGCCCTCTTCCGCACGGATTGCATAGGTAGTGAAGCGTTCGCCATTGCTGACGTTGTAGATCTGGATCTGCTCATATTCACGAATGCCGGACAGCTCCAGCAGTTTACCGTCGATAGCGCATGAGCCCTCGTACTCCAGTTCCGAGTGGGTCACCCGGGCGCGATGCAGTTTTGCTTTGAGCATGGTGGTATACGACATTAGAAGCTCTACCTCGTTAAAGCAGTCGTGACTCAGGATGCATAGGCGAGCGAGATGGCGCCCGGTCCTACATTCAATCCGGCGGTTGTGCTCATGACCGATTCCAGTACATCGACGCCCTTGCTGGCGGCATAAGCACGAAATTCGCGAATCAATCTATTCTCTCCCATAACCTTTGGGTCACCGGCATAACTCATCACAACCGTATTACTCTTCAAGCCACCGTCAATGGCATCGGTTGCGATCTCCAGCAGTTTCTCAAGCGCGGCATCAAATCCCCGTGCGGTGGCTAACGCGCCGCTATCACCCTGATGCATATGGATGACCGGTTTGATGTTAAGCAGTGTACCCGCCTGATAACTAAGCCAACTGACACTGTTCTCACCTTTTTGTCTGGCGCGTTCACGCACGTAGAAGAGGTCATTCGGTATCAGATAGGCATGAATATGCTCACTGAATTCATCGGCGCGACGGCAGAGCTCGTTGAAATCCAGTTCTTCCTTCTCTAGCAGCTTGACCATTTCATGTACCAGGACGGCCTGACCGGTAAACATGGTTTTACTGTCATGTACCCGCAGCAATACAGAACCGCCAATATTTTCCTGTCGGCGCTGTTTTATCAGAGCGTTTAGGAGAGGTAGCTGGGCCTGGGTGGCATGTTCAAAAACCTTGCTACGTGTACTGGTGACGGTAACAATTAATAGACGATCGAACTGGTTAGCGTACTCCAGCAATGATTCGATGATTTGCTCGGTATCTGGAGGAGCAGTACTGGCGGTCTGTTTACGGTTTTTGGCGTAGCGCTCGTAAAAGTCGATGGTCGCGGCTGGATCGCGCACATCCAGCAGGTGCTCTTCACCAAGATAGAGGTTTATCGGCAATACCAATATGCCTTGCTGCTTTATATACTCGGCCGGTAAATCACAAGCCGAGTCAATCACGACGCCAATACGCATCATACATTCCCCCAGTAATGTATGGGCTGGTTAGAAAGGAATCCCCCTCCTCGCCCTACTCTCCCTGTTTACCCAGCATCCCCTCTTTTAAATCTTCATCCGCCGGTTCCTGTCCAAGCCAGATGGCTAATACCGCTTTCCTGAAATCATCACCTTCTATCGTACCCAGTAGTTTGTCGTTTTTTATGACATGGGTACCCTTGGATGGAATGTAATCGATCAATATGCGGTCACCCTTCACGGCACTCTCCGTGAACAACGCATTGAACTGTTTAATGCGGGCGTCGAGTTTAGTCAGTGAATCCGGTGACTGATTTTTTTCAAAGCCTTCCTGCCAGGCGGCCACCAGTTTTTCGCCGGAGACTTCATCATAGAGAAAATCCATTTGTACACGAAACGGTCCCGACTGTTCGATCACCTCGGTGGCATCATGGCTGGGGTTGGTTAGATAGAGAGAGCCGACATAGATATCAAACCACGCTTTTTCGCGCAGTCCCATGCCATTCAACTTCAGGGTCGTGCCGTTCCCTGCAGTGATCTGATCTTCGACTTCAATACCGGCTAGCTGCCCAGCCTGGACTGTTGAACAGGTGACGAACAATATCGCTGACATAAATAGAGTCTTGTACATGACTGCCTCGCTTCTTATAGGTGTTTTACGATAATGCTGCCGGCTGAATAACCGGCGCCAAACGAACAGATTACACCGATGTCGTTTGATGCCATATCTTTTCTGTGCCTGTGGAATGCAATGATGGAACCGGCAGAACTGGTGTTGGCGTACTCATTAAGTATCACTGGTGCCTCATCAGCCGTGGCGTCTCGCCCCAGGACTTTCTTGGCAATCAAATGATTCATGCTTAGATTGGCCTGATGCAGCCACATGCGCTTCAGCTTGTCCAACGCGATTGCTTCATCGGTAAGGTGAGTGGTGATCATCTCTGCCACCATGGGTATCACCTCTTTGAAAACCTTGCGACCGTTCTGGCGAAATAGCTTGTCCCTGCTGTTGGCGCCACTC
>JBNKBG010000049.1:0-19005 GCA_050287105.1 Thiohalomonadaceae bacterium
GATCGGGCTCCGTGGACAGCAACATACCCATCCCTTCATTGCCATTCGCCGCCTGTAATACCCCGTAGCCACGCCCTTCAAGAACGGTACAAAGCATTTGCCGCTGAATATCATCGTCATCAATTACCAGTATTTTTAACACCCGAGAATCCTTCACCTGCTTCACTTCAACGGAAGCCTTCTCTAGCAACATAAGGTGCTTCTCCAGATTGCCGGTCCAACTATCCAACGCCTTTTCCATCTTTGCGTGATGATGTTCAAGCTGATCAACAATCCCCCCTTCACGTACCCGCTCAAATTCTCTGTGCAGTGCTTCGAAATCATGCACCGTAACAATCTCCTTCATATCAGGACCCATCAGGCTGTCACGAAAGATTCCCAGCCGGGCATTGATTGAAGTAACCAGACCCTTTTGTGCACCATGCTGTTTTTCACGGAACACCTTATTCTCTCGCACTAACTGATCAAACTCCTCTCGCATGCCTTCGACATGCTCTGCAAGACGGTGCATTAATTTGTGTCCACGCTGGATTGTGAGGCGGGCTTCGCGCTTCTCCAGCGCATGTGTAACCGCAAGGCGCAAGAAGTGCTGACTCAATAGTGGACGAACAATAACAAAGCTATGAAAGATCTCTCGCAGACAGAGTTCGTAGGCGCGCTCCAGCTCACTACGTGTAACAAAGACAATTACCTGATGAGGGATGTCGTAAATATTTTCACAGGCATGGAAGAGTGTCAGATAGAACGTTTCTGCCCTGTGGAGACTGTTAAAGGCCAGTAGCAGTAGTGCCGGTTTTTTTGCCTCGAAAAAGCGAATTGCCGCATCCTCTTTCAGGATGGCATGAACCTGTGTGTAACCGTTACTCAGGTGGAGCCTGATCTCTTCCAGCTCACTTTCATTATCACTGACGATCAGAATGGGCTGGTCATAGTTATTCATCATCGCCTGTTCCCTTGGTACTGATGTGACTATGTCGCCATCTCAACTGTGGCGCTAACAAACCAGGGAAGTACATTTGGAGGCGCGACTGCCCTGTCACCTATGGTAGATCTTTAAGGTGCGTGAGGCCGTTACTCCATGTATCCCTGGCCCTTCAGCTATAACCACCTATCTAACAGGCGGCCTTAATAAGAAAAGACTATTAAACATGTAAATGCAACGTTACGTACAGACGACCAAACAGATACATCTTTGCACTTCTTAACCTGCGCCATAACCAAGTTTGCGCGCCCTTCCGCCACACTAAGCCATGTCATCCACCCCCCTGGAGTAACAACATGGCAACTCAAATCCCTGCAAGCACTCGAAACTGGTCAACACCCCTGACCATCGGCACCTTCCTCTTTACCGGTATCTCCGGCGTGATGCTTTTCCTTCACTTCGGTGAGGGACTGGTCAAGGAGGCCCATGAGTGGATCGGCATCGCCTTTATCGTTGGCGCCCTGCTCCATGTCAGCAACCACTGGAAGCCCTTCAAGCGCTACTTCTCCCTCGCACTGCCTCGCACCGTAATGGCCTCGGTACTGGCCGGTAGCCTTGCCTTTATGCTCGTCTCCGGTCATGAAGAGAGCGGCAATCCGATGATCACTGCGGTGAAATCCATCGAAAATGCCCCGCTCAGCCTGGTGGCCCAACTGCAATCCCGCGATGCCGAAGAGTTGCACAGGTTGCTTGAAGCGCAGGGTATTGAGGTCTCGGAGAGCAGTGCCACTCTGCGTACCATCGCCAGCGACAACGGCAAATCGGGGCGTGAACTGATCGCCCTGCTGTTTGGCCAGCGCCTCGCAAAAGCGCTGTAAAGATTTCCCCTCCTGACCGTGGAGTGTGCCGGATTGTTGGCACGCTTCGCGGTCACCCCATTGCGGCAAAACGACGTCCTGACGCACCCATCTGGCAGTTTTGCCAACCAGTACCCACTTTCCCCAGTGTAGTACAGGGTTTTTTGCCAACCAGTACCCGTTTAATAATCTCTTCAGCCTCTATCTTCATACTCAAGGTCGAGTCAATAAACGACCACCCCCACAGCAGAGTGTATGGAGTAAGAGGAGTCAGTCATGTGCGCATGCATCATCGAGAGTTACCCTCCAGTCAAACAACTGGATAACCAGGACGAAATTCAGGGCAAGTTCGTGCAGCTATTCTGGCAGGGTAAGGAGTACCTGCTCTTTTCTGCCAAAACGCTGCACCGCGTCCATAACCAGATGCTGGCCTACTTCCTGGCCGATCACGGTGTACCCCACCGCTGGGTCGATGAGAAAACCCTCTATGTGGATCCGAGCCAGGTCGGTATCACCGGCAGCGGTCACTTCCGCATGGTGAAGAGTGAAAATCTGCTGGAGATCTGGGGCGACAAGTCACGTGGCTTTGATCGCTTCAAGGAGGCCGGGATTCGTTCGAAGATTCATGGTGCAGGGCACCCCTGGTCAGAGGCCAAGGTGCTTATCCACTAAGCAAAACAAAAGCTGAAACAGAAAAGGCCGGGCGATATGCCCGGCCTTTTTTTATCCGCCGCAGGGATCACTAACGCGCGCGAAGCATACTCAGGCCCAGCGCACCGCTGCCTAACAGGGCCATCATCTTGTATTCGAAGGGATGCGCCGTAATGCCGCCCCCCTTGAGGAAGAGATCGCGGATCACCACCAGGTAGTAACGCAACGGATCGAGATAGGTAACCATCTGAATCCAGTCGGGCATGTTGCGAATGGGGAAGGCGAAGCCGGAGAGAATGACCATCGGCATCAAAAAGAAGAAGGCCGTCAACATCGCCTGCTGCTGGGTCGAGGCGAAACTGGAGATCAACAGCCCCATTCCCAACGTGCTCATCAGGTAGAGCATGCTGGCCAGCAGCAGCGCCAGGGGCTCACCACGAAACGGCACGCCGAACCAGCCCACCGCGATGGCCGTCACCAACACCACATCGAACAACCCTAGCAGCGCCACCGGCAATAGCTTGCCAATAATAAATTCGACCCGCGCCAGCGGCGTCACCATCAGCCGCTCCAGCGTCCCCAGCTCACGCTCACGTACCACACTCATCGCGGTGAGCAGCATGGTGGCGATCAACACCACGTTGGCCATGATCCCGGGAACGAAGTAGTCGCGATCATCCAGATTAGGATTGAACCAGGCGCGGGTTACCAGATCGATGGGGGGATGGCGGTTTTGCAGCATGTGCTCACGCAGTGTCCCTGCAAGCTGTCCCACCACCAGTTGCGCACTATTGGAATCGGAACCATCGGCGATCAGTTGCAGCTTGCCACCGCCGTCAAAATCCCAGGCAAAACGCAGGATCGCCCGCACCTCGCCACGCTCCATCATATCGGTAGCGACCTGAATATCTGTGGCAGGATGGAGGTTGAAGTGTCCGGTGGCCCGCACCGCATCGATCAGTTCACGGCTGGCGCTGATCCTCGCCTCATCCACCACAGCCACCTCGGCCTGACGCACATCGAAGGTGGCGGCGTAGCCAAAGATCACCAACTGCACCAGTGGCGGCACAATAACGAAAAAACGCATGCGCGGGTCGCGCAGCATCTGTCGAAACTCCTTATTGAGCATGGCGCGAAGTCGGGTCAGGCTGTGGTGGATGCGCTCGATCATTGCAGCCCCAGTTTGCGCGCGCGCAAGGTCACCACACGGATCAACAGCAACATAATTGCCACCAGCGCCAACACCTCGCTCCAGAGCAGCAGTGGCGAAACCCCTTTGAGGAAGATCAGTTTGGAAAGTGCCACGTAGTAACGCGCCGGTACGATCAGCGAGAGATATTGCAGCGCCTGCGGCATATTCTCGATAGCAAAGATAAAACCGGAGAGGAGAAATGCGGGAAGGAAGGTGCTCACCAGCGACATCTGTGCCGCCAGCATCTGCCCTCCGGCGACGATGGAGATCATCGCCCCCTGCAACATCACTACGATCAGAAACAGCGCCGAGACAAAGGTCAACGCCACCGCCGATCCACGCAACGGCACGTCGAAGATGTAGACCGCCGCCAGCGTCGCTACGACCAGATCGGCCATACCGATAACAAAGTAGGGCAGCATCTTGCCCAGCAGGAATTCGTTTTTGCGCAGGGCTGTCGTACGCAGCATTACCAGATTGCCCGCCTCCATCTCGCGGGCGATAGTCAGTGAGGTCATCAGCGCACCGATCACCGCCATCACCACCGCGATCACCCCGGGGACGATCGCCATGCGGCTCTCCTTCGCCTCGTTAAACCAGGTGCGATCCTCGATCTCGATAGGCAACTTCACCAACTTCTCCTGTTGCAGGTAGTCATTGATGATCGCCTGGGCATAGTTCTGCGCCAGTCGTGCGCTGTTGGCATCCACACCGTCGAGAATCAGCTGCAGCGTCGCCGCCCCGTTGGCCAGGTCACGACTCAACTCCCGCGGCACCACCAACACGGCGGCCACCTCTCCCCGTACCAGCGCCTCCTCCAGTTGCCGCCGGTCGGTATAGTAGGCCGTCACATCGAAGGCATGACTGGCATCGAAACGGGCAACGATGGCGTTGGCCGTCGCATCACGCGACTCCTGCAACACCCCCAAATGCAGGTTGGTGATATCGAGGCGCAGGGCATAACCAAAGAGAAACAGCAGCATCGACGGCATCAGCACGATCAGCGCCAGTGAACGCGGGTCGCGCAGCAGATGCCACCACTCCTTGCGTGCCACGGCACGAACGTGTTGCAGTTTCATAACTGCAACCCTCGCTGGCGCTGACTCTCTTCCAGCAACGCGACGAAGACATCTTCCAGCTCTACCCCTGCAGGCCCCAGTTTATTGATGGCGATCCCCTTCTTCTGGGCCAGGTTGCGAATGCGCGTCATCAGCGCTTCGCTATCCGTACCTGGCTGCAAACGGAGTCGCAACTGGCCCGAGTGGGGAATGATCTCCAGCACTTCCGACCACTGTCGCAACTCCGCGGCACAGCAGGCACCGCCTTCGCTTTGCAGTGCGAGCAGCGGTGTCGGTAACGGGCGGGTGATTAAATCTGCTGGCGTATCCTCGGCGATGATTCGTCCCGCATCCATGAGTGCGATGCGGTCGCAAAACAGCGCCTCATCCATATAGTGTGTGGTTACCAGAATGGCGATGCCCGAATCGGCCAGGTCGTAGATCAACTCCCAGAACTGCTGTCGTGCGATCGGGTCGACCCCTGAAGTCGGCTCATCGAGAAACAGCACTTCCGGTTCATGCAGCAGCGCGGCGGCCAATGCCATGCGCCGCTGGTAACCGAGCGGCAGTCCGCCCGCCATGCGTTTCGCCATCTCACCCAGAGAGAGGTGTTGCAGAGCCCAGTCGATGCGTTTTTTGCGGTGGGAGTTGGTCAGGCCGTAGAGGCCCGCCTGAAGTTGCAGGTTCTCCTCCACACTCAGATCGCCATAGAGGGCAAAGCGCTGCGCCACATAGCCGATGCGACCACGGGCGTGGCGCGCCTTGCGCACCATGTCGCGCCCGGCCACACATATCGTTCCGTCACTGGGGGCCAGGGTACCGCAGAGCATACGGATGGCGGTGGTCTTGCCTGCGCCGTTGGCCCCCAGCAGGCCGAACACCTCACCCGCCTCCACCGTGATATCGATATCGTCCACCGCCACAAAGCTGCCAAAGCGACGGCTCAGATGGCGTGCTTCGATCAGGGCCCTGTTCGGCTGCACCTCAGCTTCAGCCATTGACCGCCTCCGCCAGCGCCAGATCACGTACCGCCGCGTCGTGCAGGGTTGGTAGTAATGGCTCCACCGTCAGCCCAGCAAAGCCATCGGCCAGCCGCTGCCGAAACTGCGCCAACGGCACCCCGTCGGCCAACCAGACGTTGAGCTGCGTCCCTACCGGAAAAACAAATTGCGTCTCATCCAGTTGCCGCAGTGCCTCGCGATAACCCCGCACCCCGGGACCGCTCACCGAAACCAGGGTGCCACCGCCCGCGGCGACCAGCTCCAGCGGCGTACCCTGTCGGGTCAACCGACCCGCCTCCAGCATCGCCACCCGATCGCAACGCTCCGCCTCGTCCATATTGGCGGTGGCGTAGAGGATCGCCACCCCCTCACCACGCACCGTTTCCAGCAGGCGCCAGAAGGCACGGCGCGACACCGGATCAACCCCGGTGGTGGGCTCGTCGAGAAACATTACCCGTGGTTCGGTCACCAGTGCGCAGGCCAGCGCCAGCTTCTGCATCATGCCGCCGGAGAGCTGCCCGGCACGGCGTGACTCGAAACCCTTGAGGCCGGTGCGTTGCAGCAGATCGCGGATCTTGAGTGCCGCCGACTGCGGCGCCATACCGTGCAGGTCGGCAAAGAATTCGAGGTTTTCCTGAATGGAGAGATCGAGATAGAGACCAAAGCCCTGAGGCATATAGGCGATATCACTGCGTAGATCCGGATCGTCGGGCACACGGCCCAGCACCCGCAACAGGCCACCCGAGGGGATCAGCTGACCAACCATCAATTGCAGCAGGGTGCTCTTGCCCGCACCGTCGGCACCGACCAGGCCGACGATCTCCCCCGCCGCGACCTCAAGCTTGATCCCCTGCAATACCGGCTCGCCGCCATAATCGAAGCGGAGGGCATCGGCACGAATGAGGGCATCCATCTTCAGGATCCGGCGTCGAATACCACGTCGGCGGGCATGCCGAGCTTGAGCAACCCCTCCGGGTCCTCCAGCTCAATCTTGACCCGATAGACCAGATCGACCCGCAGGGCGCGGGTCTCCACAGCCTTGGGAGTGAATTCTGCCCTGGGTGAAATGAAGGCCAGACGACCACGGAAGGTTTTGCCCGGCAGACCATCGACGCTGACGCTGGCGGACTGGCCCAGTTTGACCCGCGCCAGATCGGTCTCATTAAGATAGGCACGCACCCAGGGACGGGTGAGCTCCGCCACCTTGAACACCGGCTGGCCCGCGTTGACCATCTCTCCGGCCTCGGCCTGGCGCAGGGTGACCGTACCATTAATGGGACTGATCAGTCGGGTGTAGGTGAGTTGGCGTTCAGCACTTTGCAGCGCGCTGCGGCGACCCTCCAGCGCGGCGTGTGCCTGGGTGATCTCCTCCTGACGCGGTCCCTCGCGCAGCAGTTGCAACTGCTGCTCCGCCTTGCGCACGGCACTCCTGGCCACGTCGCGTTTGAGTTTCGCCTGATCCAGCTGCTCCTGCGCCGCAAGATGCTTTTTGATCAGGCTTTGAATTCTTTTTACATCCTCTTCGGCGAAACGCTGTTCCGCCTGCGCCTGCACCAGGGTCGCTTCGCTCACCTTCAGTTCCTGCTTGCGAGCACCCGACTCCAGGGCGGCCAGCGCCGCTGCCGCCGCGTCCACTTCGGCCCGGGCACGTTGCACCGCCAGGTCATAATCGGCATTAACCAGCAATGCCACCTCCTGGTCACGCTGTACCGCCTGCCCTTCGTCGGTCAACAGTCGCTCGATGCGCCCACCGACCTGGAAGGAGAGGGCCGTCTCCCGCGCCTCGACCGTACCGGAGAGGGTCAAACCGTTTCCCGCCTCGCTGCTACAACCTGCAAGGATGACCCACAAACCATAAAGACACGCTACGACCTGCTTCCTCACTGCTACCACTCCCTGTGTTCTTGCGCTATCGATCTATTTGAATGAACAAACCCATCTTAACCTTTGTCGATGCCGCGATCAGCATGTTGTTATACTGAGACCACATTTCAGGACAAACAATCCCATGTCACGCTGGCGACCACCGCAACCGAAAAAATCCCCTTACATCACCGGCGACGGCTACGATGCCCTGCAGGCGGAGTTGGCGGGATTGTGGCAACGGCGCAAAGAGGTCACCAAGGCCCTCTCCGCCGCCGCCGCCGAAGGCGACCGCTCGGAGAACGCCGAATACATCTACCGCAAAAAAGAGCTGGCCGGGATCGACTATCGCATCCGCTACCTGCAAAAGCGCCTGCCAACGCTGACCGTGGTACGACAAAACCCCGCCGATCCCGAGCAGGTTTTCTTCGGTGCCTGGGTCACCCTGGAAGATGATGACGGCAAGGCGATCACCCATCGCATCGTCGGTCCCGACGAATTCGATCCGGCCAAAGGTTGGATCAGCATGGACTCACCGGTGGCCCGCGCCCTGCTGAAAAAACGCATCGACGATGAGGTTGAAGTGGAGACCCCCAACGGGAAGGTTACCTATTTAATCACCGAGGTACGGTACACCGAGGGATAGCATGCTCACCATCTCCAACAATGTCAGCCTTGCCGATGACGAAATCGAACTGACCGCGATCCGCGCCCAGGGTGCGGGCGGGCAGAACGTCAACAAGGTCTCCAGCGCGATCCACCTGCGTTTCGACATCCGCGCCTCATCGCTTCCCGAGTTCTACAAGGAGCGCCTGCTCGCCCTGCGCGACTCGCGCATAAGCAGCGACGGGGTGATCGTGATCAAGGCGCAGCGCTACCGCACCCAGGAGAAAAACCGCGAGGACGCCCTGCTGCGTCTGGTGACCCTGATCCGCAGCGTGGCGGTCACGCGCAAGGCACGCAAGCCGACCAAACCGACCCGCTCTTCACAACAAAAACGACTGGAAAGCAAAACCCGTCACAGTAAACAGAAGTCCCTGCGTGGCAAGGTAAGGGAGCTCCAGTAGGACACCCGCAAGCTAGGCTTGCCGCCCCCTCTAATACTGGAGAATCGTTCGATTTAATAGCGCGGTACCCGTAAACAAGAGGCAGGATAAGCCCATGCAAATCGAAGCCCCGCAACTCCTTGGACAAGTCGGTTCTCTGCACCAGATGCTGGCGCATCTGTTCAATTCCATCCCGGAAGATGACTGTTACCGACGCTTTCACCCCGACCTGCCGCCACTGGCCTGGCTCTATGGTCGCTGTGCTTACCTGGAGAGTTACTGGCTGCGCAAGGTGGTCATCGGCAACGACGAACTGACCAGCCGGGTACAACACCTCTTCGGCAACCACATCAAACCGGATAACGACATCATCGATCAACTGCCGCCGCGAGAGCACCTGCTCAACTGGGCACTGGCGCAGCAGGAGCAGAACCAGAAACTGCTGGCCAATCCCGAGCTGCTGCCACAACACTCGCTGGTCGCCTCGGAGCGTCTGTTGCCGCGCATCCTCCAGTCCCAGGCCGTGCTGCTGGAGAAGATGCTGGCCCAACTCACCGAGCGCCAACTGCAACGTCCGCAGACCTTCCACGTCACCACTCCGCTCTATGCAGGCAAACCCTCCGCGGATCACGCCGACGTACAGAAGGGCCACTACCGCATCGGCGCCAAGCAGGCCCCCACAGCCACCGACAATGAACTGCCTGCCAACGTGGTCGAGCTCGACGCCTTCCGCATCGACCATCGCCCGGTCAGCAACAGCGCCTGGTTTGGCTTCATGAAGGCCGGTGGCTACAGCGACCAGAGCCTGTGGGAGATCGACGGCTGGGAGTGGAAACAACAACACCCCGACCCCCACCCCCACCACTGGCGTCAGGACGATCTGGGCAACTGGTTCGGTGTCGGCCTCAACGGCCCCTTTGAGCTCCTGGCGGGCGATCCGGTCACCGGCATCAGCCAGCACGAAGCGCTGGCCTACGCCAACTGGGTCTCCAACCATGGGGGCGAATTCGAAGGCGCGCAGGTGCAGCACGAATATCAGTGGGAGATCGCGGTGCGCAGCAAGGCGATCACCGACTTTGGCCGTGCCTGGGAGTGGTGCACCAACCCGTTCCACCGCTACACCGGCTACCTCGAGCCGGAAGAACCGGAAGCGGCGACCCAGGATTTCGACGCAGGCCACTTCTCCCTGCGTGGCGGCAGCCAGCATACCCAGCGCATCCAGCGTCGTAGCAGCTATCGCTACCATGCCCTGCCGCAACAGCGTTTCATGTTCAACGGCACCCGCCTGGTCTTCCCCGCCTCAACCATGGAGTGGCGCAAGTAACGATGCTGGAAAAGAGAGACCTGATACAACTGGCCAACATGCCGATGCCCTTCGGTAAGTACAAGGGCAAGGTGCTCATCGATCTCCCTGAAGAATATCTATTGTGGTTCGCCAAGGAGGGTTTTCCCGACGGCAAACTGGGCGAACTGCTACAACTTGCGCTGGAGATCCGCAAAGGCGGACTGGAAAAACTGATCAAACCCCTCAAAGGCCAGAGCGCCGCCAGCGCCTGACATCCCGCTACACTTATCCTTACACGACCATGTTAAGGAGGGTGTCATGCCAGAGCTGGGACACGTTGTCTTCTACGTTAAAGAGCTGGAAAAAAGCAGCGCCTTCTACCGCGATGTGGTCGGCCTCAGCGAGATAGGCCGCATCTTCAACGACCGTGCCGCCATTTTCAGCGGTGGTCGCAGCCACCATGAACTCCTGCTAATCGAAGTCCGCGACGCACCCGGCCCGCTCCAGGGTCACCGCCTTGGCCTCTATCACGTCGGCTGGAAAGTCGGCGACAACCTCGACGCCCTGCGCGACGCCAAACAGAGAGCGGAAAACTTCGGCTGCGAGATCGACGGCATCTCCGATCACACCGTCAGCCAGAGCCTCTACATCCGCGACCCCGACGGCAACGAAATCGAACTCTTCGTCGACAACCCCAACGTCGACTGGCGCGAAAACAGAGAGTGGATGGAAGCACCGGTAAAGCGACTCGATTTGTAGACCATGCTGGGCATGACTGCCCAGCAATAAACTGTGCCCTACCGCCAAAACGCTCTTTGCGGTAGGCTCAAACTCCACATAGAAAAGATGATCCGCCGATGCTGAACAAACTCATTACCGCCGTACGCCGCCCCTGGTTCTGGCTCGGCCTCCTCGTTCTGGCCCTGGCCTCGGAGGCGGTAGCGCTCTACTACCAGTACGGTCTCGATTTCGGCCCCTGTGTGGAGTGCATCCGCATTCGCATCTGGCTACTGGGGATGGCGCTGGTGGCGGGGCTGGGGTTGTGGCTGCGCCGCGTCCCGCTGGCCAATGCCCTGCTCTATGCGGTTAACACCGGCCTGGCCTACGGCATGCTGCACACCTCGCAGATCCTGCTCGGCACCGAGCGCCACACCATTTTCGGCAGCTGCGGTATGAACCTGGGGCTACCCACCTGGTTCGCCCTGGATCAATGGTTTCCAACGGTGTTTGAGGTTTGGGAATCCTGCGGCGAGACACCGGAGCTGCTGTTCGGCATCACCATGGCCGAAGGGTTGACGGCTCTCTCCTGGGGCCTGTTGCTGCTGAGTGCAACGTTGTTGCTGCTCCAGCTTACGGGGATCGTAAAAAAGGCCGGATGAACCGGCCTTTTTGTTTGAGAAGTGAGTCGCTAGCTTGTGCGCCTGCGTTGCGCGTAGGGTGAGCAGGTAGTGAATCCGCTACGGGCATTCAGGTCTGCGGCGACCTGCGCTGCGTGCTCCATTACGATCTGCTTGCTTCCTGGTTTCTGCCCGGTAATTTCGGTACTTCCGCGCTTGATGATGTAACTGTGCCAATCCTTGCCTTCCATTCCTTCGGGGGCAGCAATCTTTGCCACCTTGATAACCTCGAACTGCCCTTTGATTTGACTGACTGCTGATGATGCTGTTGCGGCTACTGTTGCTGTTGTCATATACCTTCCCTTCGTCCCTGTATAGATAGGAACTATTACCATAGTACACGTGTGGCAATTTTGCCAATTGCTAACACAATAAAATCAATCAGATATAACCCAACTCTTGCGCGATACTTGAAAGTAACGCCCGCCCGCCATCAAGGCTATTGATCACCCCGTGACGGTGGTCGATCCACCACTTCGCCTCGATCTGCTCCTCCAGATAGGCAGCGGCCTTTTCTACACCGGATTTGATCTCATGCCAGTGATCCGGGTCTTCCTCAGAAGCCTTATCGTCAACCTCTTCGATCCACTTAAATACCTTGTCCACCGCGCCAAAGGCACTGAGGCGGACGGTCTCGGCCCAGGCCACCTGTCTCGGCGACCCCTCCAGCGGTGGCAGGCCTCGCTCGGCGGCATGCAGCCTTGCAGCGGTGGCCTTGCGTTCACGCTCCCGCTCCTGCTCCGTTGCCTGGCAAACCCGGCAGGGGGTGTCGGCCAGCTGGCAGGCACGCTCGTCCCAGGTGTAATCGTCGTCGCCATAAAACGGGAACAGCACCGTGTGACCGCAGACGTGGCGAATCACCTTCAGGTCGAGCTGCTCCCGGTCGTTGCCATTGCCCTGATTGTGTCCCACCAGGGTGCAGGGGATGGTGTGCTGCTCACACCAACGGGCCACGTCCAGGTGTTGTACGGTTTCATAGAAGCGGCGGATGCTCTTATCCGCGTAGTGCTGCTCGATGATCGACGCCTTGAACTCGGCGGCCTTGCTGAAATCCCGAGCCGGTCGCATCCACAGGGCGTCATAGCCAATGTGCCAGCGGGCAAGCCACTGTTCGGTCTTCTCTTTCACCGAACTATTGCGACCGCTGATGATGATGAGCGGTATCCCCTCGTCACGCGCCAGGTTGAGGCGGTCGATCAGGGGCAGGTTGGGCATGTCCTCATCGCAGGCATCGAGAAAGCGGTCCCAGTGCTTCACCCCCTCTTCGTTATAGAGGTGGTGCAGACGGTGTTCGATCAACGCCAACACACCATCAAGGCCGCAAATAACGATTTCCTGCTGATCAGACATGGGGCGTATTGTGCCTGAAATCAACGTCGCCTGCCCGGTGGCTCTGGCGAGGCATCGCGGAATCGGCTATGTTTGCCTCCCCGCTCCTGCCGAGTCCTCTGCCGGTGAAGACCAATACCCGAATCGATGCCATGGTGCCCTGGCGGCCCGATTTTTTTGTCGGCGTGCCGCTGTTCGAGCCGTTACGCCCGCTGCTGGAGACCTTCGCCGGTTATCAGGAGTGGCCGGGGCTGGATGCCATGCAACGCCTGCTGGATCAACGCACCGAACCGCTACGCACCCTGCACGGGGCCGCCCTCAAGGTGGTGGACCAGGCGGGCCGCCCGGATCACTTCGAGCAGCACTACGCCCCGCGCATCTACCTCAGCGGCGAGATCCAGACCCGCACCCGCAACTGGCACGACCTGTTTCAACTCCTGAGCTGGTTTGTCTTCCCCCGCACCAAGGCAGTGATCAATGCCCTGCACGTACCGAAGGCGAAGCGGCGGCTGGAAGTGGATCACCAGCCGGGACGGCGTACCCCACTGGAGAACACCCTCTCCCTCTTCGACGAGGGCGGCGCGGTGCTGGTGGCGGACGATGAATCGCTACTGCAGTTGGTACGAGAGTTTCGCTGGAAGGAGCTGTTCTGGCAGCGGCGTGCCGAGCTGGCCGCGCATTTCGACTGCGTGGTCTTCGGCCACGCCATGTTTGAAAAGGCGATGGCGCCCTATCTGGGGATGACCGCCAATACCATCCTGCTAACTGCCGACGCCGATTATTTCGGCCGCGACCGCGCCGGGCGGCTGGCATGGATCGACGACCAGCTGGCCACGATCTTCGAACAGGGCGAGCTGTTCCAGCAACCGAAGGACCTGCAACCCTTCCCCATCCTCGGTATGCCTGGCTGGGACCCGGCCAACGCCGACGAGCACTACTACGACAACAGCGACTACTTCCGCCCCGGCCGTCGCATGCGCACGGCCTGAATCCGGCTACTGCTTCGCCGGCGGACAATCCTCTTTGGTACAGCGGGATAACAACGGCCGCAACAGCAACGGCGCCAACACTGTAGTTACCACCGCCATGATGACCACGGCGGAGAAGAGGTTCTGCACGATCTCCGGCACTGGCTGCGGTTGATCGAACAACCCGGCTCGCAGGGCGATGTCGGCGATGATCAACTCCACCGCACCGCGTGCACTCATGCCGATCCCCACCGCCGTCGCCTCGCGTCGGCTATATCCCATCAACCAGGCAGGCAGCCCGGCACCGAGCAGTTTGCCGAAGAAGGCGATGGCAACGAGGGTAAGCACAAAACCGGGCACATTGAGCGCGGCCTTCAGATCCAGGTTCATCCCGATAAAGGCAAAGAACAGCGGCGCAAAGAAACCGTTAACAAAGGTGGTGAGCTTGCCCTTCATTTTGTCGTAGACGCCGGGTGCCAGGGTATGGCGCATGAAGAACAGCCCGGCAAAGAAAGCGCCCAGAATAAAATGCATGCCCAGCGCATGGGCCAGCCAGGAGTAGGCCAGCGCGGCAATCAGCAGACCGCTGAAATCGAACTCCGCCGCCACCGTTGCCTTGAGCATCTTGCCGAACAGCGGCAGCACATAAAATCCGACCAGGGTGGCGATGATGAAGAAGATCGCCACCTCAACAAAGATCATCACAATGTCGAAGATACCGGGTATCGAGCCGGTTTCGATCAACGCGGTAAGGATCGCCAGCATCGCCAGGCTGAGCATGTCGTCCACCACCGCCGCAGAGATGATGGTCTGACCTACCCGGCTCTCCATCTGATGCAGGTCCGACATCACTCGCACCGACACCGGCACCGCGGTGATCGCCAGTGCAGTACCGAGGAACAACGCCTGCGCCAGGTGCATTTCCGAATCGGGAATAAACCACCATGCCAATGCAAAGCCGGTTACCAGCGGCAGCACCATGCCACCGATGGCGATGAGGATGGTCTTGCCGGAGCTTCGCGCCATGTGTCGCGGATGCAGTTCAAGACCGGCAAGCAGCATCAGGAAGAACACCGCCAGATCGGTGATACCGATAAAGACCTCGTTATGCGGCAGGGCGCTAAGTGTGGGAAACACCTCGGCGTAGTTCTGTGCCACCAGGCCAAGAGATATCCCCGCCACCAGTTCGCCGAGGATCAACGGCTGCCCCAGTCGCTCGGCGATCTCGCCGAAGATGCGCGTTACCGTCAACAACACCAGCAGTATGTAGAGCAGGTCCATCGCAATCTCCGGCTGTTCAACACCTCTATAGTGGTATCAACAAGTTTTGTGTGCAATGCATACTTATCCAGTGTATCTCTGTGGTTTTCGAATTGGAGCTACAGAGGTTCGCCATGCAGACAGGCCCCAGGGAGATCATCACCCCCTTCCGCCCCATCCCGCTGGATGTACCGGAAGGTATGAAGCCGAACGAGTTTTTCAACAGCACCGAAAACCTCGACGACCTGGTCAACAACAACGGCCTGCTGCTCAACCCGGAAAACCTGTTGCTCTATCGCAAGGCACTGGGTCACTCCAACCTGTTCGACGCCTCGATCATCTACAACACCTCAAAGAGCGTGCTCAATCCACTGGGCCGCCCGGTGCGCCGCACCCAGGTACCGGACGGCGTGCGCCACGTCTGGAACCGCATGAACCAGATCATCATTCAATATATGCTGGAACAGTTTCCTGATCCGAAAGCGCATCTGGTGCTGGCGGGCGAGGCAAGCCTCGACGCCACCTGGCCGCTCACCTCACCCGGCGTGCCCAGCATTCGCATGTTGCACAACCACTTCATCGTCTTTCCGCAGGAGCAACTGCGCAGCGCCAAACTCGCCGATCCGAAAAACCCCAACCTCACCGACGGCGGCCAGCACTCCCTGTTTGAACAGCACATGCACGGCGTCTATCGCGAATTCATCTGCAAGGCGTTGCACCTGGAAGTGCTTCGCCCAATCAGTGACGACTCGGCGCGACTCGATCTCACCGGCTACCCGCATGGCCTGCCAAGCTGGGAGATCCCCGGCGGCGCAGCGACACTGGAAGATATCCGCTTCTGGCACGAATACGATTTGGTGTTGAAAGGATTCCTCGACTTCTACCGCACCTTCTTCAGCCAGGTCTCCACGCGCAACGCACCGATGCTGCCTGACCTGCACTTCCCGGAACAGGTGGAGAGCGTACTGCTGTTCGACAACGACTTCCTCAAGACCGCCAAGATGGTGCGTGACCGCTGCATCAAAGACCCGGCCTACGCCAACGCCATTCGCTGGCAACCGGCGTTCAAGCAACTCATCTACCGTAACGACGAAGGCAAACTGATCGTCACCATCAGCCAGAACTCCATCGGCAACGCCATCACCGAACTGCTCGGCGTGGTGGTCAACCGCACCCCCGATGCAGAGGCCTACGAAGAGGCCGAACCGGCGTTAATCGAAAAACTACTGGAAGTGCGCCGTCGACTGATCGAAGCCGATCTCGGCGAAGGGATCGCCACGGCGCATTGGAGCAAAGATTAAACCCGACTGATCTCACTTTCACAGGCTGGGCAGTCAGGCCCAGCAAACAGACTCCGATGCAAACGCTGGGCATCACTGCCCAGCCTACAAACTACAACTTCTCCAAATCGTGTTAATCTGAACATCCCTGCACGACTTTCACTTTGCACCAATGTTCCCAGACTTCACCACTGAGCAGATCCTGCTCACCGGACTGATTTTTATCTGGACCGGCTTCGTCCGCACCGGCCTCGGTTTTGGTGGTGCCGCGCTTGGCCTGCCGATCCTGTTGTTCATCAATCCCGATCCACTACTGTGGCTGCCGATGATCGGCGCGCACCTGCTCTTCTTCTCCGGCATCACCCTGCGCACCCGGCTGCACAATGTTGACTGGGCCTACCTCTGGCGCACCTCACGCATCATCATCCCCGCCGCCATCGTCGGCGTACTCGGCCTGCTCAACCTGCCGACCCTCTGGGTGCTCACCTTCATCTACAGTGTGTCGCTGTTCTACTCGGTGATCTGGATGCTCAACCGCGCCATCCACAGCCACAACCGCTGGGTGGATCGCCTGCTGCTGATCGTCGGTGGCTACATCGCAGGCACCACCCTCTCCGGTGCACCGCTGATGGTGGCGGTGTTCATGCGCAACGTGCGCCGCGAACAACTACGCGACACCCTGTTCGTGCTCTGGTTTGTGCTGGTCACGATCAAGATGAGCACCTTCGCCGCCTTCAGCGTCAACCTCAACCTGCTCACCGCACTGGCGCTATTACCCGTCGCAGGCATCGGCCACATCGCCGGGCTTAAAGTGCACGAGGCGATCCTGCGCAACGATCAGCAGTTCAAACGCTGGATCGGCGCAGGGTTATTCGTCGTCAGTGCATTGGGGTTGTGGAACCTGTTCTAGCCTTGCGTAGGAGGGGAAAGCACAGCATTCCGCTTTTTATCTTGCCGTCATATCCGCACGGCCCACTTTCCAAAGCCGCACCCATGGACTAAACCCTTTATGGTCCCCATAACAAACCTACAGGCCTCACACACCACAGCTATATAGCAAGGAGGTGAGTATGAAAGTCCTAATCCCCTACTACTCCATGTACGGCCACATCCACCACATGGCCGCCGCCGTCGCCGAGGGCGTCAACGAAGTCGAAGGCGTCGAAGCAAAACTCTGCCGCGTACCGGAAACCCTGCCGAAAGAAGTGCTGGAAAAGATGGGCGCTCTCGACGCACAGGACACCATGAGCGACATTCCCGTATGCACTGTAGAAGAATTGGGCGAAGCCGACGGCGTCATCTTCGGCATCCCGACCCGCTTCGGTAACATGTGCGGCCAGATGCGCCAGTTCCTCGATGCCACCGGCGGACTCTGGGTCAAGGGTTCACTGATCGGCAAGGTCGGCAGCGTCTTCGCCAGCAGCGCCACCCAGCATGGTGGCCAGGAATCGACCATCCTAAGCACCCACATCACCCTGTTACACCACGGCATGGTCATCGTCGGCCTGCCCTACTCATTCACCGGGCAGAACACCATTGACGAAATCACCGGCTGCTCACCCTACGGCGCCTCCACTATCGCGGGCGGCCAGGGCGAACGCCTGCCTAGCGACAACGAACTGGACGGTGCGCGCTACCAGGGAAAACATGTGGCGGAAATCGTGAAGAAACTGGGGGGGTAAACCCATCAGAATACAGACGTAGGCTGGGCAGTCATGCCCAGCCCGAACTTTTTAATTACCCATCATCCTTATCCCGCAACAGCCCCTTCTCTCGCTGCCTGCGGATAAATGCCTCATTGCGCGGCCACTTGCCAGTACGAAGCCGGGTCATCACCGTCTTGAAGATCGCCGGCAAGAAAAGCACCAACAGCAACGGCGAAAGCACCAGCAACACCAGCCATTCCGCCCACTTCATCAACTGCGCCAGCCTGGGCGATCCGCCTGCGAATTTCTGCAGCGCCCAGGCAAACCAGTAGATCAGCACCACATCCATAATCACCGCGCCGATGCCAAACTGAATACGGCAACCAAGACCAGACATACCAATGCCCACACCGGACAACGACCCACCAATACCACCGCTACAGGTACGCCCGCCGGCACCGAAAGCAACCCAGTGAATGATCAGTGCCATACTGATAAGTGCAAAAGCCGCCATAAAACTGTTCAACCACGGCAGTATTTCCTGCGCAAGCAACGCCAATCCGGCAAACAGAAACACTGCGCCTGTGGCAACGCCTACCCAGGGCGGCACATTGAACTTGTCCGCTGAAAGCGGACCGACATCAAAAACGCCAAGCACGATAATTATCCCGAGAGCAACGCACATCAGGCTGATAATCAGCTTGCCACGGGAAGAGAGGTTATTGGCTTCGGACATGACGACCAGTATGACGTAAACAAGCAACGGCGCCCACGATTTACACCCCCAACACCCGCCCCGGCTCGTAACCCCACATCTCCTCATTCTCATAACCGCGCTGATTGGAAACCAGACGACACCTGCCAACCTGCGTATCCAAATTGGCGTGGGTATGACCGAAGCACCAGAGATCGGCCTGCGCCAACAACTCGGGGAGATCGCTAAGAAACGCCGTCCCGAACTCATCCATGGGAAAAAGGGGATGCTTGCACAACAGCGACGGCCCATGGTGGGTCACCACCACCGTCTTACCCTCGAACGGCTGCGCCAGCCGTTCCTCCAACCAGGCGCGAGATTCCCGGTGCAACGCCAGCGCATCCTCAGGCAGAAAGAGGTGCTCCCCATTACTGATGATATGGTGATCATTCAACCGCTCGCGCACGATCAACTTCGCAATCGCCGGATCACCCACTGCCCGGTAATCGGTCCACAGGGTACAACCGAGAAAGCGCACCCCGCCGATCAGTAGCTC
>JBNKBG010000050.1:0-19003 GCA_050287105.1 Thiohalomonadaceae bacterium
CCATCAGATTGCGTGAGTGGTAATCCCGATGCACGCATACCGCGGGCTGTTGCAGAGCGTTATCGGCCAGCAGGGCGAAGGTTTCGTTGAGTAGCTCGAGAGTGGTGCCGTCGGGTGTGATACCCAGATGTTTATGGCAGAGCCAGTCGCGAAACAGCGCCATCTCGCGCCACAACAGATCCCGATCATAGGGGGGCAGTTCATCCGCCCCGGGACCGCGGGACTGCAAGGTAAGCAATGCCCCCATGGCATCGCCATAGAGGCGATCCACGCTCTGCTCGTCGAGTTCGTCCAGATACTGGCGCGAGCCCAAATCACCCAGCAACAAAAAACCCTGGTCGATATTCTCGGCCAGGATTTCCGGTACATTTAGCCCGATGCTACGTAATTGGCGTCCGATGCGGACAAAGGGACGGATGTCTTCCTTGTCCGGCGGTGCATCCATGACGATGCGGCTTTCGCCGTGGTGGGTAACGCGGAAGTAGCGGCGGAAGCTGGCATCTGCGGAGGCGGGTTCGATGTCGAACCCGGCCATCCCCAGATCACCATCCAGCCACTGCCGCAACAGTTCCAGACGTTGCGTCATAACCGCCAGCTTCGACTAGAAGCGGAAGCCGAACTTGGCACTTACAGTGCTGCTATCACCGGTCTTGTCGGTTTCGAAGGCCAGGTTCATCAGGCCCAAATTGACGTTTACCCCGACATAGGTCTTGGTCTGGGTGTAGTCCTCGCTGCTCAGACCCGTACTACTGATTGGGTTGCTCTTAACCCAGTTCTGACCAATGCCTGCATAAGGAGTCACCATAGCAAAACCCTTGGAGACACTCAGTTCCAGACCAGTGGTATTCATGTCCATTTCATCCACACCATCGAGCTTGGTATAGGTCAGTCGTGCCGCTACAGCTGGCATGGCCATACCGCCCTCGACAATGGCGTAACGGAATTCGGCACCGGTCAGCTTGATGTTGCTATTGGGTACCGACGCCATCATCAGACCCACGTCCATACCGAAAGGCAGACCTTTATGCACGTGGACCTTGGGAATGATGATCTGGTCAGCGCCGCAGCCGCCGCAGGCCGCATCAAACTCGGCCTTGTTGGCCAGGGAGGTGACACTCGCCTCAACCCCGACATCGAAACCGGTAATACCCATCGACTCGGCGGGAATCAGCGCCTTGTAGCTGATGGCAGCAGAAAGATCTTCTGAGAAAGAGCGAAATGCTGACTGGCCCATACCTGTGATGGTATCGATATTGTTTGCGGCATTCGCCTCGGCAGCCAAAAGAAGAAAAGGGGTGACTAAAAGAACCTTACGCATTTTTATAATCCTCGCTTGGTGGTTTGCGCACAGAGTATGTCAGATAGCATTGCCGGACAATGCGAACCGCTCGGCAGGCTGCGTTTTTCGCCACTTTCCGGTAATCCCGTTGCCGGGTGGGGGAAACTGTGCGATTTTAGCCCACTTTGAACCCAGACCCTTAGAAGACGATTAAATTCCAGAAAGAGTTGCGTGAACAGAATCTCGACATCCATCCTGGCTATTTTTTTCCTTGCCCACCCTGCCGGGGCGGAGGAGATCGATACACGCTGGGCACTCTGTCCCGTACAACCACCGAACGACACTAGTAGCATTCACCACAATCTGGGGCCCGGTGCGACCCAAGTCGACGCGGACGAGGCCTTCGCCGAAGCGAAGGGCATCACCCGTCTGCGCGGCGATGTAGTGGTGCAGCGCGACCGCGCGACACTGCAGGGCGATCTCGCCGAATACGACAAGCAGGAAGACCTGCTGCGTATCGAAGGCCATGTCAGCTACCGCAGTGGTGGTCTGCGCATCGACAGCAACCAGGCGGAGATGAACCTGAAGCAGGAGAGCGGCACCTTCGATGATGCCCTCTTTCGGATCGCCGACACCCATGGTGCCGGAGCTGCCAGGCGTATAGAGATTGACGACCCGGAACACGCCAACCTCTACGATTTGCGCTACACCACCTGCAATCCACAGGATCCCGATTGGCAGTTGAAGGCCAGCGAACTGCTGCTGGATCGCAACAGCAACACCGGTGAGGCGTGGCACGCCACCCTCTCATTTATGGGTGTGCCCTTCTTCTACAGTCCCTATCTCAACTTCCCGCTGGAGGGGCGCAAGAGTGGCCTGCTGCCACCCACCCTGGGCACCTCGGATCGGAACGGCACGGATGTCAGCCTGCCGATCTACTGGAACATCGCCCCCAATCAGGATGCCACCATCACCCCGCGCAACATTACCGCACGCGGTGGCATGTTGATGGGAGAGTACCGCTACCTGGGGCAACAGAGCAGAGCCCTCTTGCGAGGCAGTCTCCTCAGTAACGACAAACTCTACGACGACGACCGCAACTACTTATCTCTCGATCACCGGAGCCGCTTCGCCGAGGGCTGGAAGAGCGCACTGTTCTATAAAGAAGTCTCAGACAGCGACTACTTTCGCGATGAACTGGCCTTCAGCGACGAAAACAGCAGTCAGACCCACCTACAACGTCGCGCCGATCTCAGTTACAACAACGAGACCTGGAGCTTCCTCGCCCGTGCCCAGGACTATCAGACCCTGAGTGGTGCCTCGCCCTACCAGCGTCTGCCGCAACTACGCCTGGACAGCCGTCAGCTGGAGCGCCGCGACCAACTCAACCTCAGTCTACGCAGCGAGGCGGTACGTTTTGCCCACGACACACGGATCCCCAGCGGCGAACGACTCGATCTGAAACCGACAGCCAGCCTGCCCCTTGGCGCCGCCGCCTGGTACCTCACGCCGAAACTGGCCTGGCGCTACACCCGCTACCAGCTCAACGACTCTAGCAACGGCGATCAGCTGGAGCGTTCCCTGCCAATCGCCAGCCTCGACGGCGGACTCTTCTTCGAGCGCTCCCTTGAACTGGGCGCTACCCCCTACACCCAGACCCTGGAGCCGCGCATCTTCTATCTAAATGTCCCCTACGAGGAGCAGAACGACCTGCCCCTGTTCGACACCGGGGTACGCGACTTCAGCTTCGGCCAGCTATTCAGCGACAACCGTTTTAACGGTGCTGACCGACAGGCCGATGCCAACCAGCTGGCCACCACCCTGACCACACGCTTCATTGATGAGCAGAGTGGAAAGGAGCGACTCCGCGCCGCCATCGGTCAGCTCCACTACTTCGAAGACCGCCGGGTCGGTCTCAACAGCGCCACACCGATCGCCACTGACGGCAGCTCCAACCTCATCGGCGAACTCGCCTTCAGCCCCATGGATAGCCTCAGCTTCGGTGTCAGCGAAGAGTGGAATCCGCACGACGAACGAGAGGAGCGACTCAGCACCCGTCTGCGCTTCTCCCCGGACACCGACAAGGTACTCAGCCTCAACTATCGCTACCACCGCACCGATCAGATCCGCCAGGCAGACATGCTCCTGCTCTGGCCCCTGACACCGCGCTGGCGCATGCTCGCCAGCTACCGCCACGACCTGGAAAACGAGGGGGAACTGGAGAGCATCGGCGGTCTCGAATATGAGAGCTGCTGCTGGAAGCTACGCCTGATCGCCCAGGAGAAACGCGACGCGGTAAATGAAGAACTGGCACACAGCCTCTACCTCACCCTGGAACTGAAAGGACTGGCCAGTCTCGGCCGTGGTCTCGAAGAGAGTGTGGGACGTGGTATCCTATCCGACTAACCCGAAGCCGAAGAACATTATGCGTACACTTTTTTCCCTCTGTTTACTGCTGACCCTCAGCGCCCCGCTGCATGCTGCGACCAAAGAGATCAACGGTATCGCCGCGGTGGTCGATGACGATGTCATTACCCTTAACGAGCTGAACCGGCGTGTCGATGAGCTGAGCAAACAGCTCTCCGCCAAAGGCACCCGCGTGCCGCCCAGGGCGATCCTGGAGCGACAGTTGCTGGAGCGCATGATCGTAGAGAAGCTGCAACTGGCGATGGCCGAAAAACGCGGCATCCAGGTAGCCGACGAACAGCTCAACCAGATCATCGGCGACATCGCCAAACGCAACGGCATGGGGATGGACAAGTTTCGGGCTGCACTGAAAAAAGACGGCATCAGCTTTGCTGCCTTCCGTGAACAGATCCGCAACGAGGTGATCGTCTCGCGACTGAAAAACGCGATGGTTGATAGCCGGGTCAACGTCTCTGCCCAGGAGGTCGACGCCTTTCTTGAGGGGCAGTCACAGCAAAGCGCCAAGAACACCGAATACCATCTGCGCCATATTCTGGTCGCCCTGCCGGGCAACGCTTCGCCGGAACAGATCCAGGAGAAGAAACGCAAGGCAGAAGGCTTACTGGGACGACTACACAAGGGTGAGGATTTTCGTCAGATCGCCATCTCCTACTCAGACGGTCCTCAGGCACTGGAGGGTGGCGACCTCGGCTGGCGCAGACTGGCACAACTGCCCGCCCTGTTTGCCGAAGTGGTGACAAAGATGAAAAAGGGTGAGATCAGCCAATTGATCCGCAGCAGCGGCGGCTTCCATCTCCTGCAACTGGTCGAGGAGCGTGGTGAACAGAAGGTGATGCTGCGGCAGGTGCACGCGCGCCACATCCTGATCGCCACCAACAAACTGGTCTCCAGCGACGCGGCACACAAACGCATCGAGCGTCTGCGCCAGCGTATCCTCAAGGGCGAGGATTTCGCCGCCCTGGCCAAGGTCAATTCCGATGACACCGGCTCGGGTTCCAAGGGCGGCGATCTCGGCTGGGCCGATCCCTCTATCTACGTCAAGGAGTTCCAGGATGCGCTCAAGGAGACCAAGGTAAAGACCATCAGCCCGCCGTTCAAAACCCAGTTCGGCTGGCACATCGTGCAACCGCTTGGCTGGCGCACCATCGACAACACCGAAGAGGCCAAGCGTAACCAGGCCTTCGCCGCCCTGCGCCAGCGCAAGGCCGAGGAAGAGACCCAGAACTGGTTGCGTGAGTTGCGTGACCAGGCCTATGTGGAGTATCGCCTCGATCAATAGGATGAGTGTCACGCGTCTTGCACTGACTCCCGGCGAACCGGCGGGCATCGGCCCAGACCTCTGCGTGCAACTGGCGCAAACGGCGCACCCCTGCGAACTGGTTGCCATCGCTTCGGCGGAGCTACTGCAACAGCGGGCTGAACAACTGGGTCTGCCGTTACGTCTGCGTCCCTTCGATGCGGCACAACCTGCCGCCTTCTCTGTTGCGGGCGAACTGACGGTGCTAGACCATCCACTCACCGCAGCGGTAACACCCGGCAAACTCGATCCGGCCAACGCCGGCTACGTGCTGCAAACCCTGCGCGACGCCGCCAACGGTTGTATGGATGGCCGCTTCGCCGCGCTGATCACCGCTCCGGTACATAAAGGGGTGATCAATGATGCGGGGATCCCCTTCACCGGCCACACCGAACTCCTTGCCGAGCTGAGTCACACCCCACGAGTGGTCATGATGCTCGCCACGGAAGGGCTGCGCGTCGCCCTTGCCACCACCCACCTGCCGTTGTCGGATGTCAGCCACGCCATCACCCGCCCGCTGCTGGAAGAGGTGATTCGTATCCTGCAGCGTGATCTGCAACGGCGCTTTGCCATCGCCGAGCCACGCATCCTGGTTTGCGGCCTCAACCCCCATGCGGGGGAAGGCGGTCATCTGGGGAGGGAGGAGATCGAAGTCATCGAACCGTTGCTGCAACAGCTACGCAGTGAAGGGATGAGATTGATCGGCCCACTACCCGCCGACACCGCATTCACCCCCAAACAACTGCAACAGGCCGACGCGGTGCTGGCGATGTACCACGACCAGGGACTGCCGGTACTCAAATACAGGGGCTTCGGCCACGCCGCCAACATCACCCTCGGTCTGCCCTTTGTCCGCACCTCGGTGGATCACGGTACCGCGCTGGATCTCGCGGGCAGTGGCAAGGCAGAAGTCGGCAGCCTGGCGTACGCCATTCACACCGCACTACAGATGATCGCGTCATGAACCACCGTCCACGTAAACGTTTCGGCCAGAACTTCCTCCACGATCAGAATGTGATCCGCGGCATCGTCGCCGCCATCCACCCACTGGCGGGTGAACGCCTGGTGGAGATCGGTCCCGGCCTCGGCGCACTGACGGCACCACTACTGGCGGCCATTGGCGAAATGGATGCAGTGGAACTGGATCGGGATCTGGTACCAAAGCTGCAACAACAGTTTGCTAACATCGGCACCCTGCGCATCCACAACGCCGACGCGCTGAAATTCGATTTCTGTTCGCTGTTGCATGGCGACAACGACAAACTACGGGTGGTAGGCAATCTGCCCTACAACATCTCCACCCCGTTGATCTTCCACCTGCTGGAGCACTCCCCCTGTATCCACGACATGCACTTCATGTTGCAAAACGAGGTGGTAAATCGACTCGCGGCAAACCCCGGCGGAGGCGACTACGGTCGTCTCAGTGTCATGGTGCAGTATCACTGCCAGGTGGAGAAACTTTTCACTGTCCCGCCCGGTGCATTTAACCCGCCACCCAAGGTCGACTCGGCCATCGTGCGCCTTACCCCATACGCGCAACCACCCTTCCCGGCAAAAGATGAAAAGGCTCTGGGTCGTCTGGTGAACCAGGCCTTTAACCAGCGCCGCAAAACCCTGCGCAATAACATGAAGGGGCTGCTCGACGCCGCGGCCATCGAGGCCCTGGGCATCGATCCCGGCTGCCGCCCGGAGACCCTTTCACTGCAGCAGTTCGTTGCCCTGGCCAACTCGGTGACCGACAAGGATTAACGCCAGGACGCTGCGTCACTCAAGCGGTAGCCGCCAGTCGCCGTTATACTGCTTACCATGCCCTTCACCAATAACGAGACACTGCTGGTTTTTCGCATCGCTGGGATCCCCTTTGCGATCCCCGCAGAAACCGTTGGCAGTATTATCATGCCTCCGTCGCACATCACCCACGCGCCGGGCAGTATGCGCAGCACACCGGGAATATTTCATCATGCCGACTTCACCTATGCGGTGATCGATCTGCATGAACGTTTCGGTGTCGAGGTCCCGCGTCGTGGCGGCGGACGTCTGTTACTGCACGATGAAGGGGGGCGTCACTTCGCTTTCATCGTCGATGAGGTGGTGGGGTTGATACGCAGCGAGCAGGGGAGTTGGGCCAACCTGCCGCACTACCTGCCGCGTGAAATTTTTTCCATCGGCTTCCTCTACCTGAAAGAGATCGTACTCTGCAGTGAGCTCTCCCTGTTGCGCAACATGCACGATGTGGAGCCGCTACGCAGACACCTGGAACAGTTACAACAAAAAGTTGAGCACTCGACAAACCATGAGGCGAAAGAGGCGAAAACAGCGCCTGCCGCAACTGAACCTCCCCGCCCAGCCAGTGAAACCACAACAACCGCGGCGAAAAGCACCGACACCACGGTTACGACAAAACCGACTGCTACCGTAGCAGTCACCCGGGAGGAAAAGCCTGCCTACTCCGCGCCAACGACCAGCGCCGCAGTAGAATCAAAAAAGGTCACCCCGCATCACGCTGTTTCTCCACCGGCGCCTGCCGCGGTGAAGACACCCCACACCGTTGCGCGCGATACCTCCGCTACCGAAACCTCTCACCTGCCTCCTGCTTCACCCAGTCCAGAACCACCGCGGCATCCGCTACCGGCCTCTCCCGCACCCTCCCGAGTAGACACAGTGGCATCAAGGCACACGCCCGATCCGGCAGTAAACCAGGGCGATAGTGCCCTGCTCTGGCTGATGCTTTTTTTACTCATCATCCTGGCGCTACCGATCGCCTATCTCTTCTGGCCACAACCCACACACGACAGACAACCACGTACGATTGAAAGAGTGGCACCTTCGGTCACCGTGGCAGAGGTACCGCCACCCGCTTATGCAGAAGCCCCTTTGCGCATCGAACGGGATGATGACGGCACCATCAATCTCATCATTGATCGCAAGGCCGCAGCGAGCGATACAGCGACGATAGCGATACCGCAGGATAAACCTGCCACGCCCACCGAGGAGGTAACCGCAGCGACGGAAGGAGAAACCGTTGTGCCTGACCCCGCCACCAGCTCCGGACCCGAACCCTGCGACTGCACCCATATTGTGGTCAAGGGCGATACCTTGTGGGACATTGCGGAACGTTACACTGGGGATGCCTTCAACTACCCACAGCTGGCACGGCGCAGCGGAATCAAGAATCCACACCGTATCTATCCCGGTGATCGGGTTCGGATCATCATTCGCTGATCTTCTTCGCCATGACGGTTATCATGCGCAACATGGACCGCGTACTTCTCTGTAATGAAATCGATGCCGACGCACTGGCGGAGCTGCTCGCCCGCTTTGGTATGACGCTGGAGTGGGTGGCCGATGGCGAGCCGATCCCCGGAAGCTGGTTTGGCGATCCGGAAGCGGGGATCATCGCCCGGCGCGTGCTGGTGCGAGGCGATACCCCGGTCCACTCGGCACTGCATGAAAGCTGCCACCTGATCTGCATGGATCAGCAGCGACGCGCCAAACTGCATACCGATGCGGGAGGAGATTACGACGAAGAGAACGCCGTCAACTATATGGAAATCACTCTCGCCGACTACCTCCCCGGTTTCGGTCGCGAGCGTCTGCTGCAGGACATGGATCGCTGGGGCTACACCTTTCGCCTTGGCTCCGCCCGTGCATGGTTCGAGCAGGATGCCGAAGATGCCCACCAATGGTTACTCCAGCATGGTCTGCTCACTGCCAACGGAGAACCCACCTGGAAACTGCGTCGTTAAATCATCCCTCCTACCAAGTTGAATAAGCCCAACCCGGTGACTAAGCTCAAACGTACACGACCCGCCACCATCGGCGGGATTGCTGCCACCGGAGCACCCATGAACTTCGAGTCCATTCACAATTACTACGAAACCCTGGTGACCGAATACATCATGAACACCCTCGCCAAAGAAGAGGGTATGGATCAGGACTTCCTCGAAGATGTTGCCTGCCTGGCACTGAATCAACTACCCGCTCGCTATGTGCGCCACGATGTGGACATGGCCTTTTTTCTCACCACCCGGGAACGAGAAAGAATGCAGAGTCACATTATTGAGGCGGTACTGGATGCCAGCCGCAAGGTACGCGAAACCCGGCATCGGGAAAAAAGTTAAGCTCACACCGATGCCGGTGCAAAGGAGTCGCAGCAATGGCCGCACAGCTTCACGTATTTCAAAAACCTGAAACGCTCTTCCAGCATTGCGCCAGAGATATCCTGCGACTGATGGAAGAGGTGTTGCGTGAACAGGATTACTTCTATTTTGCACTGGCCGGTGGAGAAACCCCACGCTCGCTGTTTCGCGAATTAAGCCTGCATAGTATTGAGACGTTCCCTCTGTGGAAACGAGTACGCTTCTATTTCGGTGATGAACGCAGCGTTCCACGCGACCATGCAGAGAGCAATTTTCGCATGGCGAATGAAGCCCTGTTTCAACCTCTCGGTATCAGCAGGTCATCCATTCATCGCATACGCGGCGAACTGAGCAACGAAAAGGCGGTGCAACACTACCGCGAAATGCTGCAAAAGGTACCGCAGGAAAACGGCTTTCCCCGTTTTGATCTGGTGCTCCTGGGTATAGGCGCGGATGGACATATCGCCTCTCTATTTCCCGACACCCCACTACTCAGGGAAGAAAAACAGCATATGGGTGCCTGTTTTGTCGAACGCCTCGATTGCTGGCGCTACAGCCTGACCCTGCCGGTGTTGAATAATGCCCGCCACATCATGCTCCTGGTCAGCGGCATCAAGAAGGCCGATGTGGTACGTCATGTCCTGCATGGTGCCGGTGAAGCGCAACCGTTACCGGTCGAGCAACTCAGCCACGACAAGGTGGAATGGTATCTGGACGCCGATGCGGCCAGTTTCATCGATGCGAGGTATGAGGACGCAGTAGGTAATGAATGACAGTACATCGCCACAAAGGTTGATCCTCGCCGCCGATGTCGGTGGCAGCAAAACCCTGCTTCAGCTCTACCAGATCGATTCACAGGGTGTACGTCATGAGCGTGCGCAGCAACTCCTGCGCAGCAGCGATTTTGCCTCGCTGGAGGAGTTAACGACACAATTCATCAGTGAGAGCGGTGCGGGAACACCAGATAGTGCCTGTTTTGCCGTGGCAGGTCCGGTACATCAGCACAACGCGCGACAAACCGCACGCCTCACCAACCTACCCTGGCAATTGGACAGCATTCAATTGGCGGAAGCACTGGGGATCGAAAAACTCACCCTGCTGAATGACTTTGAGGCCATCGGCTACAGTTTGCATGAACTGACCAGCGCTGATCTTGAACCACTGCATCAGGCGCAGGAGAGTGAGCACGGCGCCCGACTCATTCTTGGCGCAGGAACCGGGCTTGGCGTCTCCCTGCTCTTTCCGCACCCGGGCAGTTATGTCAGTCGTCCCTCTGAAGGTGGACACCTCGCCTTTGCACCCCGCGATGAAACCGAACAGGCACTGTTACAGTTTTTGCTGCAACAGCATCCCCGCGTCTCCTATGAACGACTTCTCTCTGGCCCCGGACTGGTGAATATCTATCGTTTCCTGTTGCAACGCGACGATGTGCGTGACGATCATCTGTTGCAGGCAGACGATCCTGCTGCCGCCATCGGCAAGCAGGGACTCAATGATAACGATGAAACCGCTGCCGAAGCGGTCTCTCTGTTCTGCCGCATCCTCGGCGCCTTCAGTGGCGATCTGGCGCTTGCGACCCTGCCCAAAGGCGGCGTCTATATCGCCGGCGGCATCGCACCGAAACTGCTACCGCGACTGCACGATGGTGGTTTTCTCGAGGCCTATTCCGATAAGGGGCGAATGCGGGAACTCGTACGCAGCTTTCCGGTCAAGGTGATTACCAATCTCCGTAGCGGACTGCTCGGTGCAGCCGCCTGTGCGGCAAAGCTGTAAAGGAACAGGATGATGCAACAACCCAAGACCATCGACATTGAGGTAGAGACACACTACCTTGAGGAGCAATCGATCCCGGATCAGGACCGCTACGTCTTCACCTATACCATCACTATCAGCAACAGCGGAAAAGTGCCGGCCAAACTGCTCCGTCGCCACTGGATCATCACCGACAGTGAAGGCAACACCCAGGAGGTTCGCGGCGAAGGGGTCGTGGGCGAACAGCCAGACATCGCACCGGGCGATCGCTACCGCTACACCAGCGGCACCATTCTGGAGACGCCGGTGGGCACAATGCAGGGAAGCTACACCATGCGCAGCGATGATGGCCTGGAATTCGATGCCGATATTCCGGTCTTTACCCTGGCCATTCCGCACATTCTTCACTAGTAACGAGAAACACGACAACCACTCACACCGATGTTGCTGTTAAGATAGCCGCATTTAATCGACTATCTGAATCCCATGGCGACATACGCAATCGGAGATATTCAGGGTTGCTACGACGAGTTGCAGCAACTCCTGGAACTGATCCGCTTTAACCCAAAAAATGACAAGCTCTGGTTTGCCGGCGATCTGGTCAACCGCGGTCCAAAATCACTGGAGACCCTGCGCTTCGTAAAGGGGCTTGGTGACGCGGCAATCACCGTGCTCGGCAACCACGACCTGCACCTGATCGCCCTGTGGAAAAATCGTCACCGGCACAGCAAATCCAATCGCACCCTCGCCAGCATCTTCAAGGCCAGGGATAGCGACGAACTGCTCGACTGGTTACGCCGGCAGCCACTGATGCACTATGACAGGGAGTTTGACGTCGCCCTGGTACACGCCGGGCTACCGCCACAATGGTCTGTCGAGAAATCGCTCTGCCGTGCCGCCGAAGTGGAGAAGGTGTTGCGCGGCCCCAGACTGCGTGAATTTCTTGGCCACATGTACGGCAACAAACCGACTCGTTGGTCGAAAAAACTGGGCGGCTGGGACCGCCTACGATTTATCGTCAACTGCTTCACCCGCATGCGCTACTGTTCCCCCAAGGGCGGCCTCGACTTCAAATCCAAGGGCAAACCCGATTTTAAGAGTAAAAGCACCATCCCCTGGTTCGTTGCACCCAAACGCAAAAGTCGTGAGCAGACCATCATCTTCGGTCACTGGTCGACCCTTGGCCTCTATCAGGAGAACAACGTCCACGCCATCGACACCGGCTGTCTCTGGGGTGGCAGCCTCACCGCACTTCGCCTGGACGACATGCAGATCTTCTCCCTGCCCTGCAAAGGCCACTCGACTCCTTAAACAGTCCAGGCTCAACTGAAAGGTGGTATCATCGCAGCCCCTTCATGCTCTCTAGAGTGTTTAGTTAACCTTTTTCCTTTGGCCTTTTACCTCGACTACTCATGCTAAAACTTACCGCTCTCTCTCTCCGTCGTGGCCCGCGCGTCCTCTTCGCTGATGCAACCCTCACCATTCATCGTGGTGAAAAGGTCGGTGTCACCGGTGCCAACGGCTGCGGCAAGTCGAGCCTGTTTGCCCTGATTCGCAATGAGTTACATGCGGACGCAGGTGATCTGCGACTGCCACCCAATCTGGTGATCGCCCATGTCGCCCAGGAGACGCCGGGGATGGCGCGCAGCGCACTCGACTATGCCCTTGATGGTGACGAGGAGTTACGTGACATCGAACGGCAACTGGCCGAGGCTGAACAACAGAATGACGGCACACGCCTTGGTGAACTGCATGGCCGCATGGAGCAGATCGAGGGTTACGCCGCCCCCTCCCGTGCCGCCCGTCTACTGCATGGCCTCGGCTTCTCTGACGACAAAATCAGGCTGCCGGTCAACGAATTCTCCGGCGGCTGGCGCATGCGCCTCAACCTGGCGCGTGCCCTGATGTGCCGTTCCGATTTACTACTGCTCGACGAGCCGACCAACCACCTCGACCTCGACGCGGTGATCTGGTTGCAGCAGTGGCTGCAACGCTACCCGGGGACCCTGCTGCTGATCTCCCACGACCGAGACTTCCTCGACGAAGTGGCAGACCACATCCTCCACGTCGAACAGCAGCAACTCAGCCTTTACACCGGCAACTACAGTGCTTTCGAGCGGATGCGTGCAGAGAAACTGGCACTGCAACAATCCGCCTTCGAGAGCCAGCAGCGCGAGATCAGGCACATGGAAGATTTTGTGCGGCGTTTCCGCGCCAAGGCGAGCAAGGCGCGTCAGGCGCAGAGTCGGATCAAGGCACTGGAGCGTATGGAGTACATCGCCCCGGCACACGTCGACTCCCCGTTCCATTTCAGTTTTCTGCCGCCGAGGAAACTCCCATCGCCCCTGCTGACCATCGACCAGGCATCGGCAGGCTATACCGGTGTGACGATCCTGAGCGACCTGTCACTCTCGATTCAGGCGGGCGCACGCATCGGCCTACTGGGACACAACGGCGCCGGTAAGTCGACCCTGATCAAATTGATCGCCGGTGAACTGGAGCCCCTTGCCGGTGAAGTGATCCGTTCCCGGGATCTGCAACTCGGTTACTTCGCCCAGCACCAGTTGGAACAACTCTCACCGGAGGCCAGTCCGCTACTCCACCTGCAGCGGCTGGATGCCAAAGCCAGTGAGCAGTCGCTGCGTAACTATCTCGGCGGCTTCGGCTTCAGCAGCGAGATGGCGCTCTCCCCGGTGGCCCCCTTCTCCGGTGGTGAAAAGGCGCGGCTGGTGCTGGCGCTGCTGATCTACCAGCGCCCAAATCTGCTGTTGCTCGACGAGCCGACCAATCACCTCGACCTGGAGATGCGTCATGCGATGACCATGGCGCTGCAGGAGTACGAGGGGGCGCTACTGGTGGTCTCCCACGACCGTCACCTGCTGCGTAGCGTCTGCGATGAGTTGATGCTGGTCGATAACGGCAAGGTAACCGAGTTTGATGGGGACCTGGAGGACTATCGACAGTGGCTAAACCGTGCCGAGGAGAGTGACCCGAGCAAGCCTGCCCAGGAGAAAAGCGACAACAGTGCCACGGCGCGCAAGGAGCGCAAACGGCGCGAGGCGGAGGCGCGCCAGCGCCTGACTCCCCTGCGCAAGGAGCTGACCAAAATGGAGAAGGAGCTGGCAACCCTGACACAGCAGCGCGAAACACTGGAGCAACGGCTGGCGGAACCGGAGCTGTACGACGCGGCCAACGCTGAGCGCCTCAACAAACTGCTACAGGAAAAGGCCGAACTGGCGCGGACAACCGCCCGCTGCGAAGAACGCTGGCTTGAACTGACCGACACGTTGGAACAGCTGCAGAGCGGAGCGTAGCCCCACTTCTTCACCCCACGCCGTACATCCCCCGGTCGTAATGAAAAAGAATTACGTAACAAAATTTACAAACTAGCCAAATTCACTATAAAGTATGGGTTTTCCAGCACGGCAGATAATTGCCACGGCGCACAGTGAGAAAGGCCCTGAGAAACTACTTGTCGAGTCGCGCACCTACCAAACCTAACAGCGGCAACTGGGGCATGGTGATCGCGCTGTTCTGGAGCGTGGCGGTCGCTGTCTCGCTGGTCTGGAATATCTTTCTGGTTCGCGACAATGTCATCGCCCAGGCCTACATCCAGGCAGACGTGGCGATCAACAAGGATATGTCCTACCGCTATCTGGTCTCTTCGGTCGGCGGTCTCTACGTCCCCCAGGATAAGGGCATCACCCCCAACCCCTACCTGAGCCACCTGCCACGGCGGGATGTCACCACTACAGATGGGCAGCAGCTTACCCTGATCAACTCCTCCTATCTGGTCCGCCTGATCCACGATCAGGAGGCGAGTGACCAGCCGAGCCGCCTGCGAGGACACGTCACCAGCCTCCATCCGCTGCGCCAGCAGAATCAGGCCGACGAGTGGGAACGGGCTTCACTGGAGAAATTCGGCCGTGGTGCGGAGGAGGTCCGCGAACTACTGCAGATCGATGGAGAGCGCTTTCTGCGTCTGATGCGCCCACGCTACGCCGAAGAGGGCTGCCTCTCCTGCCACAATCGAAGCGAGCAGACCTTCAAACCCGGCGATGTACTGGGTGGCCTGAGTGTGCTGGTGCCGCTGCAGTCGCTGGACCAACAGGCCTACTACCATCTCACCATTCTCGGCCTTGGCCATGCCAGCTTGTGGCTCTTCGGTATCGGCCTGCTCGGTTACAGCTATCGCCGTATCTCGGTGCAGGAAGGGCATCTACTCTATAACGTCTACCACGACCAGCTCACTGGCCTGCCCAACCGCGCCTATCTGGAAGAGAAACTGAACCAGGCGATAGAGCAGGCCCGCAACACCGGATTACATGGCGCGGTACTGCTCTCCGATCTGGACCGCTTCAAGAATATCAACGACTCCCTGGGCCACCCGGTCGGTGACGCCCTGCTGCAGGAGACCGCTCGACGAATTGTGAACGAGGTGAAAGAGGGAGCCACCGTGGCCCGCCTGGGCGGCGATGAATTCGTCATCCTGCTACCCGATCTGGGCGGTGACGCCGAGGTGGCCCTGGTCCGCTCCCGTGCAATCGCCAAGCGTATCCAGCGTGCCCTGACCCGCCTCTACAACGTGATGGGCTACGAACTGCATATCACCCCCAGCATCGGCATCGCCATCTTCCCCGAACAGGGCAACAGCGCCGACGAGATCCTGCGCCACACCGATGCCGCCATGTATCAGGCCAAATCAAACGGCAGAAACAGTGTTGCCTTCTACCTCCCCAGTCTGCAGATGCAGGCGGACAACCGACTGGAACTGGAAAAAGAGCTGCGCAAGGCGCTGGAGGCGGGACAGTTGGAGGTCTACTACCAGCCACAGATTAACCATCTCGGCGAGATAGTGGGTATGGAAGCGCTCACTCGCTGGCCACACCCGCGGCGTGGCATGATCCCACCGGGAGAGTTCATTCCCGTCGCCGAGGAGAGCGGACAGATCCAGACGCTGGGCAGATGGGTTCTGCAAACCGCTGTACGTCAGGCACAACAGTGGTTGCGTGACGGTATCTTCCCTGCCCGGGGCACCATTTCCATCAATGTCAGTGCGCACCAGTTCCATCGCCACGAATTCGCGCCATCAATTATCAACGCACTGGACGAGGCGGGACTGCCCCCCTCCTGTCTCAAACTGGAGATCACCGAGAGCGTGGTCATCGACGACATCACCGGTGCCATCGACAAGATGCGTCAGTTACAGGCGATGGGGATTCAATTCTCCCTCGACGACTTCGGTACCGGCTACTCTTCCCTCTCCTACCTACGACAACTGCCATTGAACCAGATGAAGATCGATCGCAGCTTCGTTAGCGATATCAATAAATCCAACATGAACACCTCCATCGTCGGCACCATCATCGGCATGTCCAAGAGCCTGGGGCTGGAGATCATCGCCGAAGGGGTGGAGACCGAGGAACAGTTGAAATACCTGTTGGAGAAGGGTTGCCGCGAATACCAGGGGTTCTACTTCCATCCTGCCCTGCCAACCCACGAACTGGAACAGTTACTCAGGCAGCACGCACGTAAACAGGCCTGACCCAGGGGGCCCGTGGTACAATCGCGCCCTCGACCCCCAACACCGCCAGGCCCATGGAATCGCGCATCGAAGATCTGGAAATCCGCCTCACCCACATCGAGGCAGAGCAGGAACAGCTGACTCTCACGTTGCTACAGCAGCAGAAGTCCATGGATGCCATGCAGGCACGGATCGACTACCTCACTTCGCTGCTCAAAAATCTGAGCCCCTCCGCCGTCGCTTCCCGTGAGGAAGAGACGCCACCACCTCATTACTGATCGACGATGAAATTTTTTGCCACCGCCGCACGAGGCCTGCCACCGATCCTGGCCGCCGAACTGCACCAGCTCGGCGCACAGAAGATCCTTCCCGGTAATACCGGGGTCACCTTTGAAGGGGATCTGGAGACCGCCTACCGGGTCTGCCTCTGGTCGCGTACCGCCAGCCGGGTGCTGCTGCCTCTCACCACGGTAAAAGCCGACACCCCGGAGCAGCTCTACGCCGAAGCGAAGATGATCCGCTGGGAGAAGCAGCTCCACTCCAGCGGCAGCTTCGCCATCGACGTGCGCTCCAGCAACGCCAATATTCAGCACAGCAAGTACGCCGCACTGACCCTCAAGGATGCGGTGGTGGATCGCTTTCGCGAACAGTTCGATGAACGCCCCTCGGTGGATCTGGAGACCCCGGATATCCGCATCCATCTGCAACTGCTGCGTGACCGGGCACGGATCAGCCTGGATCTCTCCGGCAGCAGCCTGCACCGCCGTGGCTACCGCATCAGTAACGTCACCGCACCACTGAAGGAGAATCTGGCCGCAGCGCTACTGCTGGAGGCGGGCTGGCCCGGCATCGCCCGCAACGGCGGCGCGCTGCTCGATCCTATGTGCGGCTCCGGTACCCTGCTCATCGAAGGCACCCTGATCGCCGCCGATATTGCCCCCGGCCTCTACCGTGACTACTTCGGCTTCCTCGGCTGGCGCCGTCACGAGCCGGAAACCTGGGAACGCCTGCTAAAAGAGGCGGAGCAGCGCCGCGAGGCGGGACTCACCGCGCTGCCCCCCATTGTCGGCTATGACCGTGATGAAGAGGCGGTGCTGGCGACGGAAGACAATATCTACCACGCCCGTCTGCAGGAGCACATCAGCGTCAGTCGACAGGATCTGACCCAGACCCTGCCCGCCGCGCCGGCCCCTTACGGCCTGGTCGCCACCAACCCACCCTACGGCGAGCGCCTCGGTGAGGTGGCGGCACTGCAACCTCTCTACACCCGCATCGGCGAGGCGATGCGTTCCACCCTGCACGGCTGGCAACTGGCGATGATCACCGCCAACCCGGAACTGGCAGCGCAGTTGGGCATGTCGGGACGTAAACCGGTCACCTTCTTCAATGGCCCCATTGAGTGCCGCCTGTTCCGCTACGATGCGGTTACCGAAGCGCCGCAAGCGGGTAGTACAGGCAGCACTGAACTCAGTGAAGGGGCGCAGATGTTCGCCAATCGCCTGCGCAAGAACCTGAAGAATCTCGGCAAGTGGGCCGAGCGCGAGGGGATCACCTGTTACCGTGTCTATGACGCGGATCTGCCGGAGTACGCCCTGGCCGTCGATCTCTACCGTGGCGAGCAGCTCTGGGCACATGTGCAGGAGTACCAGGCACCGAAGTCGGTCGATCCGGACAAGGCGGCACACCGCCTGCAGGAGGCACTCACTGCCCTGCCGCAGGTGCTGGGTATTCCCCAGGAGCAGATCTTCTTCAAAGTTCGGCGCAAACAGAAGGGCAGCACCCAGTACGAAAAGCTGGGTGACAGTCGCCGTTTCCATGAGGTACGCGAGGGAAGTTGCCGCCTATTGGTCAACTTCAGTGACTACCTCGACACCGGCCTGTTTCTCGATCACCGCCCCACCCGGCAACTGCTGGAGGAACGAGCCAGGGACAAGCGCTTCCTCAACCTCTTCGCCTACACCGGCGCGGCCACGGTGCACGCCGCCATGGGCGGCGCGCGGGCGACCACCACCGTGGACATGTCCAACACCTATCTGGACTGGGCTCGACGCAACATGGCGCTCAACGGTTTCCGCGGTAACCAGCACCACTTCATCCAGGCTGACTGTACTGTCTGGCTGGAACAGGAGGCGCAGCGTCCCAATCCGCAACGCTACGACCTGATCTTCCTCGACCCCCCCACCTTCTCCAGCTCCAAGCGGATGGAGGAGAGCTTCGATATCCAGCGCGACCACGTGGCGCTGATCCGCAACGCCGTCGCCCTGTTGGAGGAGGACGGCCTGCTGGTCTTCTCCAACAACTTCCGCCGCTTCAAGCTGGAGCAGGAGGCCCTTGCCGACCTGCAGATCGAAGAGATCTCCAGCAAAACCGTGCCGAAGGACTTCGCCCGAAATCCTCACATTCATCGCTGCTGGCTAATCAGAAAACAATAACGACGCCGCGCCAGAGCAGCGCCGTGTCGGTGTCAGTGGATTGGTCCGTCTGGAATCGGGGGGAAACTAACGATAGTGGCGCAGGTGTTCCGGACGCGGATCACGGCAGCCGTGGCTACGGCGATGATAGTGATCGATGAAGAGTTGCCTGCC
>JBNKBG010000051.1:0-18751 GCA_050287105.1 Thiohalomonadaceae bacterium
CGGTACTCGCGGCCCACCGTTCGGCATGTGTACTTCGGCGCGCACCGTGGTCTTTTTGGTGCTTTCATCGAGCCTCACCGGCAGGTAAGCGATCAGGTTATCGGTATTGGCCAGCAGCTCATCGAGCTGGTCCGGCTGATCCAGCAGCGCCGAGACATAGAAACGCACCATCAGATTTTTGAATTCGTTGCTGAACTGCGTTTTTTGCTCCTCGCTGGCGCTGCGCCAGTGCTTGCCAAGGACGAAACGTGACATCACATCCATGTCAACGTGGGGCAGCAGCACCTGTTCCACCAGATCAAACAGGCGACTCGGTTTCTGTTTGACTGACTCGCGTTCGCGTTTGAGGACGTCAAACATCTCCTGGGTAACCGATTCCAGCATCTTATCCGGCGGTACGTTGGCCTCGGCGTGAACCGTGAAGGCGAGCAGCAGGCTGGCAAGCCACAGGGCAAGGGATTTGTTTAACAGGTTTCTCATCGATTCTCTCCGCGGTCAGGTGACCCTGTCTGGATTGTCGCCAATCGTGAAGAACGGGTAAAGGCAAGGTTTATCCGTTATCAGCACTCGGTCACAGCTCATCCCCACATCGGTTTCTGTCTGTCGGCGTTGCCGGGATGGTGTAAACTACGGACCCGTTCCAGCACCCTTTGTTCCCGATGCCCATGAAAACTCCCGAACTTCTCGCCCCGGCAGGCAACCTGAAGAACCTGCGCTACGCCATCGCCTACGGCGCCGATGCGGTCTACGCCGGTATGCCGCGCTACTCGCTGCGCGTGCGTAATAATGATTTCGACACCCTGGCGCAGTTGCAGACGGGCATTGAGGAGACCCACGCCGCGGGCAAACAGTTTTTCCTCGCCGGTAACGTGCTGCCGCACAACGCCAAGGTAAAGACCTTCCTGCGCGACATCGCGCCGGTGGTCGAGCTGGGCCCGGACGCGCTGATCATGGCCGACCCTGGCCTGATCATGCTGGTGCGCGAACAGTGGCCTGATCTGCCGATCCATCTTTCAGTGCAGGCCAATACCGTTAACTACGCCAGCGTGAAGTTCTGGCAGTCGCTGGGACTGACCCGGGTGATCCTCTCCCGCGAACTGTCGCTGGAGGAGATCGAAGAGATCCGTCAGCAGTGCCCGGAGATGGAACTGGAGGTCTTCGTTCACGGCGCGCTCTGCATCGCCTACTCCGGTCGCTGCCTGCTCTCCGGTTACTTCAACCACCGCGATGCCAATCAGGGCACCTGCACCAACTCCTGCCGCTGGCAGTACGACATCAAACCGGCGACGGAAAACGAGAGCGGCGACGTGGTACTCAACCCGTCGCAAACCGGTAACGGTATTCGCCATGAAGATTCATCACAGGTGTTCCTGCTGGAAGAGAGCGAGCGCCCCGGCACCCTGTTGCCCATCGAAGAGGATGAGCACGGTACCTACATCATGAACTCCAAGGACCTGCGCGCCGTGGAGCATGTGCAGCGCCTGGTGGAGATCGGTGTCGATTCGCTGAAGATCGAGGGACGCACCAAATCCCACTACTACACCGCACGCACCGCGCAGGTCTATCGTCGCGCCATCGACGATGCGGTTGCCGGGCGGCCGTTCGACCCCACCATGCTCGGCACATTGGAGAACCTTGCCAATCGTGGCTACACCGACGGTTTCTTCCAGCGTCATCACACACAGGAATACCAGAGCTATCTCAGCAATCACTCCTCCTCGGAGCAACAGCAGTTTGTCGCCGAGGTGCTCAGCTATGACGCAACCAGTGGCCTCGCCGAAGTGGAAGTCAAAAACCGATTCTTCGTCGGCGATACACTGGAGGTAATGACCCCTGCGGGTAATCGCAAAGTCACACTTGAATCGATGCAGAGCGAAAAGGGTGAAGCGCTGGAGGGTGTGCCGGGCGGTGGGCGACGGGTGAAGATTCCGTTGCCAGAAGGTGAATACGACATGGCGCTGATCACCCGTTATCTATAACAAGGTTGCAGGTGACAAATTGCAGGGAACAGGAAAACCTACACTCTGGCCTGCTACCTGCTACCTGCTACCTGCTACCTGCTACCTGCTACCTGCTACCTCATCGACACCCCACAAGACGCCAACTGTTTGAAATTTATATAGTGCGGGCGTATGTTAATCCCATAATCAGCATTAACAGGGAAGTTACACCTCCTTTGCGCATTTCACTAACACATAGAGTTCAAGATAACCTACTGAACGATGAGAAGGTTTTGGTGGGTTGGTGTGACTATTCGTGCGCGTTAACAGGAATTATTTCCTGTCAACGGGTGTTAGAACACTAGAGTCATGTTCAGATACTGTCCATATTGCGCTCAACGTTTAGGTTTTGTGCCGCTCGTGAAGCAGCGTTTATTTGCTAAGGAAGATGCCGCATTAATTTGCGATAAATGCGGGTCATCCATTTCATCATCTGGAAGCGCAAGGGTTAGCCTTTTAGTTGGCGGGGGTGGTATGTGCGGATACTTCTGGGGAAAAATGCTCGGTGAGTTCGTTCCATTTGAATGGCCGGTAATGGTTTCTTGCGTCATTGTTGCTGGTGTCGCTACGGCTCTTCTTGCATATTGGTCTGCACCAATTAAATCAGGCTAGGCTCAAATGAAAAATTCGTGTTCTAACAATTTGTTCAAGTCGTTCGCTTCGCCGCGCCCCTTGACAGCGCGTTAGGCATATATGACAAAGGAACAAAAAAGCTTAATTAGATATTGGATTTTTGGTGGTGGTATTTTACTTATTGCCATTTGCACCACGCTTCTTGATATCGAACATCAGCAGTTAGCTTTAGTTGGTGTTTCTGCTTTGTTTGGGTTGGTGTCGCTGTTCCAGGATTTCTCCTATTACAAAGGGTATGGAAGCGGTAGAAAAATGCTCGGTGAATTTATTGAATCACATCCTAAACTTAAAATTTATCTAGTAGCTTATAGTGTGGCAGTTTTGCCATTCTTAATCTATAAATTGCAAAGCAATAGTAATTATTCAGGGCTATCGTATTTTTTAAGTATTTGCGGCTTGTTTGGCCCAGTTGTTTATTATTCAGAGTTAGAGCGTTTTAAATCAATGGGTAATATAAATGCCTAACAAGGCGGTCGAGTTTGCTCCGGGCCTACGGCCCTGCGCGGGACCTCGGCTTCACCTCGGCCCCTTACCTTAGGCGTCATGTAACAAAAAATGATCTGGCTACTTTTTATATCTGCAAGTTTGTTGGTCTTATACACACTATTCAATATCTATGTTGGGTACAGGTCGTCTCATTGGCCGTATGTAATGGGTGTGGTGAAGCATTCGTGTGTGTTAATTAAAATAAATAAGGCATCGAGTTCTACATACAAACACTATCACCCAGTAGTTGTCTATGAATATGAAGTGAAAAACACAAAATATACCAATAACAAAATTGGCAACTATTTAGGGTTCGGAAACAACGAAGAGTTTGCCAAGGAGTTAATAAGTAATTACCCGGAGGGCGCTAGAGCTAAAGTTTACTATTGGCCCGCGCTCCCAAAAGTGTCATATTTGTTTCCAGGGATGAAGCAGATATTGGCCAACTATATCCTCTTATTTGCTGGAGTGATTATTATGTTAGGTTCATTTCAAACCCTGGTTACGAATAACCCATATTGGTTTATAGAAAAAATATTTGGCATCATCGAGTATGTTGCATAACAAGCGCATCAAGTTCGTTCATTGTCGCTCGCGGTGACGCCGCTGCCGCGGCTTCTCGGCTGAGCTTGGTCGTTAGGAATGAATACATGAATCATCGGCAGCGTAAATACATGGAAGGCATTTGCGTACTGATCATGCTCTTTGCTGTGGTCTGGTTTTTTCAGGATCATGATGTAATCGCTCGCTTTGCATTCGTTCCGGCTGTTATTTACTTTTTTCTTAATCATCGTGAAATTCGCTCAATAGAACATGTTGGTCCTACGCCAAAGCAGATAATTGAGAATAACTCCATTATAAGAGCGTTGGTAATAGTAATTCTTGCAGGTGAAATCATTGTTTCATATTCAGCTTTATTCTCTGGCTTTAGAATAGATGGTGTACTTAAAGGGTTTGGGGCGCTGCTAGTTCTAATGCTTGGGCCATTAATGCCTGCAATAGTTGTAAGCCAGGTTCTCTTGTACAGGAGGCTTGGTAGTGAACATTCATAACGCAACGCTCAAAATGGACGCCAATTCCGTTACACTACATTGGTGCCCTTTAGCTCGGCGTTAGGGTTAATGAGTGACTGTGGAAATATGATGGCCATTAAAACCATCTTAAGTGGCCTGCTAGTTCTAGCATTCATGTGCTGGTCATTTGTCGCTTATCCAACTGGTTATATAGATAGGCTCAACATTTCGACCATGGTGCTACTAGTGTTTCTTGTTATTCGAATGGTTATGTCAGAACCATTCGAAGAGATAAAAGGTTTTATTAGCCTTTTAACGTCCAAGTCAAATAAGGATGCAAAACCGCAACATCCATCAAAAAGAGATTGGCTATTGATTAGTTTAGTGGTGCCGCTCTCCGTTGGGCTTGCCTATATACTAATCGTGTTTAAATTAGATATTGGCATTGTATTAGATAATATCCCGATAATTTTCCCAGTTATTGTATGGGGTTTATACGTCCGATATGAGATTAAAATCCGCACAAACCCTAACAATTAAAAAGGTGCCGGAGGGATTAAATGTTAGTCCCTCCGGCACCTTTATGTTTACGCTTCTTCCTTAACCCGATACCAAGTCGCATAGAGTGCCGGCAGGAACAGACAGGTGAGCAGTGTCGCCACCACCAGCCCGCCCATGATGGCGATCGCCATCGGTCCCCAGAAAACCTGACGTGATAGCGGAATCATCGCGAGAATAGCCGCTGAGGCAGTAAGTACGATCGGGCGGAAGCGGCGTACGGTGGAACCGACGATAGCCTCCCATTGGGTTTTTCCCGACGCTTCGTCCTGACGGATCTGATCCACCAGGATCACCGAGTTGCGCATGATCATTCCCGCCAGCGCAATGATACCGAGCAGGGCGACGAAGCCGAACGGTGCCTGGAACAGCATCAGCGCAAAGGCGACGCCGATCAGCCCGAGCGGCGCGGTCAGCAGCACCATCACCGTGGCGCTTATGCTCTGCAACTGCATCATCAGCAGGGTCAACACACCGACCACCATCAGCGGCACTACCGCGGCGATCGCCGTCTGGCTTTTGCCCGACTCTTCGATACTGCCGCCCAGTTCGATACGGAAGCCTGGCGGCAGGGTGGCGCGCAGTGCGTCCAGTTGCCCATCCAGGCGCAGGGAGACCGTGTCGGGTTGCGCGTCGCCCAGCATGTCGGCACGTATGGTCATGGTGGGAATGCGGTTGCGGCGCCAGATGATCCCTTCCTCCTGAACCGGCACCAGCTTCGCTACCTGCGCCAGTGATACATGACCGCCGCTGAACGGGATCTCGATATCCGGCAGGCGATCCAGCGAGCGCGATTCGCCGCCGAAACCGCCGCGCCAGACCACGTCGATCAACTGATCGCCTTCGCGATACTGGGTGAGGGCGATGCCGTTCAGTGTCGCCTGCATCACCTGCGCCACCTCCTGGCTGGAGACGCCGAGGCGGCGCGCCTTGTCCTGATCTACTTCGACGCGCACGCTTTTGATCTTTTCGTTCCAGTCGAAGTTGACGTTGGTGAGGCCGGGATCGGCGCGCATCATCTCCGCCACGTTGTTCGCCACTTCGCGCAGTTTGCCCAGGTCGTCGCCCAGTACGCGGAACTGCACCGGATAACCGACCGGCGGGCCGTTCTCCAGTCGCGATACACGCACGCGAATGGCGGAGAAGTCGGCTTCGGCGAAGCGCGCCTCCATGCGTTGTTTGAATGCTTCGCGCGCCTCCAGGTCTTTGGCGACGACCACGAACTGGCCGAAGTTGTCGGAAAAGAGCTGCTGGTTCAGGGTAAGGATGAACAGCGGCGCGCCGTTGCCGATGTAGGAAGAGGAACTCGCTACCGCCGGATCGGCGTTGATGATCTTCTCGATGCGTTTGACTTCATGTTCGGTCGCCTTGAGCGAGGCGCCCTGCGGCAGCCACACATCCACCAGGATCTCCGGGCGACTGGAAGGAGGGAAAAACTGCTGCTGCACGAAGTTGCCGAAGGCGCCCATGGAAAGAACGAACAGCAACAGTGTGCCACCGATCACTTTGCCGCGGTTGCGCAGGCACCACTCCACCAGCCGACGAAAGCGGCGGTAAAACGGTGTGTCGTAGATATCCTCGCCGTGCTTCTGCGCCTTGGCGATGAGCGCTTTCTGATCGAGCAGTTTGTAGCCGATGAACGGGGTGAAGATCACCGCCACCAGCCACGACAACAGCAGGGCGATAGTGACTATCTGGAAGATGGAGACGGTGTATTCGCTCGCCGCCGATTTGGAGAAGCCCACTGGGGTGAAGGCGGCGGCGGTGATCAGCGTGCCGGTCAGCATCGGGAAGGCGGTGGAAGTGTAGGCGAACGTGGCGGCCTTGAAGCGATCCCAACCCTGTTCCATCTTCACCACCATCATCTCCACTGCGATGATCGCATCGTCCACCAGCAGGCCGAGAGCGATGATCAGCGCACCCAGCGAGACCCGCTGCAGATCGATGTCGAACATCCGCATGGCAAAGAAGGTGATCGCCAGTACCAGCGGAATGGAGAGTGCCACCACCGCGCCGGTACGCAGTCCCAGGCTGAGGAAGGAGACCGCCAGCACGATGGCAACCGCCTCGCCAAGGGAACGTTCGAACAGGTTGAGCGAATCCTCCACCACCAGCGACTGGTCGGCGACGGTATGGACATCCACGCCAATCGGAAGATCATTGGTCAGGCGCTTCATCTCCGCGCGCAACTGTTCACCCAACTGGATCACGTTGCCGCCCTTGTTCATCACCACGCCGATACCGATGGCCGGTTGACCGGCGAAGTGCATCATGGGATTGGGCGGGTCGGCCAGACCGCGGCTGACCCGCGCGATGTCGCCCAGACGAAGATGGCGTTCGTTCAGTCGCAGATCGGTATTACGCACCTGTTCCAGGCTGTCGTAACTGCCGGAGACGCGCATGAGGATACGGTCGCTGTCGGTCTCGATAAAACCGGCAGGGGTGACCGCGTTCTGCTTCTGCAGCACATCGACGATCTGCAGCGGTGAGATACCGAGGGTCGCCATGCGGCTGGGCAGGATATCGAGGTAGATCTTCTCTTCCTGTACGCCGATCAACTCGACCCGCTTTACATTCTCGACGCGGCGTAACTCCAGGGCGATGTTGTCGGCATAGCGGCGCAGTGCGGCGAGGTCGAAACCGTCGCCGGTGAGGGCGAAGATGTTGACCTGTACGTCGCCGAATTCGTCATTGGGGAACGGACCCTGCACACCGTCCGGCAGGGTGTGGCGCATGTCGTCGAGTTTACTGCGTACCCGCCGCCACGACTCCGGCACCTCCTTCGGTGGGGTGTAGTCCTTGAGGTTGACGAAGACCATGGAGTCGCCCGGTTTGGAGACCGACTTCAGCACGTCGACCCACGGCACCTCCTGCAGTTTTTTCTCGATGCGTTCGGTGACTTCGCGTTCGACCTCCTGCGCCGTCGCGCCGGGCCACAGGGTACGCACCACCATCACCTTGAAGGTGAAGGCGGGGTCTTCCGCCCGGCCCAACTGGAAGAAGGAGATGATGCCGGCGATCGACAGTACCAGGATCAGGTAGACCACCATCTGCTGGTGCTTCAACGCCCATTCGGAGAGATTGGGCATCTTCATTGCGCGCTACCCGCGTCGACGGGACGCACCTTCTCGCCCTCGGAGAGTTTGTGCACTCCGGCGCTGACGATACGTTCGCCGGCGTTGATACCGCTGCCGATCAGTGCCCCCTCGTCACGGTAGGCGGTGACGGTTACCGGCCGCAGCGAGACGCGATCATCCTTCGCCACAATCCATACGGCGGCGTGTTCGCCCTGCTGGAAGAGGGCGGTGAGCGGGATCAGGTAGCCTTCCTGTTCACCGGCATCGCTGAGGCGGACCCGGGCGGTCATGCCCAGCGCCATATTGGTATCGCCGCTGTCGAAGGCGACCCGTGCCGGATAGGTGCGGCTGACCGCATCGGCGGCCGGGGATATCTCGCGTACATGGCCGGGCAGAATCTGGGTGCCGTTGTTGGCGGAGAGCAGTTCGATCTCTGCGGGCATGTTGACCTTTACCGAGTCGTAGCGCGATTCGGGGATCGCAATCGACACTTCACGTTCGCCTTGTTGCGCAATGCGTACTACAGGTTGTCCTGCGGCGACCACCTGACCGACCTCGGCGTAGGCGGCAGAAATGACCCCATCGCGATCCGCCTGCAGGCTGGTGTAGGCGGCCTGGTTACGCGCCAGTCCAACCTCGGCGGCGGCTGCCTTGAGCGCAGTCTCCTTCGCATCCAGCGCCGACTGGCTGATCAGCCCCTTGGCGCGCAGCTCGCGGTAGCGTTTCAATTCCTCATCGGCCAGACGGTATTGTGCATCGGCGGCGCTCTTTTTCAGGCCGGTGTCAGCCGCATCCAGCCGCGCCAGCAGTTGACCCTTTTTCACCTGGGCACCGATGTCGACCAGTCGCTCGACGATCTTGCCGCCGATGCGGAAGCCGAGGTCCGTTTCATAGCGGGCATGGATTTCGCCGCTGTAGACGTTGCCGCGGTCGGCGGCCTGCGCACCGACCACCACGGTGAGGGCGGGGCGTACGACGCTGCTCGGTGCTTCTTCTGCATCACCGCAGGCAGTCAGCAATAGAGGAATGAGTAGAAAGAGTGAGGTGCGTTTCATCAGGCGGGTTCCTTGTTGCTCAAACCGTTCAACAACAGGTCGAGGAATGTTTGCAGGTAGATGTCGTCATCCTGCTGGCCAAGGTCGCAGCAGGGGGCGATGGAGTGTTGCCAGATCACCCGCATTAGCACCGGTGCGGTGATCAAGTCGACGGCAGAGCCGATATCGACGCGGCGGAATTCTCCGCTATCCATGCCGCGCTGTAGCACCGACGCCAGTAACTGATCGATGCGCTCAACGACATGGTCGTTAAAAAATTGTGCGGTCTCGGGGAAATTGCCCGCCTCGGCGATGATCAGTTTGGGGACGGCAGATAGATTGGTTTTCCCCACCAGTTCCCACCAGTGGTAGACCAGGTTGCGCAACAGGCTACCGGCATCACCGCTGTGCTGTTGCAGCATGGTTTCGCCAATCTCCACCACCGGCAGGATGCCCTTCTGGATCACCGCCTTGAACAACTCCTCCTTGCTGGAGAAGTAGAGATAGAGGGTGCCTTTTGATACACCGGCCCGTGCCGCCACGTCTTCCAGCTTGGTCGCGGTAAAGCCGCGCTCCACGAACAGCTCCATGGCGGCGGCAAGGAGTTCGCCAGGCCGCGCCTCCTTGCGGCGCCGTACCGGGGTTTTGGGTTTGTTGGACATAGGCACACCACACAATTAATTACTGACCGGTCAGTAATTTAGTCGCCAAAGGCTGGTGTGTCAATCGGTATGGTGCGGCTTGTTGCACCGGCATATAGTGGTGCCTTGCTATATCGGGGAACGGTAGCGGATGAACAGACACCACCAATGGCTCGCACGGCAGTTGCCGCAGTGGGTCGACAAGGAAATCATCAGTGGAACGCAGGCCGACACTCTGCGTGCCCTCTATCCACTCGGTGACAGTATCGGTCTTGGTCGTCTGCTGATCACAGGCATTGGTGCGATCATGATTGGCCTCGGTGTGATCCTGCTGTTTGCCTACAACTGGGACGATATGGGCAAGGTCAGCAAGCTGGCGGTGATCTTCAGCGGGTTGATCGGTGCGCACCTGGCGGCGTTGTATAGTCGCGAGCGACATCATGTGGCGAGCGAAAGCCTGTTTGCTTTCGGTACCATGTTGATGGGGGCCGGTATTTTTCTGATCGGCCAGATCTACCATCTCGACAGCCACTATCCCGATGCGATTCTCTTCTGGTCCCTCGGCGCACTGGCGCTGGCCTGGGTGCTGCCTTCGCTGACCCAGGCCTTTATGGCGGTTGCATTGATCATCGCCTGGCATATCTCCGAAGTGAGCGATTTCAATTTTGCCAACCATCGCGCCCTGTTGTTGATCCTGATCGGTCTGTTGCCGCTGGTGTGGCGGCTGCATTCACCGGTGCTGGCACGTTTTGTTTCGGCGGCTGTATTTGTCAGTATCGGTTTCAGCGTCGGTGCCTATGATGAAGATTTGATTGTCACCACTTTACTGATGACCGCTGCCGCCTTTATCGGCCTGGAACAGGTAATGGCACAGCAGGCCGAAAAGCATCGGGAACTTGCCGCTGAACTGGCCATGCCCGCACGGTGGGTGTTGTTTGTGCTGATGTACTTGATGACCTTCAGTGACCTGACGCCGGATCTGTTGCGTGTTGAGTGGTCGGATATGATGGCCAGTGGTTATTTTGTTGTCGCCCTGCTGGCCAGCCAGGCGGCTTTTTTCCGCCTGCTCTATTTGCGTCGGGTGGGTGGGTTGATCGGCTTGACGGAGATCGCCGTTGTCCTGGTCCTGCTGCCGTTACTGTTTGCGCCGTCACTGGAAAGTGGGACCAAGCATAACCTGATTGAGCCATTGGTTTGGGCCGGGTTTAACCTGTTGCTGCTGGCGGTTAGTGTCTGGTTAATGATCGACGGGGCGCGTCATGCCAATCGACAACATATGGTGCGCGGCTCGATTCTCTTTGCCCTGCTGGCAATGGCCCGTTATACGGATCTGTTCGATAGCCTGTTGGCCCGTGCCGTGGTCTTCCTGCTGGTCGGTGTGGCGCTGTTTGCGGTGAACCACTTCTATCAGCGCAACAAGAGGGTGGCGGCATGAAGCGGAAAACCTTGCTTATCGCTCTCGCCGTCGTTTTCCAGATCGGTGTAGTAGCCACCATGGTGGTTTCGCGAGAGTGGCTACTGGCCACAGGTAAACCCACCCTGTTCCAGACTGCGCCAATCGATCCGCGCGATATTTTCCGTGGCGATTACGTGCACCTCGATTATCTCTTCAGCAGTGTGCCTCTACATCAGATGGATGAAACGATCCGCAAGGAGGGCCTGCGCAAGGGGCAAAAGGTTTATCTGGAATTACAGACGGATGCCAGTGGGGTTTCCCAGGGAGGGAGCCTGCACGTAACTCCGCCCCAGGGTCCTTATCTGCGTGGCTACGTGATCTCGCACTGGCCCTATCGTGATTTTGGTAAACAGGACGAAGCGCAGCGGCGCCAGGCGCTCGCCGATAGCTGGCCGGTGCAGGTGAAATACGGCATAGAGCAGTACTACCTGCAACAGGGCAGTGGCCGCGAAATGGAAACCATGCGCGGCCGGAGAAATGACTTTCAGGTACCGCTGCTGATCCATGCAGCGGTGTCGGATTCGGGTGAGGCGGCGATAGTCAGCTATGAGTGGGCCGATATCGCGCTCAAGACCGAGATCGCGCAATCCCCGGAACGTGATGCGCCGGACGAAAAGGCCAGTGCCGTGATCAAACTGACGCTGATGAACCGTGGTGAAAAGGTACTTAAATTGCCGTTGAAGGGGGACAATTGCTCTTTTGTCCTAATCCCGGATCGCAATGCGCCGCACGATGCGTCGAACTTTGTTTCAGCGCGTGACTGTACAAATAAATCAGTGCAAACCGTAGCTTTGCAACCAAGTGAAGGTTATACCCTTACCATCGATCTCAATCAGCCGTATTGGTGGGTGAAGTTCAAGGATAAGCCTACTCCCCCGGGCAAGCTACCGTGGTCGTACCGCTATCGGATTCAGTATCAGGGGGAGCACATTGACGGGATCAATGCCGACATTCTCTCCAGCGCCTTCCATGGGCGAGGAAATATCGATTAGCTAGAGCCGGATGAAATAGGGCAGTGCCACCAGGGCAGTACCGGCCAGCACCAGCAGGTAGACATTAGAGAAGAGGTAGGGAAGGAAGAACAGGGCGATGCCAGCAACCAACGGTACAACTGCGCGTTGTTTGCGACCGTAGGTGAGGAAGCCGAGTCCGATGGCGCCGAACAACAATCCCCACAGCAGTAGTGATGTGCCTTGCATCTCGGTGTTCTCTCCCCTGGTGTCATTCAGAACCTGTACGATACCCCGCCAGTGGGTGGGGCAACAACCGATTGCACCGCGCACTCCGGCGCGGTAGCCTCTTGCCCCAACACTATTCCAATATGCTGAATCCGGGAGTTTCCCAATGAGCCGACTTGAAACCAGCCGCGGTGCCTTTCCCTGGGTGCGCAAGCGCCGCATGCGCCGGGACGATTTTTCCCGCCGCCTGATGCGCGAAAGCACACTCACCGTCGACGATCTGATCTACCCGATGTTCGTGCTGGAGGGCAAAAAGCAGTGCGAGCAGGTGGCATCGATGCCCGGTATCGAGCGCTACTCCATCGACCTGCTGCTGAAAGAGGCAGAGGCGTTGGTGAAACTGGGTGTGCCGATGGTGGCGCTATTCCCGGTCACACCACAGGAGCAGAAGAGTCTCGATGCGGCGGAAGCCTATAACCCGGACGGGCTGGCGCAGCGGGCAGTGCGTGCTCTGCGTGAGAATTTCCCCGAACTGGGGGTGATGACCGACGTCGCCCTGGACCCCTTCACCACCCACGGTCAGGACGGAATCATCGACGAAAACGGCTATGTGCTTAACGACGTAACCGTAGAAGTACTGGTGCGTCAGGCGCTCTCCCATGCGGAGGCCGGCGCCCAGGTGGTGGCCCCTTCGGATATGATGGATGGCCGTATCGGTGAGATCCGTGAGGCACTGGAGAGTGAGGGGCATGGCAACACCCGCATCATGTCCTATGCCGCCAAGTATGCCTCCAGCTTCTACGGTCCGTTCCGCGATGCGGTCGGCTCCGCGGCCAATCTGGGTGGCGGCGACAAGCGCACCTACCAGATGGACCCGGGTAACTCCGACGAGGCCCTGTGGGAGGTGGCGCAGGATCTGGAAGAGGGCGCCGACATGGTGATGGTCAAGCCGGGTATGCCCTATCTGGATATCGTGCGTCGGGTAAAGGATCAATTCGGTGCGCCCACCTACGCCTATCAGGTCAGTGGCGAGTACGCGATGTTGATGGCGGCAGTACAGAACGGCTGGCTGGATGAGCGCAAGGTGGTGCTTGAGGCGCTGCTCTCGTTCAAGCGCGCCGGGGCCGATGGGATTCTGACCTATTTCGCCAAGCGCGTGGCGGGTTGGCTCAAGGAAGCATAAGGTAGAATAAAGGGGCTGTGCGGCAGTGCCGCCAGCCACTATACTGCGCGCAATTTAAGGGGGAGGAGACTTGCATGTCACCTAAAAGTTACATCTTCAGCATGTTCGGCAATTCGCCAATTCGACCCATGCAGCAACACATGGCCGAAGTTCAGGCCTGTGTTAACGAACTGATCCCGTTCTTCGAAGCCGCTCTGGCGGGTGACTGGAGCAGAGCGGCGGAAGAGCAGAAAAATATCTCCGATCTGGAAGGTGTCGCCGACAAGCTGAAACACGATCTGCGTCTGCACCTGCCCAGCGGTCTGATGATGGCTATGTCTCGCCGTGATCTGCTGGAAACCCTGACCATGCAGGATCGTATTGCCAACAAGGCCAAGGACATTGCCGGCCTGATGCTGGGGCGCAAGATGACCTTCCCGGAAGATGTCGGCCCGTTGATGCTCAACTTCGTCAAGCGTTGTGTCGATGCCTCGGCCCAGGCCCAGACCGCGATCAACGAGCTGGATGAGTTGCTGGAGACCAGTTTCCGTGGCCGTGAGGTGGATCTGGTGGAAGAGATGATCAACCGCCTTGACGAGATCGAAGGTGACACCGACCGCCTCCAGGTGGAGGTGAGAAGTAAATTGTTTGCACAGGAGAAGGACCTGCCACCGGTGGATGTGATGTTCATCTACAGGGTTATTGAATGGATAGGTGACCTGGCTGACCTGGCCCAGCGCGTGGGTAGTCGTCTGGAAGTAATGCTCGCACGCTGAGGTGGTTTGATGGAATACGCACTAATTTTTATTGTTCTGGCCTGTATTTTTGGTTTCTTCATGGCCTGGGGCGTTGGCGCCAACGACGTGGCCAATGCCATGGGTACCTCGGTGGGTTCCAAAGCGGTCACTATCAAGCAGGCCTTTATCATTGCCGCGATTTTTGAGTTTGCCGGTGCCTACCTGGCAGGCGGCGCAGTGACCAAGACCATCCGTAAGGGGATGATCGACTCCGATGTTCTGGCCAGCAGTCCGGAGCTGGTGGTCTACGGTATGCTCGCTTCGTTGCTTGCTGCCGGGATCTGGTTATTGGTGGCTTCCCGTTCCGGCTGGCCTGTCTCTACGACACACTCCATTGTTGGTGCTATCGTCGGCTTTGCTGCGGTGGGTATCGGTATTGAGGCGGTGCAGTGGGGCAAGGTAGGCACCATCGTCATGAGCTGGGTGATCTCGCCGGCACTCTCCGGGATCATCGCCTACTGGCTCTTCGTTAGCGTGCAGCGCTTTATTCTCGACACGCCCAACCCATTACAAAACGCCAAACGTTACGTTCCCGTTTACATCTTCCTGGTCGGTTTCATTGTTGCGCTGGTCACCCTGTTCAAGGGGCTGACCCATGTTGGACTCAAGCTCAGTACTGCGGAAGGTTACGCGATCGCCGTGGGTATCGGCCTGCTGGTGATGGTGATTGGTATCTTCTTTATCAACCGGTTGAACTTCGATCCAGCAGCCGATGCCGACTTCCACTTCGCCAACGTGGAGAAGGTGTTTAGTGTTTTGATGATCTTTACCGCCAGCGCCATGGCCTTCGCCCATGGTTCCAACGATGTCGCTAATGCGGTCGGTCCGCTGGCTGCCGTAGTGGGGATCGCCCAGACAGGTGCGGTTGCAGCGAAAAGTGTCATGCCGCCCTGGATTTTATTGCTCGGCGGTGCAGGTATCGTGATCGGTCTGGTGACCTACGGCCATAAGGTGATCGCCACCGTAGGTACAGGTATCACTGAATTGACCCCCAGTCGCGGTTTCGCCGCCACCCTGGGTGCGGCGACCACCGTTGTGGTGGCCTCGGGCACCGGTCTACCGATCTCCACCACCCACACTCTGGTTGGTGCGGTGCTGGGTGTTGGGCTGGCTCGCGGTATCGCGGCGCTCAATCTGAACGTAGTACGAATGATCTTCCTCTCCTGGATCGTGACCCTGCCTGCAGGGGCGATCCTGGCAATCGTGTTTTTCTATATTCTCAAGGGCATCTTTTCCTGACGGAGGATTCATAGCGTGTCCAAGCTTGATCAGTATGCGGTGATGGGTAATCCCATCGGTCACAGCAAATCACCGCTGATTCATTCGCTGTTTGCCGAGCAGACCGGACAGAAGCTCGAATACCGTGCCATCCTGGTTGAGCTCAAACTGTTCAACGAGGCAGTGCGCGAATTTCAGGAGCAGAAGGGCAAGGGGCTGAATGTGACGGTTCCCTTCAAACGTGATGCCTGGCGTCTGGTGGACGAGCGTAGCGAGTGCGCGGAACTGGCCGGTGCGGTCAATACCATTGTTGTCCGCGAGGACGGTACCCTCTACGGTGACAACACCGACGGTGTCGGTATGGTGCGTGATATCAAGGAAAACCTGGGGATCGCCATCGCAGGCAAACGGGTGTTGCTGCTCGGTGCCGGGGGGGCGGTACGCGGTGTACTCGGACCACTGTTACAGGAGAATCCCTCCGAGGTGGTGATTGCCAACCGTTCGCCAGAACGTGCCCAGGAGTTGGCCGATGATTTTGAGAATTTCGGCAAGGTCGAAGGCAGCAGCTTCGATGATCTGGACGGTACCCGTTACGACATCGTAATCAACGGCACCTCTTCCAGTCTCAAGGGCGAAGTCCCCCCGTTGCCTGAGGGCATCCTGACCAAGGACGCTTTTTGCTACGACATGATGTATGGCGGTGAGCCAACCGCTTTCCTGCGCTGGGCCGAAGATGAAGGCTGCGAAAAGCTGAGCGACGGTCTGGGCATGCTGGTGGAGCAGGCCGCTGAATCGTTCAACATCTGGCGTGGGGTGCGGCCGCAGACGGCACCGGTAATCAAGGCCGTACGCAAACAGCTTTAAGTTGTCATTCCAGAGGTGTCGTGACCTGATGCCGGGTTATAGCTTGCGTGCCATGTTGGTGTAGGCACTGATTTTGAGCGACGCTTCGTCCTGCGGCTCCTCGATCTGGATACCGAAGTTGTCGCTATCCTGATTGGCCGGAATGACCTTCAAACGTCTTTCGTGATCCCGCCTTTCCTGACCACTCCAGGGTCGATCACGCCAGTTCAGGGCGCGGCGTTCATTGGAGTAACTGCGATGGAAATACTCACGTAGAACCACCTTCTCTCCGCGTAACACACCACCATTGAATTTATTGATCGCCTTCAGGGCAAGCCGGTCCGAGTCGAAATCGGCGATGGCGTAGTAGGCACGCTGGTTGTTTTCCAGATGCTGGTCAACCATGCGGATGCGCGCATCCCTGGCAAAGCTTTTGAGGAACCCCACCACGTCGTTGCGCGTGGTCTGCGGGGTGAGGCTGCCGACGTAAACTTCCATATTGCTGGCTCCTGAATAGTGTGACCGTCTTCACACTATAGCTCTTTGCGCTTTCCATGCAAAGAGCAAGGTTATTCCTTGAGATAATCCTCCCGCAGCCGAGAGTAGTGCTCGGCCGAATAGGCGAACCACTCAATCTCCTGCTGCTTCAGGGGGCGCCCTTTCTTCACCGGATTACCGAGCCACAGATACCCCCCTTCCAGGGTTTTGCCCGGCGGTACCAGGCTACCCGCAGCCAGCAGCACCTCGTCCTCGAGCACCGCGCCGTCGAGTACCACGGAACCCATGCCGATAAGGCAGCGGTTACCAATGGTGCAGCCGTGCAGGGTAACATTGTGGCCAACGGTGACGTCGTCGCCGATCAGCAGCGAGAAGCCGCCGGGGGCGTCCCCATGGTCATGGGTGACGTGTAGCGCCGAGCCATCCTGAATGTTGCTGCGGTTACCGATGCGGATGCAGTTGACGTCTCCGCGGGCCACGGCCATTGGCCAGACTGAACTGTTTTCACCGATCACCACATCGCCAATGACGGCGGCGGCTTCATCGATATATGCGCTGTCGGCGATCTGAGGTTTGATGCCTTTGTAACTGCGAATGGCCATGTTTCTTCAAGTGCTCCGGGTGGGGGAATGTGCGGCATTTTACATGAAATGCGCGCTATTACCTCATCGTTACCAGCTCTTCTGAGCTGGTGGGGTGGATCGCCACGGTGTCGTCGAACTGCTTCTTGGTCGCGCCCATTTTCAGAGCCACTGCAAAACCCTGCAGCATCTCGTCGACCCCGTGGCCGATCATGTGGATGCCAACCACCTTCTCCTGCGCGCCGACGCAGACCAGTTTCATCGCGGTACGGGTCTTGTGCGGGGTCAGGGCGTGGTACATGGGGGTGAAGCGGGTCTGGTAGACCTTGACCGCCTCGCCGTGTTTCTCCCGCGCTTCGCCCTCGGTCAGTCCCACGGTGCCGATGGGCGGGTGGCTGAACATCACTGTGGGGATGTTTTCGTAATCCAGGCGGCGCTCCGGCTGGTTATTGAACAGGCGATCGCCGAGGCGGCGCGCGGCGGCGATGGCCACCGGGGTGAGCTGTGCCCGACCGGTGACATCGCCGACGGCATAGACGCCCGCCACATTGGTGTTCTGGAACTCGTCGGTAGGGATGTAACCGGCCTCATTCATCGTGACACCGGCGGCAGCCAGATTGAGATCGGCGGTCAGCGGCTCGCGGCCGATGGCCCAGATCAGGGTGTCGAAGCCCTTCATGATATGGCCGCTCTGGCAGTAAAGCGTAAGAGTGCCGTCCTTCTCTTTCTCTACCTTCTCCAGGTTGATGTTGGGCAGGATGTTGACGCCGTCGTTGACCATCTCTTCCATCAACGCCTCGCGCAGCATGGCGTCGAAGTTGGCAAGGAAATGCTGGCGGCGCAGCAGTAGATCTACATCGGAACCCAGCGCATTCAACAGCCCGGCCAGCTCCACCGCGATATAGCCGGCACCGACCACCGCTACCCGCTTCGGCTGTTCGGTCAGGGCGAAGAAGCCGTCGGAGGTGATGCCCAGTTCGGCGCCGGGAATATTGGGTACCATTGGCCGTCCGCCGGGGGAGATGACGATATGGTCGGCGCTGTAGCGCTCGCCGTTGACCTCCAGGGTATGGGCGTCGACGAATTTCGCCTGGCCCTTGAGCCAGTCGATGTTGGAGTCGGTAAGGTAGTTGCCATACCAGTCGTTGATCCCCTGGATATAGTCTTCACGGCCCTTGACCAGGGTGGTCCAGTCGAAGTCGTTGACCATCACATCGAAGCCGTAGCCGCGGGCATCGCGCAGCGCATGCGCAATGGAGGCCGCGTTCCACATCACCTTCTTCGGCACGCAGCCGATGTTGACGCAGGTGCCGCCCATTTTGGCCATTTCGATAACCGCGGCCTTTTTGCCGTACATGGCGGCCCGTTCCGCGGCGGAGAGGCCGCCGCTACCGCCGCCGATGGCGAGGAGATCGTAGTGTTTGCTCATAGTACTTCCTGTTAGTTATCTGGGGGCTGTTGCCGAGAACGAATTATGTCGTGTCAGGTTACTCTTTGTAAGGGTTTGTCCGACGCAATTAAAGCCTGCTACTATCTTGTCGGTTCAACGCATAACCTGCGAGGTTACATAAGAAAG
>JBNKBG010000052.1:0-18446 GCA_050287105.1 Thiohalomonadaceae bacterium
TAAATGGGATCAGGCGCTGTCTTTTTCGCTTTTCTCATCAATCGTATCCACGGAATGTGCCGTACCCAGTTCATGTCGGGTATCGAGCACCGGCGCCGCATCCAGATCCTGGGCATCCATCATCTCCGCCAGCCGCTGCAACGAGGCGAGGATTTGTGTCTGCTCCCACTCCTTAAGCTGCTGAAAACGCTCGATGAAGCGCTCCTGCAACAGGGTTGGGGCTGCAGCCAGTTGCGTCTCGCCATCGGCGGTCAGGGTGACATGCACCTTGCGCCGGTCGCTCTCGGAACGCAGTCGCATGATCAGATGGCGCTTTTCCAGGCGATCGAGGATCGAGGTCATGGTGCCCTGGCTCAGGTTTACCTCCTTCGCCAGTTCCCCTGCACTCATTCGGGTATGTCGACCCAATGCCTGCAATACCAGCAACTGTGGGCCGGTCAGTCCTGCCTGCTGCATCAGATGGCGCGAGCGCATGTCGATGGCGCGGATGATTCGGCGCAGGCTAATCAGGACATCGGTGTGACGATCCATCTATTCCTCACTTAACAATAGCGCCCTCTGCGGGCAATTATCCTTCTACTTCAAAGGATATATATTAGACATAAAAGTACAATATCACTTGAATTCAATAAGTTAAATACCATACAATGCGCTGCCTTGTCGTTTGTGTACAAAATATTATCACGAGCGGCTTTGTGCTATTGAACCGGGACATCCAATGATTGAGAAGACCCGGATCGCGCTTCGCTCCCCCGAACCGGGCGAGGGCAAACAAGTCCATGAACTTGTCGGGCGCTGTCCGCCGCTGGACCTCAACTCCAGCTACAGCTATTTCCTGCTATGCAGCCACTTCCGCGATACCTGTGTGGTGGCGGAACAAGACGGCCAACTGGTCGGCTTTCTCTCCGCCTACCTGATCCCCAATCGTCCTCACACGCTGTTTGCCTGGCAGCTGGCCGTGGATGAAACCGCACGTGGTCAGGGGCTGGCCGGACGCATGCTGGAACATCTACTGAAACAACCCGCCTGCGCAATGGTGCGCAGTGTCGAAACCACCGTCTCCCCTTCCAATCTCCCCTCACGCCGTGTCTTCACCCGTCTGGCTGAGAAGCTGCATACCGGCAGCGCGGAAGAGACATTCCTTGAGGCCGCGCAATTCGGCGCTGAGGCCCACGAAGCGGAGCAGTTGATCCGCATCGGACCCTGGGAAGCGGGACGGCACCAACTGGAGAATACACCATGAGAATCTTTGAAGAACTGGAATCTGAAGTCCGCGGCTATGTGCGCGCCTTCCCCGCGATCTTTGATGTCGCCAAGGGCTCGTTCATCTATGACGAGCACGGCAACGAATTCATCGACTTCTTCGCCGGGGCAGGAACACTCAACTACGGCCACAACAACCCGATGATCAGCCAGGCGCTGATCGAATACCTGCAACACGATGGTATTGTCCATTCCCTGGACAAGGCCACGGTGGCGAAGAAGCAGTTCCTGCACAAATTTCACGACACCATCCTGGCACCGCGGAACCTGAACTACAAAATCCAGTTCACCGGCCCCACCGGCACCAATGCCGTAGAAACAGCGCTGAAACTGGCGCGAATGGTCAAACGTCGCTCCAACGTCATCGCCTTCACCAACGGTTACCACGGCCTGACCATGGGCTCGCTGGCGGTGACCGGTAACGACTTCTATCGTGATGAATCCTACGGCGCCCGTAACAACGCCGATTCGGTGCCTTTCGATGGCTACCTCGGCCCGGATGTGAACACCATCGACTACCTGCGCAAGTTTCTCGAAGACGGCTCCAGTGGCATCGACCTGCCCGCGGCGATCATCGTCGAGACGGTGCAGGGCGAAGGCGGTATCAATGTCGCCAGCGTCAAGTGGCTGCAGGAGCTGGAGGCACTCTGCCGTGAATACGACATCCTGCTGATCGTCGATGACATTCAGGTCGGCAACGGCCGCACCGGCACCTTCTTCAGTTTCGAGCGCGCCGGGATCAAACCCGACCTGGTCTGCATGTCCAAATCCATCGGCGGCGGACTACCAATGGCCATCCTGCTGATGCGTCCAGAACTGGACCAGTGGCAACCGGGCGAACATACCGGCACCTTCCGCGGTAACAACCTCGCCTTCGTCGCCGCTACTCAGTCATTAAGTTACTGGGACAGCGATGACTTTTCCGAGTCGGTCAAATACAAAGGCAGAATCATGGAAGAGGAGCTGGGCAAGATCGTGGATAAATATCCGCAACTCGAGATCAAACTGCGAGGCATCGGCATGGTCTGGGGTCTCGATATCCCACGTAGCGGCTTTGCCGGCCTGGTCTCCCGCGAGGCCTTCGATAAGCAATTGATCATCGAACTGGCCGGGGCCGATGATAACGTGGTCAAGTTCCTGCCTGCGTTGACCATCGACGAAGAGACCCTGCGCAAGGGTATCGCCATTATCGATCAGGCCATTGGCGATCTGCTATCGCACAGCGACGATGTCCGTAAAGGGGCCAGCGCATGATCGTTCGCACCCTGAATGATATCCGTGGCACCGAACGCGAGGTCCACGCGGAGAACGGCAACTGGATCAGCCGTCGCTTTGTCCTTGATAGCGATGGGGCGGGCTTCTCCTTCCACGAAACGATCATCAAGGCCGGGACCGAAACTCGCATCTGGTACAAACACCATATCGAGGCGGTCTATTGTGTCGGCGGTAACGGCGAGATCGAGGACCTGAAAACCGGTGAAATCCATCCGCTCAAGGACGGCACCCTCTACCTGCTCAACGACAACGACGAGCACCTGTTACGGGGTGGTAGCGAAGACATGCGCATGATCTGCGCCTTCAACCCGCCAATCATCGGCCAGGAGATGCACGATGAGGATGGTGCCTACCTGCCTCATCCGCAGCAGGCGAAATACGACGCTGCACGTCAAAACTGAGATCACATTTATCGCGAAGAAGCCCGCCATGTGCGGGCTTCTTTATTGCTATCCTTATCACCTATGTTACATATCCTTGTCTCCATACTGTCACTGCTACTAGCCAGCGCCATCCTGCTCTTCGGCGTCGGTCTGCAAGGCACCCTGATCGCACTGCGTGCCGGCGTAGAAGGATTCCCGGTCGATATCACCGGTCTGATCATGGCCGCCTACTTTATCGGGTATGTCGCTGGCACCTATATCTGTCCCTGGTTAATCCGCCAGTTCGGCCACATCCGTAGCTATGCGATTCTCGCTACTATCGCCTCGGCAGCGGCGATCGCCTTTCCGTTATTCACTATTCCGACGATCTGGTTTCTGCTACGAATGATCACCGGGGTCTGTATCGTCGGCCTGTTTATGGTGATAGAAAGCTGGCTCAACGAAATTGCACCGAGTGAGAGTCGTGGGCGATTCTTTGCCGTCTACATGCTGATCACTCTGCTGGCGATGGCCTTTGGCCAGTTCCTTCTTCTCGCCGGGGAGATTCGCGACTTTGATCTTTTTGCCATCACTACCATCCTGATCTCCCTGGCATTGGTACCTGTGGCGATGACCCGGGTACGCCAACCTGAACCCATTGAGAGTCCGCCGCTCTATTTCGCTACCCTCTATCGCAACTCTCCGCTGGGGGTGGTCGGTACCCTTGCCGCAGGAATGGTCAACGGCGCCTTCTGGGGGATGGGACCGGTATTTGCCAGCGGCATCGGCCTGAGTGAATTGCACATTGCCCTGTTCATCAGCCTGACGGTAGTCGGTGGTGCTTTACTGCAATGGCCGGTTGGCATGCTCTCGGATCGATTTGATCGACGCAGTGTCCTCACTGTTTCGACGTTACTTGGCGGTGGCGTGGCGCTGCTCATGCACTATCTGCTGACGCCCTATCCGGGAAGCCTGGTGCCGCTGCTTGGTGGATTTATCTTCGGCACCTTTGCCTTCAGTCTCTATGCCCTTAGCGTGGCCCACGTAAATGATCGTCTGGAGGCTGGTCAGGCCCTCAATGGTGCGCGTGGCCTGTTACAACTCTATGGTATCGGTGCTGCTATCGGCCCAATACTCGCTGGTTATACCATGCAACATTTTGGCGCGGCGTCACTGCTACTGTTCTTCGCTATCTGCATGTTACTGTTTGGCCTCTTCGCCCTGATTCGCATGCGTATCAGCGATGCACCACCGGTGGAAGAACAGGGCGAGTACCAACCGATACAGCACGCCTCGCCGGTTGTACTGGAGATGGACCCGCGTAATCAAACGGATATCACGATAGAAAATCCCACTACGCCTGAAGATGATGTATTAACCGATGAAGAGACCCTGCATCGTCGAGCGGCAGATAGCCGCACCTAACACGATAAACTTCGGAGGAGTCCTTCTGTGACCGCACTGAAACTGTACGACCTTCCACTTTCCGGCAACTGCTACAAGGTACGCCTGCTGCTCTCCATGCTGGAACTTAAATACGAAAAAATTCCTACCGATCTGGTAGCCGGTGAAAACCAGACTCCTGCATTCAGACTACTCAACCCACGCGGACAAATCCCGGTATTACGTGATGGCGAAACCGTGATTTGGGACTCTATGGCGATCCTGGTCTATCTCGCCCGCCGCTATGGTAGCGAACAGTGGTTGCCCACTGATGCTTTGGGCGAGGCGCGGGTGATGCAGTGGCTAGCAGTATCGGAAAACGAGTTGCTCACCGGCCTGGCGCGCGCCCGTGCCGCACGACGTTTCAACCGTCCCTTCGATCCGGAGCAGTGCAGAAGCGATTCTGCACAGGGTGTAGGTACGCTGGAACTACGACTGAAAGAGGCTGAGTGGCTGGCAGCCGATCATCCCACCATTGCAGACATCGCCTGCTACCCCTACATCAATCTGGCCGAAGAGGCGGAGTTTTCGCTGCAACCCTATCTCGCAGTTCGCGCCTGGCTGAAACGGATCGAAACCTTGCCCGGCTGGGAGCCGATGCTGTAGCTTCATCTCAACAACACAACGGTGTGAGTAATCGATGAAAGGCAGAGAGTATAGCGCCCCGTGGGAGAAGGTCTTTGACCGCCTGCTGTCACCACTGGAAGAGTTCATTCACCGTCAGACCACCAGTGGAATTTTGCTGATGGTTTGTGCGGTGCTGGCTATGTTCCTCGCCAACGGCCCGTGGAGCGAGACCTACCATCATGTGCTGACATTGACCTTTACCATCGGCGTTGAGGGTTTTCAGCTATCCAAATCGATCCATCACTGGATCAACGATGGTTTGATGGCGCTGTTCTTCTTCGTCGTGGGCCTGGAGCTGAAACGTGAAATTGTGGTTGGCGAACTTGCTGATCCCAAACAGGCACTGCTGCCGATAGTCGCTGCAGTGGGCGGTATGCTGATGCCCGCCGCCATATACATCGCATTCAACCCCAGCGGCCATACCTTCGATGGTTGGGGCATTCCCATGGCAACCGATATCGCCTTCGCTCTGGGTGCACTGGCACTGCTCGGCAAGCGCATACCCACTAACCTGCTTACCTTCCTCGTGGCCCTGGCCATTGTGGACGATCTGGGTGCCGTTACAGTCATCGCGCTGTTCTACACCGAGACACTTAACTACCCGGCACTGCTGATCGTCACCCTTACCTTTGCACTGTTACTCACACTTAACCTCGGCGGTGTGCGCTGGTCACTGCCCTATATTCTGCTTGGCGTAGTGCTCTGGGTCGCCATGCTGAAGAGCGGTGTTCATGCCACTCTGGCGGGGATACTTCTTGCCTTTACCATCCCCATGCGACCCAAATATGATCCACAACGTTTCCTCGCCCATATAGACGAAGTGCTCGACCACATCCGTGCTGCTTATCAACGAGAAGAGAATATTCTGCGAAATGACGAGTTGCGTAGCCGTGTGCGTGCGTTGGGTGAAGGGGTGCAACTGGTACAGGCACCGGCACAAACCCTGGAACACCAGATGCATCTCCCCTCGGCCTATTTTGTTATTCCCATCTTTTCCCTGGCCAACGCGGGTATCCCTGTCGACTGGTCGTCATTCGCCAGCATTATCAGTCACCCGGTCTCTATCGGCGTTATCAGTGGACTGCTGCTGGGCAAGCTGATCGGTATTGTCGGATTTAGCTGGATCGCGGTACGTCTTGGTGTCAGCAAGCTACCGCCAGGGCTGAATTTCAGACATATCTTCGGTGTGGGATTGATGGGAGGGATCGGCTTTACTATGTCGATCTTTGTGGCGGAGTTGGGTTTTGCCCATCATCCGCAGGATCTGCTGATGGCCAAGAGCGGGATCCTCGCTGGCTCATTGCTGGCCGGGGTTTCCGGTTTTATCTGGCTCTATCTTACCTCGCGTCAAAGCGCACAGAGCTAAAAGCCGAAATCAAAACCCGCTGAGAGATTGTCGTAATCGCTACCTTCGATGTCGTTGTATTTCTGGTACTCAAGGTGCAGGCTGACATCGTTCGAGATACTAAAACGCATCCCGGCACCAAGGGTAAAGTCGGTACCGTCAAAACCAATCTTCGTTCCCGAGAGCACGTTGTCCAGATTCCATGAGTAGTATCCCGCCCGGGCAAATAGCGAGATGCGCTTCGACAACGGATAGCTCCCCATGGCGGTCAGCTCAAAGCCATCCAGGTCGAGATAGGTGTCGGAAACACCACTTCTCCTGAACTTGCCCAGATTGGCGTAGGCGAGGTCCAGAGAACCGTAGGTGGAAAAGGAGACACCGGCGAAGAGTTTGTAGCTGGAAGGATTGTCGTATCCGGAGAGGTCGACGCTTGACTGGCCACCGCTAAGGCCCACGTGCCCAACCGGCTGCGCCATAACGCTGGCAGCAAAGAGTGAAACTGCGGCCGAAAACAACACAGCAACTGTTTTGCTCTGCAACATTCTCTACCTCCCTGGAGATCGTTCATTCTCCGCGGCACGGAGACCAGTCCTTTAGTTATAACTGAAACATCAGCACTGAATCGTGATGGCTGTCATTCTCTGGCGAACAGATCGTGCTCATCCGCCGCAGTAATCGTCACTTCCACCACATCGCCCGGCTCCAGTGCAGCGCCCCCCTCGATCACCACTACGCCGTCAATCTCCGGAGATTCCGCATAACTGCGGCCAATGGCGTTCTCACCCTCCACCCCGTCGATGATCACTGCATAGCTCTGACCAACCCGCTGTTGCAGCTTGTCGGCGCTAATCTCCGCCTGCAACGCCATAAAGCGCTCCAGTCGTTCCTGCTTCACCTCTTCAGGGAGTTGTCCCGGCAGGTCGTTGGCCGTGGCCCCCTCTACTGGAGAATAGGCAAAGGCACCGGCTCGATCCAGCCGCGCCTCACGCAGGAAATCGAGCAGGTGTTCAAACTCCTGCTCCGTCTCTCCGGGAAAGCCAACAATAAAGGTGGAACGCAGGGCGATCTCCGGGATCATGCCGCGCCAGGTCTCGATGCGGCGCAGCATGTTTTCGCAGTCCGCCGGTCGGCACATCGCCCGGAGCACACGTGAATCGGCATGTTGTAGCGGTATATCGAGATAGGGCAGTGCATAGCCCTCGGCCATCAGTTCTACCAGTCGGTCCACTTTTGGATAGGGATAGATGTAGTGCAGCCGGACCCAGACATCGAGTGTACCGAGCTGTTTGACCAGGGTTTCAATGTCACTCTTCAGCGGTCGCCCCTGCCAGAAGTCGGTGCGATATTTGAGATCGACACCATAGGCAGCAGTGTCCTGGGCAACGATCAATAGCTCCTGCACCCCATCGCTGACCAGCTTTTCCGCCTCATCAAGGATCTCGCCAAGGGGACGACTGACCAGCTTGCCGCGCATGGAGGGGATGATGCAGAAACTGCACTGCTGGTTACACCCCTCTGCGATCTTCATATAGGCGTAGTGACGCGGGGTCAGCTTGATCCCGCCAGCGGGCACCAGATCGGTGTAGGGATCGTGTTGCGGCGGCAGATTGGCATGCACCGCTGCCATCACCTCATCCAGAGAATCGGGACCGGTCACCGCCAGCACCTGAGGATGAGCGCTCTGCACCATCCCCTCCCTTGCACCAAGGCAACCGGTAACAATCACCTTGCCATTTTCCACCAGCGCCTCACCGATGGTTTCCAGTGACTCTTCCACCGCCGCATCAATGAAACCGCAGGTGTTGACCACCACCAGATCCGCCGCCTCATAGTCTGGAGCGATCAAGTATCCTTCGGCGCGTAGGCGAGTGAGTATTCGCTCCGCATCGACGGTCGCCTTGGGACAGCCGAGACTGACAAACCCAACCTGGGGAATTCTGTGTGACATAACCACTACCCGATGAATAAAGTGACCACTGAACAGCAAGCGGCCCCGCCGGAAGGCTCCGACAGGGCCGTCAATTAACCATTTCCTTCGTTATTCTACATCTAATCGGTGAAATCCGTGCCCGTTCACTCACCTTTCTTATTGACTTCCATCAACCTGCGTTTGGTCTCCATCAACTCAGGCAGGTGACGTCGCAGCTTGTTGCACTTTTCACAGACAGTGGCCATCTCCAATTTATTACCCGCCTCCGCTTCATGCACGATCACCTCTTTGCATATCTCGCATTTTTCTTGCAGTTTCAAAAGCTTATTATCATCTTCAGGGGTAAGGTGGGATTCCATAATGTGCTCCAGACAGTGTGTAGTGATCCCCTTTTCTCTTCTCAGATATTTCCCTATATCTACTGAATAAAGATGATGTGGCGGAAATGTCAACTTGGTGATATCAGTGAACAGGCGATCCTCGTGAGTCGGAGCACCCGTATTGGCAATGAATTTGGCCAATACGCGAGAAAAAGTTGGGCGGCCGCTCATATAAGCTGGATATACTAATGTTCGGCATCGACGTTGTAGAGGATTGAAGATGCAATACCGCAAACTCGGACGCACCGGCATCGAAGTCAGTACCCTCTGCCTGGGTACCATGACCTTCGGTGAGCAGAACACGGAGAAGGAGGCGCATGCCCAACTCGACTATGCGCTGGAACAGGGGATCAATTTCATTGATACCGCCGAGCTCTACGCCATCCCTCCCCGTGCAGAAACCTATGGCAAGACCGAGGAGATCATCGGCACCTGGCTTGGTAAGCGCGGCAAGCGTGACGACATTATTCTCGCCAGCAAGGTCTGCGGTCCCGGCAGCGACTGGCTACCCCATATTCGTGAAGGTAAGACAAGACTGGACCGGCACAACATCACCAAGGCCATCGAAGGCAGCCTGAAACGACTTAACACCGATTACCTCGATCTCTACCAATTGCACTGGCCGGATCGCAAAACCAATTTCTTCGGTAGCCTGGGCTATAGCCATGATCCTGATGACCATCCCACACCGATCATCGAAACCCTGCAACTGCTTAACGACCTGGTGCAGGAAGGCAAGGTACGTCATATCGGTCTGAGCAACGAAACACCATGGGGCCTGATGCGGTTCCTGCAGTTGGCGGAGTGGATGGAGATGCCGCGAGTGGTCAGTATCCAGAACCCTTACAACCTGCTCAATCGCAGCTTTGAGATCGGTCTGGCAGAGATCGCCATCCGCGAGGAGGTGGGCCTGCTTGCCTACTCGCCTATGGGTTTTGGTGTGCTCTCAGGAAAATATCTGGATGGCGGCATGCCCGAAGGCTCACGTCTGAACCTTTGGCCCAACTACGATCGCTACAGCAACCCACAAGCTGTAGCGGCCACCGCCGCCTACGTGAAACTGGCAAGGAACCACGGCCTGGATCCGGCGCAAATGGCACTGGCCTACGTCAACAGTCGCCCCTTCCTCACCAGCACCATCATCGGCGCCACCCGGATGGAACAACTCAAGGCCAACATTGCCAGTATCGACCTCCAACTCAGCGATGAAGTGCTGGAAGGAATTGAAGCGATTCACCGTCGACAACCCAATCCGGCCCCATAAACAGACAAACTGGTATGCAAACCGATACAACAATCAATCCCAGACCCTGCATTGCCCAGTGCATTGCAAACACCTTCGACTTTGCCGAGCTTCGTCAGAGCCTGGAGCAACGCTATCGCGTTACCGCCTATCAGGATGCGCTACATATCGCTCAGCCTGGCTGGGAGGCATATCTCTTCCCCTACGGCGTCTTTGTTAGTTGGGAAATGGGCTACGACGAGGAGCAATCGTTACTGGAGACACTGCGCCAGCACGCCAGCGACATCCATCCAGCGCCATTCATTGATCATTTCAGCTTCGATTTTCATGCCGACCGTACACGTATCCGCAACGACCACATTGAACTGGCCACCACAGACTCGCTGGAGCAACTGGCCGTCTCTCACGGCCTGGCGCAATCGGTTAAATTAATGGAGTTCGAAGATCAGGCCCGGCGTAGCATTGAGGAGACCCGCTACATTCCGGAAAACATTGCCCGCTATGGTCGCGCCAACCTGCGGCGCAAGGAGATCGCCAAACTGCGCGGTATGCTCTACATCGTGCGCAGTGACATCCATCTGCACTTCGATCTGCTTGATACGCCTGAATTTTTCTGGGAATACCCGGAACTGCAAGAGACCTACCGCAACATCATCAACTATCTGGAAGTCGAGCAGCGCACCCGTTTGCTCAACGACAAACTGAACATCATCCAGCAGCTACTCAACATGCTGGCGGAAGAGCAGAAACACAAACACTCTTCAACCCTGGAATGGATCATCATCTGGTTGATCGCCGTGGAGATTGTGATCTTCATGGCCCACGACATCCTGCACCTGGTTTAACCGATCACAGGCTACTCCGTTACGGTCTAACGCAAATGTGGGGACAGCCTATGCTGCAAGACGCTAGTTGGGCAATAGCAAAACCGCTGCAGGTGCCGGTTCCACCATTAACAGCACAACCACAACAATCAAAAAGATTATTGGAATCAGTCTGGTATGCCCGCCTGCCTTGTGCTCTTCCTCAAACACGATATATCTCCTTACGTTTCTTCCCTGAGAGCTATGAGGAATAGCACATAGCATGAGAAAGTACAGTATACGTAAGGGGTAGATGCCCGAACAAAAAAAGGCGATCGCCGGTATTACCCGGCGGCCGCCTTTTTTCACTGGCCCGCACGAAGGAGCGAGGTACTACTTCTTCGCCGACTTCTTAGCTGCCTTCTTCTTCACAGCAGCCTTTTTAACCGCTTTCTTCTTCACAGCCTTCTTGACCGCTTTCTTCTTCACGGCCTTCTTGACTGCTTTCTTCTTCACAGCCTTCTTGACCGCTTTCTTCTTCACGGCCTTCTTGACTGCTTTTTTCTTTACTGCTGGCTTCTTAACTGCCTTCTTCTTTACTGCGGCCTTCTTGACTGCCTTCTTCTTCACGGCTGCCTTCTTAACCGCCTTTTTCTTTACTGCCTTCTTTTTAACCGCCATCGTTGCCTCCTTACTGGCCTTGGACTTCACAACTGCCTTGGTTACTGCTTTGGACTTCTTTGCTGCCTTCTTGACCACCGTCTTCTTCACAGCGGCCTTTTTGACTGCAGCCTTTTTGCTAGCAGCCTTCTTGGCTGCTGACTTCTTCACCGCGCTCTTCTTTGCGGTTGCCTTCTTTGCTACGGTTTTCTTGGCAGTTGCCTTTTTCGTCGTAGCCTTCTTGGCAGTAGATTTCTTGGCTGCGGCCTTCTTCGTATCCCCAGCCTTGCTGGCAGGTGCCTTGGCAGCTGCCTTTGCTGTATCCGCCCTGCTCGTTGCGGCTTTCACCGCTGGCTTGGGCTTTGCCACAGCAACCTTCTCTGTAACATTATCATCGGTATTGATCATTGCAGCAATCTTCTCGGCTACCTCACGAATCGCCTCTTGTTCAAGATGAACCGGAGGCATCACTGGCGGCTTGCTGCGTACTTCATCAAGTACCTTGAGGATCGAATTGAAGATATCTTCGATCTCTCCCTGCCCTGATACGCTATTAAGCTTACCCTGTCCACGAAAATATTCAACAAGAGGAGCCGTTTGTGCTTCATATATACGTAAACGGTTGCCAATCGTTTCCTCATTATCGTCTGCACGATGACGAAGTTCGCCACCACATTTATCACAGCGGTCATCCAAACGTGGTGGTGAGCTGAAGATGTTGTACATCTGTCCGCAGGATGCACAGGTACGGCGACCAGTCAGTCGTTGCATCAGGCTATCCAGATCCACATCAATCAATATTGCGGTATCAATGGGCATTCCCATGCGAGCAAGCATTGCATCCAATGCCTCAGCCTGGGGAATATTGCGTGGAAAACCATCAAGGATGAAGCCTCCGCGAGCATCGGCATGTGCCAGTCGCTCCCGGATGATTCCCAAAACGATGTCATCACTCACAAGTTGTCCTGCATCCATCGCTGCGCGGGCCTGTTGACCCAGCGGTGTATTCCCCTCTACTGCGGCACGTAGCAGATCGCCAGTAGATACCTGCGGGATGTTGTATTTCTCGATTAGCAGTTTGGCTTGCGTCCCTTTACCGGAGCCGGGCGCCCCCAACAGTACGATTCTCATTGCCTTCTCACACTCCTATGAACGTAAGTTAATGTCTTTCGCCTGCCGACCCACGCCAGAAAACGGCGTGATTAAGAATTTTCCATACTGGTATATAGAAATTGCATTACCGTTACATAGTACAAGGGTTTAAGCTACTCTCTCTTTTATCATCAAGTCAAACAATAACAGCGGATGTCTAACACCCTGCGAACCTTACCTTAATATATACACTCCGAGTTTCAACCAACGCATGGTAGATATTCCCGACTTTATCAATAATGAATCGTGGCTGATGCAGACACACTCTAGCTGAGGCGCTTCTAGCGCGCACCTTGGCAACCTGGCACCGATGTTATGGAATGCCATGAACTAGTGAAATGCATGATTACCCTGCCAGCTACAGGCCAACAATGAGGCCGGGGCAGGGGCCGAAGAATTAAGTTATCGACAAACCGATGTAAACACATCAGGGGGAAGTAGAGAGATGTCCAGGAAAAAGAATGCTTTTTATGCCCAATCTGGCGGTGTCACCGCCGTTATCAACGCCTCTGCTTGCGGTGTAATCGAAACCGCCCGCCAGCATAAGGACAAGATCGGCAAGGTCTACGCGGGACGCAACGGCATCATCGGTGCCCTGACCGAAGACCTCATCGATACCTCAAAAGAATCCAGGTCGGCCATCGCCGCGCTGCGCCATACACCTTCCGGTGCGTTTGGCTCCTGCCGCTACAAACTCAAGAGCCTGGAACAGAACCGCCGCGAGTATGAGCGCCTGATCGAGGTGTTTGAAGCGCACAACATCGGCTACTTCTTCTATAACGGTGGTGGTGACTCCGCCGACACCTGTCTCAAGGTCTCGCAACTGGCGAAAAATATGGGTTACCCGATCCAGGCGATCCATGTACCCAAGACCGTGGACAACGACCTGCCGATCACTGACAACTGCCCCGGCTTCGGCTCGGTCGCCAAATACATCGCCACCTCGGTGCGCGAGGCCAGCTTCGATGTCGCCTCCATGGCCAAGACCTCCACCAAGGTGTTTGTGATTGAGGTGATGGGCCGTCACGCAGGCTGGATCGCCGCAGCCGGTGGCCTTGCCTCCGATGCAGAGACCGACCTGCCGATTGTTATCCTCTTCCCCGAAGTCGCCTTTGACCGCAAAAAATTCATGGCAACGGTCAAGGATAAGGTGGCAAAATACGGCTACGTCTCTGTGGTGGTATCTGAAGGCGTACGCAGTGCCGATGGCAAGTTCCTCGCTGACCAGGGACTGAAAGATGCCTTCGGTCATGCCCAACTTGGCGGTGTGGCCCCGGTCGTGGCCGGTATGATCCGCGAAGACCTGGGTCTGAAATACCATTGGGCCGTAGCTGACTATCTGCAACGCGCGGCTCGCCACATTGCGTCCAAGACCGATGTGGAACAGGCCTATGCCGCTGGCAAGGCCGCCGTGGAGATGGCTCTCAAGGGCAAGAACTCGGTAATGCCTGCCATCATTCGTACCTCTAACAACCCCTACCGCTGGAAAATCGGCGAAGCGCCGCTGGCCAAGGTAGCAAACGTAGAGAAGATGATGCCCAAAAACTTTATCAGTAAGGACGGATTCGGAATCACCCCGGGGTGTCGCAAATACCTGGAACCGTTAATCAAGGGAGAGGATTTCCCGCCATTCACCAAGGGCGGGTTACCAAAGTATGTACAACTTAAGAATGTCGCCGTTGCCAAAAAGCTCGGTGACTTCGAACTGAAGTAGTAATCAAAGGGGAGCGTTAGCTCCCCTTTTTTTGTTTTGTTTAGAATAGCTTGGGGATAATAACGTCTAACCACTGGGAGGTGTTCTATGAGCACGAGTATTTTATTTGCCCTGCTTTGCGCCGCTGCGGCGCTTGTCTATGGGGCGGTGTCTGTTAAGTGGATTTTGGCTAAACCCGATGGCAATGAGCGTATGCGCGAAATCGCTGGCGCCATCCAGGAAGGCGCTCAGGCCTATCTCAACCGCCAGTACGCCACCATCAGCATCGTCGGTATTGTATTGCTGGTTGTGATCGGCTGGCAGATTGGCATGGCCACTGCTGCTGGTTTTGCGATCGGCGCGATCTTCTCCGGCCTGGCCGGTTACATCGGTATGTATATCTCGGTGCGTGCCAATGTTCGCACCGCACAGGCTGCCAATGACGGCATCAACGCCGCACTACAGATCGCCTTCCGTGGTGGCGCGATCACCGGTCTGTTGGTGGTTGGTCTGGGCCTGCTCGGTGTTGCCGGTTACTACGGCCTGCTACTGATGTTCGGTGTCGAAGACCCGCTGCACCCGCTGGTCGGTCTCGCCTTTGGCGGTTCACTGATTTCCATTTTCGCCCGTCTTGGCGGCGGTATCTTCACCAAGGGCGCTGATGTCGGTGCGGACATCGTCGGCAAGGTCGAGGCCGGTATTCCTGAAGATGATCCGCGTAACCCGGCGGTGATCGCCGATAACGTCGGCGACAACGTCGGCGACTGCGCCGGTATGGCTGCCGACCTGTTTGAAACCTATGCGGTCACCGTAGTCGCCACCATGCTGCTCGGTGGGCTACTGGTAAAATCCGACGCCGCGCTGATCTATCCGCTGGTACTGGGCGGTATCTCCATCATCGCCTCCATCGTCGGCACCTACTTCGTCAAGGCACGCGAGGGCGGCAAGATCATGAACGCCCTCTATCGCGGTCTGCTTGTTGCGGGTGGTATCGCCGCCGTCGCTTTCTATCCTGTCACCAGCATGCTCATGGGAGACAGTGGTATCAGCGTTATGGCCCTGTATGGCTCTGCGCTCATCGGTCTGGGTCTGACTGCGGCAATGGTGGTGATCACCGAATACTACACCGCAACTGAGTACGGTCCGGTACGTCACATCGCCGAAGCTTCTACTACGGGTGACGGCACCAACGTCATCGCCGGTCTCGGGGTATCGATGAAATCCACCGCCGCACCAGTGCTGGTTGTTTGCGCCGCGATCTGGGGCGCCTACGACCTGGCCGGACTCTACGGCATCGCCATCGCCGCCACTTCGATGCTCTCCATGACCGGCATCATCGTTGCGCTGGACGCCTATGGTCCGATCACCGATAACGCCGGCGGTATCGCCGAGATGGCGGAGCTGGATGAGAAGATCCGCAACATCACCGACCCGCTGGATGCGGTAGGCAACACCACCAAGGCGGTCACCAAAGGCTACGCCATCGGTTCAGCCGGTCTCGCTGCGCTGGTACTGTTTGCCGACTACACCCACGCCCTGACCGCGAGTGGCAACACCACACTTAACTTCTCGCTGGATAATCACATGGTGATCATCGGCCTGTTCCTCGGCGGTCTGGTGCCCTATCTGTTCGGTGCCATGGCGATGGAGGCGGTAGGACGTGCCGCAGGGGGCATCGTTAACGAAGTACGGCGTCAGTTCCGCGAAATGCCGGGGATCATGGACCACAGCCAGAAACCGGACTACTCCCGTGCTGTCGACATGCTGACCAAGGCAGCGATCAAGGAGATGATCATCCCGTCACTGCTGCCAGTACTGGTTCCAGTCGTTGTGGGTCTTACCCTGGGCAAGGAGGCGCTGGGCGGCCTGCTGATCGGTACCATCGTCACCGGCCTGTTCGTGGCGATCTCCATGACCACCGGTGGTGGCGCCTGGGATAACGCCAAGAAGTACATCGAAGATGGAAACTTCGGCGGCAAGGGTTCCGATGCACACAAGGCAGCGGTTACCGGCGACACCGTGGGCGATCCCTACAAGGACACCGCCGGCCCGGCGATCAACCCGCTGATCAAGATCATCAACATCGTGGCACTGCTGATCGTGCCAATACTGTAAAAACCGGGGGGCGGCGCTGCCGCCCCTTACCAATTCCCGACAAGGCCGGTATAATTACCGGCCTTTCTTATTTCTACTACAACAAAAGCCAGAGGCCATAATTTAATGAATCTCGACAGAGTTTCTTCCGGGACAGACGTTCCCAACGACATTAACGTCATTATCGAGATCCCTGCCCACAGCGATCCGGTCAAATATGAAGTCGATAAAGAGACCGGCGCCATGTTCGTGGACCGCTTTATGAATACCGCGATGCACTATCCGTGCAACTATGGTTACGTGCCGCACACCCTCTCTCTGGATGGCGACCCGGTCGACGTGCTGGTCGTCACCCCGGTGCCACTGATCCCCGGTTCGGTGATCCGCTGCCGTCCTGTCGGTGTACTGAAGATGACCGACGAGTCCGGCGACGACGCCAAGATTCTCGCGGTACCCATCGACAAGCTCTGCCTGCTCTATCGCAAGGCCACCGATATCGACGACGTTTCACCGGTGTTGAAAGACCAGATCGCCCACTTCTTCGAGCACTACAAAGATCTCGACGAAGGCAAATGGGTACGTGTTGAAGGCTGGGGCGGTGTCGAAGACGCGAAGAAAGAGATCCTCGCCTCTATCGAAATGTACAAAAAGGCACCGGAGAAACCCAACTTCTAGGATGATCGCGGGGCACTGCCCCGCACATTGCGGTAACCCCCATGAAGATATGTATCGTCTCAGACAGCCACGACCGCCGCGACCTGCTCGCCGCTGCGGTGAAAGAAGCCAAATCGCTCGGCGCCGAAGTGGTGCTGCACTGCGGTGATGTCTGCGCACCCACCGCGCTGCGTCCGCTGCAAAAGCTCGGCCTGCCGGTACATGTCATTCACGGCAACAATATGGGGGATACCTACCTGATGTTCATGCTCTCCCAGGAACCGGAGAGTGTGATCCACTATCACGGAATGGATGCCGGTCTGGATCTGGGCGGAAAGCGCATCTTTCTGGTCCACTACCCGCACTACGCCGAGGCACTGGCCCTCACCGGCAACTGGGATCTTATCTGCTGCGGTCACGACCACCATCCCGCCATCACCACGGTTGATAACATCAAACAGGAGCAGACCCTGATCCTCAATCCCGGCACGATTGCAGGGCTGGGTCCACGGGCGAGCTACATCATGGGTGATCTGGAAACGATGGAATTCGAGATCCGCGACGTCCCGCAAAACAGCTAATCACCAAAAAAAACGTTCGCACAAAACGCAAAAAGGCCACGAAGGGCGACATCATCTGTCCCTTCGTGGCCTTTATTGTTTTTCAGCTAGAGCTGTTTACGACGCTCGGCTAGCAGCGGGCTTACCACGACCACCACTGGCTGGACGCTTGTGGTGAACCGTCGGCTTGTGACCATTGCCACTCGGCTTACCGCCAAAATGGCGCTTCTGGCCATTACCACCGGAAGGACGACGCTTGCCATTGCCACGCTGAGTGAAAGGCTTAGGCTCCGGGTGACGCGGCTCCAGACCGTCCAGCACGATACGATTGAGCTGACTACCGGTCAGCTTTTCAATGCGTGCCAGCTTGTCCCAATCCTGCGGACCCACCAGAGAGACAGCGATACCGCTGGCACCACCACGACCGGTACGACCGATACGGTGGACGTAATCTTCGGCAACCATCGGCAGGTCAAAGTTGAACACATGGCTCAGACCTTTGATGTCGAGACCACGGGCAGCCACATCAGTAGCAACCAGGATGCGGCACTGACCACGGTGCATCCGCTCAATGGTACGGCGGCGTGCGCCCTGGTTCATATCACCATGCAGTGCTGCACTGCGGTGACCCTTTTCGGTCAACTGTTTGGCCAGCTCATCGGCACTACGCTTGGTAGCGGTAAAGACCACCGCCTGCGTAACGACTTCCTGGCCCAGGTGGTGCGCCAGCAATGCATGCTTGTGGCGAATGTCATCGGCCTGGTGGATGTGCTGCACGATGGAGTCGTGGTTGGATTTGACGCCAGCGATCTGAATCCGCGCCGGATCGCGCAACAGGCGCTTGGCCACATTACGCACCTCACCCTCAAGGGTGGCGGAGAAGAGCAGGGTCTGACGCTGTGCTGGCAGGGCGGCGGCAATGCGTTCTACATCATCGACAAAACCCATGTCCAACATGCGGT
>JBNKBG010000053.1:0-17702 GCA_050287105.1 Thiohalomonadaceae bacterium
ACCTCGGTTAGACGTTCACTCTTGATTTCGTAGTCAAAGATACCCCCTAAGGGCATCGACACGCCCCTGCATATCCTTGATCTGCAACAGGATAGGATTGACTTCCAACATCGTTTTAACGCCTTTGAGGTGGGTTCGGAAAGCGCGTGATCATACTACACGGGAGGGATGGGGTGAATCCGGAAAAACATATTCACCGCAAAGGCGCAAAGGGCGCAAAGAAAAAGCGGGGAATGAGACACTAACATCGGTTGCCCATGATCGCATTGGGACACCTTCACAGGCAGGCTACCACACTACTTAAAACTCCTTCTTTGCGACCTTTGCGTCTTTGCGGTGAGTTATCCTTTCAGAGACAGAACATCCTGCATGTCGAACAAACCGTTCGGCTTGTCCGCCAGCCAGGCAGCGGCACGCACTGCGCCCTTGGCAAAGGTCATGCGGCTGGAGGCCTTGTGGGTGATCTCTACCCGCTCGCCGATCCCGGCAAACATCACTGTGTGTTCGCCAACGATGTCGCCGGCACGGATGGTCTCAAAACCGATGGTCTTGCGCTCGCGTTCGCCGGTGCGTCCTTCGCGACCGTAGACAGCGCACTCCTTCAGATTGCGACCGAGGGTTTCGGCCACCGCCTCGCCCATTGCCAGGGCGGTGCCTGACGGCGCGTCGATCTTGTGGCGATGGTGCGCCTCGATGATCTCGATATCGACCTCGTCACCCAATACCTTAGCTGCCATCTGCAACAGCTTGAGGGTCAGGTTGACGCCGACACTCATGTTGGGGGCGAAGACCAGTGCGACATCCTTTGCCGCGTCGTTGAGCGCCGCCTTTTGTGCATCGCTCAGACCGGTGGTACCGATCACCATCTGTTTGCCGTTGGCACGGCAGAAGGCGAGGTTCTGTTCCGTCGTTTCGGGCAGGGTGAAATCGATCAACACATCGAAGTGATCGCAGGCGGCCTGTAGTGAATCGACAACCTGGACGCCAAGCGGACCGACCCCGGCCATCTCACCCGCATCGGCACCAATCAGGCTGGAACCCGGGCGAACAATGGCTGCGCCAAGGGAACATCCCTCCGCCAGATGGACGGCTTCGATCAGATTTCTGCCCATGCGCCCCGATGCGCCGATCACTGCAATGCGTGTCATCTCTTTTTCCTGTTTAAATGGGCGGATTACCAGGCGATATAGCTGTAACCCTGCTCCTGCAGCTCCATGATGTCCGAAGCACCAACCTCTACCACCGTGGCGAAGTCGACAATGTCTTTCTCAGTCCATTTAAGGCTTTTCATGGTATTGCCGCAGGCATGAAATTCGACGCCGTAGTGGGATAACGAAGATATCCGCTGGCGCAGCTCCTCCTTGACCTCGCGCCCGGGGCGCTTGCCAAGAATATGGATCCCTTCGGCGAAGGCGACTACGACGACTTTAATGTTATCGCCATACTTACGTACCATCTCGCCGACAGAGAAGATCACATGGTCCTGATAACCCAGTTCAGCCTTGTTGAACTGGTAAACCACTTTGTGTTTGGGTTCGTCGCCGGGAAAGGTAAGTTCATCGACACTGCCCTGTGCCTTTGCACTACCCAGTGCAGCTACACCGGCACCCGCAACGGCTGCGCCTAATAGACGACGACGCTGTCCATCAATCTTTTTCTCTGTCATGGCACTTCCTTATTCTTCCGCACGAGAAGGTGTACGCATAACTCTATACCGCACTACAGCTTCATGTCGTCAAAAAATTTCTTCACTCCATCCAGCCAGGAGGAGTGGCGTGGGCTGTGTTTACCGTTGCCCTGCAGGGAGTTCTCAAACTCCTGCAGCAACTCTTTCTGTCGCACAGAGAGGTTGATCGGGGTTTCAACGGTGATCTTGCACAACAGATCGCCAACATGGCTACCACGTACCGATTTCACACCTTTGCCACGCAGGCGGAACAGCTTGCCGCTCTGGCTCTCACTGGGCACCTTCAGTTTGACCTTGCCATCAAGGGTAGGTACTTCCAGTTCGCCACCCAGTGCGGCAGTAGCAAAACTGACCGGTACCTCGCAGAAGAGATCGCTACCATCACGCTTGAAGATCGGATGCTCACGTACGGCGATCTGTACATAGAGATCGCCCGGCGGTCCACCGTTCTCCCCGGCCTCGCCTTCGCCAGAGAGACGAATGCGGTCACCATTATCGACCCCGGCAGGAACCTTGACCGACAGGGTCTTCTGCTTCTGCACCCGGCCCTCACCATGACAGGTGTTGCAGGGGTCGGTGATGATTCGACCATTGCCGTGACAACGGGGACAGGTCTGCTGCAACGAGAAGAATCCCTGCTGCATCCGTACCTGCCCCTGTCCATGACAGGTAGGACAGGTGGTAGGCGTGGTACCCTTTTTTGCCCCGCTACCGTTACACTCCTGACAGGCGACCAGGGTAGGCACGCGGATCTTGACCGAGGTCCCGGCCACCGCCTCTTCCAGATTCAACTCCAGATTGTAACGCAGGTCCGCGCCCTGATAGACGCGCTGGCCACTGCGACCGCCGCCACCAAAGATGTCGCCAAAGACGTCACCGAAAACATCGGAGAATGAGGCACCACCACCAGCGCCAGGACCACCACCCATGCCGCCCTGTACGCCGGCATGACCGAACTGATCATAGGCAGCACGTTTCTTGCCGTCGGAAAGAACGTCGTAGGCCTCTTTGGCCTCCTTGAATTTATCCTCGGCCTCTTTATTGTCCGGGTTACGGTCCGGGTGATACTTCATCGCCAGCTTTTTGAAGGCCTTCTTGATCTCGGCCTCGGTGGCGTTGCGTTGTACACCAAGAACTTCGTAATAATCGCGTTGTGACATAGCGCCTTTTATTCTTTGTCTAATGCCTGTTTAGGAAATTTGCCAACCATCCATACAGTTACGACGCCAGTCAGGCAGTGCTGACTGGCGTCGTCGGGTGGTTACCGCATGACCCGCTTATTTCTTGTTGTCGTCGACCTCTTCGAACTCGGCATCGACCACATCGTCAGCACCACCGGCCTGTCCTGCATCGGCAGCGCCCTCCGCACCGGCCTGCTGCTCCTGATTCTGGGCGTAGAGTTTCTCGGCCATCTTACCAGATGCATCGGTCAATGCCTTGGTCTTGGCCTCAATGGCGTCTTTGTCGTCGCCCTTCAGTGCTTCTTCCAGATCTTTGATCGCGGCCTCGATGGTTTCCTTCTCGCCGGACTCCAGCTTGTCACCCAGCTCTTCCATCGACTTGCGGGTCGCGTGGATCATGCTGTCTGCGGTATTGCGTGCACTAACCAGCTCATGGAACTTCTTGTCATCGGCAGCGTGGGCCTCGGCATCCTTGATCATGCGCTCGACCTCTTCATCGGAGAGGCCAGAGGAGGCCTTGATCACAATGTTCTGCTCCTTACCGGTACCCTTGTCCTTGGCGGATACGTTGAGGATACCGTTGGCGTCGATGTCGAAGCTCACCTCAACCTGCGGCACGCCGCGCGGCGCTGGCGGGATATCAGAGAGATCGAAACGACCCAGCGACTTGTTGGCGCTGGCCATCTCGCGCTCGCCCTGCAGCACGTGCACGGTTACCGCGGTCTGGTTGTCGTCAGCGGTAGAGAAAATCTGTGACGCCTTGGTCGGGATGGTGGTGTTCTTCTCGATCAGCTTGGTCATCACACCGCCCATGGTTTCGATACCCAGTGACAGCGGGGTAACGTCGAGCAGCAGCACGTCCTTCACATCACCACCGAGCACGCCACCCTGAATGGCGGCGCCCACGGCAACCGCTTCGTCCGGGTTAACATCACGGCGCGGCTCTTTACCGAAGAAGTTCTGTACCGCTTCCTGCACCTTGGGCATACGGGTCATACCGCCAACCAGGATCACATCATCGATGTCTTTGCCTGAAACACCGGCATCCTTCATCGCGATTTTGCAGGGCTCGATGGAACGGGTGATCAACTCATCTACCAGCGACTCCAGTTTGGCACGGCTCAGTTTCATGTTGAGGTGCTTGGGACCGGAGGCATCTGCGGTGATATACGGCAGGTTGATCTCGGTCTGCTGACTGGAAGAGAGTTCGATCTTGGCCTTCTCCGCCGCCTCTTTCAGACGCTGCAGCGCCAGTGGATCGTTGTGCAGGTCGATACCCGCATCTTTCTTGAACTCTGCCGCCAGGTATTCGATCACACGCAGGTCGAAATCTTCACCACCGAGGAAGGTATCACCGTTGGTGGAGAGCACCTCGAACTGATGCTCACCATCGATTTCGTTGATCTCGATGATGGAGATATCGAAGGTACCGCCACCGAGGTCATAGACGGCGATCTTGCGGTCGCCGGTCTGCTTGTCCATACCGAAGGCGAGCGCCGCGGCGGTCGGCTCGTTGATGATACGCTTAACCTCAAGACCAGCGATTCTGCCGGCGTCTTTGGTTGCCTGACGCTGCGAGTCGTTGAAATAGGCCGGTACGGTAATCACCGCTTCGGTGACCGGCTCGCCAAGGTAATCCTCGGCGGTCTTCTTCATCTTCTGCAGCACCTTGGCTGAGATCTCCTGAGCGGCCATCTTCTTGCCCTTGACCTCAACCCAGGCATCGCCGTTGTCCGCCTTGACGATCTTGTAGGGCACCATCTTGATGTCCTTCTGCACTTCCGCATCCTCGAAACGGCGGCCGATCAGACGCTTGATGGCGAACAGGGTGTTGGTGGGATTGGTGACCGCCTGGCGTTTGGCCGACTGGCCAACCAGGATTTCGTCATCGTCCTTGCTGTAGGCGATGATTGAGGGTGTGGTGCGGTCGCCTTCGCTGTTTTCGATAACACGTGGCTTACCACCTTCCATCACTGCGACGCAGGAGTTGGTAGTACCCAGGTCAATACCAATAATTTTACCCATAATTCTATGCTCCAGATTCTGTTTTGCCCCGCTCCGCGGGAGAATAAATATCTATGTGATTAATGTGGTCTTTACTACTGAATTCAAGCCTGCTCATCGACTGAGGGTGCGACGTCCGCAGGAGCCTTGCTCACGATTACCATCGCTGGACGCAGCAAACGCTCGTTAATCAGATAGCCTTTCTGCATCACCGCCATGACCGTATTCGGTGCATATTCTGCGGACTCCTGCATCGCCATCGCCTGATGCTGTTCGGCGCTGAACGGCTGGCCCTGAGGATTAACCTCCTTGATGCCGAACTTTTCCATGGCGCTGGAGAGCATCTTCAATGTCAGTTCGGTACCTTCGCGCAACTTGAGAAATGCCTCGTGCTCGTTCTCATCCACGGCGGCCAGGCCCAGTTCCAGACTGTCCTTCACCGGCAGCAACTCCTGGGCAAACTTCTCCAGGCCAAACTTGTGCGCGTTTTCCACATCACGCTGAGCGCGACGCTGACTGTTCTCCATCTCCGCCTGCAGGCGCAGCAATTTATCCCAATGCTCATCGGCCTTGGATCGTGCATCTTCCAGCAGGCGCTGCATATCGACTTCCGCTTCCTCCGCTGCGGGATTCTCCACCGCTTCGTTCTCTGCTTCCGTCGAGGCTTTCTCTTTACTCATTCCACTACTCCGCTTTCGTCACTTTCCACTGTGTTGCCGCTTCGGCAACAACCTATCACCCGCACAAAGTCGGGGCTTATTTAATCTGATTCAAGGAGGCACCCAGCAATTGGGCCGTCACGTCAACGATGGGGATCACCCGATCGTAGGCCATGCGCGTAGGTCCAATGACACCCAGTACCCCCAACACCTCACCATCTACGGTGTAGGGCGAAGCGACCACGCTACACTCATCAAGCACCTCATAGCCGGATTCGCTGCCAATGAAGAGCTGCACCCCGTCGGCCTGTAGCGACTGATCCAGCAGTTGCAGGATGTCGCGCTTCTGGTTGAAGGCATCGAACAGGCGCTTCAGCTTGTCCACGTTGCCCATCTCTTCATACGACATCAGGTTGGTCTGCCCTTCCAGCAGGTAGTCGCCATCCTTCTCGTCGGTGGCAAACACCGCCTGGGCCATCTGTACCGCGTCGGCCATCAGCTGATTCATGTGGCTACGGGTATCGTCCATCTCCTTGAGCAGTGAGGCGCGGGCCTGTTTCAGGTCGCGCCCGGCACAAACACTGTTCAAATAGTTGGCGATCTGCTGCAGCTCACTGGCACTGTAGTTGCGCGAGGTCTGTATGATCCGGTTCTGCACCTCGCGCTCGTTGATCACCAGAATCGCCAGCACCCGATTGTGCGACAGGGGTAAAAACTCCACCTGACGCAGCGCGACCAGCTTGCGTTTGGGTACCATCACCACTCCGGCCATAGAGGTGACTTCAGAAAGCTGCTGCGAGGCGATAGAGAGCACACGGTCCGGGTCAGCACTGCTCCCCATACGCTGCTGCATCTGGCTGATCTGGCTATTGTCGAGCTGCTTGATCGTCAGCAGGCTGTCGACAAACAGCCGGTATCCCCGGGTTGTCGGGATCCGACCGGCGGAGGTATGCGGGGCATGAATCAGACCGCACTCCTCCAGATCCGCCATCACATTGCGGATAGTTGCCGCACTCAGTTCCAGACCGGTCTCCCGGGAAAGGGTACGCGAGCCAACAGGCTGGCCGTCGCGGATATAGCGCTCCACCAGGTTCTTCAGCAGTAGCTGGGCACGATCATTCAATTCGGGACAGGACATTTTCCTCTTCCACGCATAATCCATTGTGGCAACCGGCTATTAGCACTCTAGCTCGGTGAGTGCTAAACGCGAATTATCCATTTAACTGGGGCAGTGTCAAGGGAGGGGCGACTAGTCGCAAGGCCGCTAACATGTTAAGTTTCGTGCAATTTTGCAGGGGAGTCAGAATGGACGGTTTCAAGCGGATTGGCATCATTGGCAAGTTCGAGGATAAGAGCGTCAGCGAGACCCTGAACGCGCTGCGCGACTACCTCCAGACCAAGGACGTAGAGCTGATGCTCGATGCCGCCACCTCTGAATTCTGGCCCGATCACGGCCTGCCCCTGGGCGATCGCGATCAGTTAGGCAGTGAATGTGATCTGATCATCGTCACCGGTGGTGACGGTACCTTCCTCAACGCGGCACGCAGCCTGGCCGGTTACGACCCTGCCCTGCTCGGTCTTAATCTGGGCCGCCTCGGCTTCCTTACCGACGTCTCCCCCAGTGAGATGAAGGAACGCCTCAACGAAATCTTCGATGGCCGCTACACCGAAGAGGAGCGCTTCCTGCTCCACTGCCGCATCTTCCGTGATGGCGAGCAGATCGGTGCCGCCGATGCCTTTAATGATGTGGTAGTGCACAAGTGGGACGTGGCGCGCATGATCGAACTGGACACCTACGTTAACGGTATCTTCGTTAACAAGGTGCGCTCCGACGGCCTCATCGTCTCCACCCCCACCGGTTCGACCGCCTATGCCCTCTCCGGTGGTGGCCCTATCCTTCATCCTGAACTGGATGCGCTGGTGCTGGTACCGATCTGCCCGCACACCATGAGCTACCGCCCCATCGTTGTCGATGCGGCCAACCAGCTCGAACTGATCGTTCGCGGTCACAGTGAAAGCCACGCCCAGGTCAGCTGCGACGGCCAACTGAACATCAGCCTGTTAGAAGGCGACCGTATTCTTATCGGCAAAAAAGAGCACAAGGTCCGCCTGATCCACCCGCTCACGCACGACCACTATCAAATCCTCCGCGCCAAGCTGAAGTGGGGCGGCTAGAACATGCTGCGCCATCTACATATCCGCAACTTCGCCATTGTGGATTCGCTGGAGATCGACTTCCGCTCGGGAATGAGCGTACTCAGCGGCGAGACCGGTGCCGGTAAATCGATCCTGCTGGATGCCCTCGGTCTGACCCTCGGCGACCGCGCCGACAGTAGCGTGCTTCGCCATGGCAGTGATCGCGCAGAGATCAGCGCCAGCTTCGATATCAGCGCTCTCCACGAAGTGGCCGCCTGGCTGGAAGAACATGAGCTGGCCAGTGACGACGAGTGCCTGCTGCGCCGCACCATTGGTGCCGATGGTCGCTCCCGCGGCTTCATTAACGGCCAACCGGTACCCATCCAGTCCCTCAAGGAGCTGGGGGAACAGTTGGTCGATATCCACGGCCAACACGCCCACCAATCCCTGCTTAAGCGCGATATCCAGCGCCAACTGGTCGACGCCTATGCCGGACAACTTGAGCTGGCCAAAACGGTCGCCAGCCAGTTCCGTCACTGGCAACAGTTGCAACAGGAGTACGACAGCCTGAGCAAGGCCGCTGCGGAACGGGATTCACGCCTGGAGTTGTTGCGTTTTCAGGTGGACGAACTGGAGGCACTGAAACCTGCCCCCGGTGAACTGGCCGAGTTGGATCAGGAGTACAGCCGCCTGAGTAACGCCAACCGCCTGCTGGAAGGGGCACAAACCGCCGTCAATATACTCGATGCCGACGAAGGCCAGAGTGCCAGCAGCGCCGTGGAACAGAGCCTGCGCCTGCTGCAGGAGTTACAGAGCGTCGATAGCCGCCTAGGCAATCCGGTGAAACTGCTAGAGGACGCGGCAATTCAGTTCAAGGAGGCGGTTTCTGAGCTACGCCACTACGCGGACGGTATGGAACTCGACCCGCAACGTCTGGCGCAACTGGAACAGCGGATCGCTGACCTGCATAACCTGGGGCGCAAGCACAGGGTAGCGCCGTAGGAGTTACCGGAACTGTTGCTGCAGTTGCAGCAGGAGTTGGATGAGCTGAACGCCTCCGATAGCCGTCTGCAGGGGATGCAGGCGGAGATCGAAAAGAGCCGTGCCCAATACGACAAGTTGGCGGGACAACTCAGCGCAGGACGGGCAAAGGCAGCTTCGAGTCTGGCCAAAGCGGTCACCGCCAATATGCAGGAGTTGGGCATGGGCGGCGGCCGTTTCGACATCGTCCTGACTCCGCTGGAAAAGGGCCCCTCCGCCAGCGGCCAGGAGAGCGTGGAACTACGGGTCAGCGCCAACCCGGGACAGCCGCTGCAACCGCTGAGCAAGGTCGCCTCCGGGGGTGAACTCTCCCGCATCAGTCTCGCCATTCAGGTCATCAGCGTCAGTCAGGAGGGGATCCCCACCCTGATCTTCGATGAGGTGGACGTGGGTATCGGCGGTGGCGTCGCCGAGATGGTCGGTCGCCAACTACGCAAGCTGGGTGAAAGTCGCCAGGTGCTCTGCGTCACCCACCAGCCCCAGGTCGCCTCCCAGGGACACCACCACTTCCGCATCAGCAAGGAGACGGATGGCAAGGAGACACGCACGGTGGTGAAACCGATCGAGGGTGATGTTCGAGTGGAAGAGGTGGCTCGTATGTCCGGCGGGGTCAATATCACCGCGCAAACACTGGAACACGCCCGGCAGTTGATCAGCCAGGCACAAGACTAAAAAGCGTTTCACCGCAAAGACGCAAAGGGCGCAAAGAAAACCGCTAAGTGACCAGTGGCGTAGTATGCAGCCTATCAGTCATCAGCATTGCACAGGACCGTCACTTGGCCTCAGCAGTGCTTTGCGTACTTTGCGCCTTTGCGGTTAATTCTTTTTTGTCTTTTCCCGGCAGGCCGTGCAGATCCCCTGAATGATCAGGCTGTGGTCGGTGATGCTGTAGCCGTGCTCTTCGGCGATGGCCTGTTGCCGCTGTTCAATGGTCTCGTCGACAAACTCCTCCACCCGGCCACACTCAACGCAGAGAATATGATCGTGATGGCTCCCTTCGTTGAGTTCGTAAACGGAGTGTTCACCCTCGAACTTGTGCCGCGTAACCAGTCCAGCCCCTTCGAACTGGGTCAGGACCCGATAGATGGTGGCAATCGGCACATCCTCACCTGAGCCCAACAGGGCCCGGTAGATATCCTCGGCACTCATATGCCGGGTGGCCGAATTCTCCAGTATTTGCAGGATCTTCAGCCGAGGCAGGGTTGCCTTTAGACCCGCCTCTTTTAACTCTTTGCTACCTAGTCCGCTCATCCCGCTCGCCGCCCGTTGCGCCATTGTGTATCATGCGCACCATTATCAATCGGGCTTAATCGAAATGCAAAAGAGTCTCATTTACTTTTTGGCGGCACTGGCACTGGCCGCTTGCGCCCATAAAATCGACATTCAGCAGGGGAATGTGGTCACCGAAGAGCAACTCTCCCAGGTGAAAACAGGCATGGCGGCAGAGAAGGTACGCGCCATCCTGGGAACGCCGTTGCTCACTGATCCGTTCCACAACGAGCGTTGGGACTACTTCTTTAGCATGGGTAAGGGAGTCGCTGTGACGGAGAGATATCGGGTAACCCTGTTCTTCAAGAGAGGGACGCTGACCCGTATTGAACGGGCAGGAAAGGTACCGCAGAGCGAGAAACCGACACTGGAACCTCAGCTCTAAGCGCAGCGCTCGTCGTGAAGAGGCGAGCGCCATTTGAAAGAATACTAGGCGGCCTCGCCGCCCCCCTTCTTCATCGCCTTACCCTCAGCAGCACGCCTTGCACGCACCTCCTTGGGATCCGCAATCAGCGGGCGGTAGATCTCCACCCGGTCCTTGGCGCGCAGGGGCGTATCCATTTTGCTCAGTTTGCCAAAGATCCCCACCTTGCTCTTTTCCAGATCGATCTCGGGAAAGCGCTCCAGAATCCCTGATCGCCTGATAGCGATATCAAGACTGGCACCCTCTTCCACCGCAACCGGAATGATCACCTGAATATCGGACCTGGCGTAGGCCACTTCGACCTGAATCGTCTTACTCTTTTCCATAGACTTCCACCGCTCGCTTGGAGAAGGCATCCACCAGGGAGTTGGCGATCTGACTGAACACAGGCCCCATCGCCATCCCTACCAATTTGTTCGAAAACTCAAAATCAAGATCCAGCGAGACCTTACAGGCCCGCTCCCCAAGCGTATCAAAGCGCCAGAAACCTTCCAGGTGTTTGAACGGCCCCTGCTCCAGACGCATCTCGATCATCTTGTTCTTTTGCAGCCGGTTACAGGTGGTAAACGACTTGCGCAGGCTACCGTGGGCGATCTCGATGGTTGCCCGCTGTTCGTCTTCATCCTGTGACAAAACCGCAGACGAGCGACACCAGGGCAGAAAGGCCGAGTAGGACTCGACATCGTTGACCAGGCTGTACATCTCCGCCGGGCTGTATGGCACCAGCGCATTCTTACTAATCGTACTCACAACAGGCCCGCATTAAATTATTCCCATCACATTAAGAAAGACGATCAGCACCGCCAGGGGACTGACGAAACGGATCAGGAAATACCAGGCACGGAACAGCACTCCCTCATCCAGTTCCAGCTCTTCGCGGCAGGTACGTCGACTCATCTGCCAGGCTGCAAACAGGGCAATCATAAGTCCGCCCAGCGGCAACATGATATTGGCAGTCAGCCCATCCAGCAGATCGAACACCGTCTTGTTCTGGAATGGCGGAATAAAACCCAGCGGTTTGAAATCGGACCAGAGATTGAAGGAAAAGATCGAACAGAGCCCCAATAACCAACTCCCCATACCCGACCATACGGTTGCCGAAGTACGAGTAAAGCCGTGATTCTCCACCATCCACGCCACCATCGGTTCCAGTAACGAGATCGCCGAGGTCCAGGCAGCGAAGGTCAGCAAGATGAAGAACAGCATACCGAAAAAGACACCGCCCGACATGTGGCCGAAGGCGATGGGCAGAGTCTGGAAGATCAGCCCCGGACCGGAGCCCGGCTGCAGGCCATTGGCAAAGACCAGGGGAAAGATGGCCATTCCCGCCAACAGGGCCACCAGGGTATCCATACCGGCGATAATCACCGAGATTTTTACGATGGAGGTATGTTTGGGCAGATAGGAACCGTAGACCATGATCGCCCCCATTCCCAGACTCAGGGTAAAGAAGGCATGTCCCAGTGCCACCAGCACCGATTTCCCGCTCAGGGCACCGAAATTGGGTGTAAAGAGGAAGCTGACTCCATCGATAAAGTAGCCGGTGTTCATTGCATAACCGACCAGGATCAGTAGCAACACGAACAACGCAGGCATCAGATAGCGAACCGCCGTCTCCAGACCGCTACGCACCCCGCGTGCCACGACCACCAGAGTCATCACCATAAAAATGGTGTGCCAGGCCAACAGCCGTTCTGGATCCGAAACCAGGGAAGAGAAGGTATCCCCAACCAGCTCTGCAGAGGCACCACTGAACACGCCGGAAGCGGTACGGAAAATATAGGCGACCGCCCACCCGGCGATCACCGAGTAATAGGAGAGAATAATAAAACCGGCGACCACCCCCGCCCAGCCGAGATACTGCCAATAGGGATTGGCGCGTGCCTCAAAGGCCAGATGGCGCATGGTGTTAATCGGACTACGTCGGCCGCGTCGGCCCAGCATGATCTCGGCAATCATGATCGGAATACCGATAATGGCGATACACAACAGGTAGACAAGAACAAAGGCCCCACCACCGTTCTCCCCGGTGATGTACGGAAACTTCCAGATATTACCCAGGCCTACAGCCGAACCGGTCGCCGCCAGAATAAAGGCCCAGCGACCCGACCACTGCCCATGAACCGACTTGCGTCGCTCACTCATGGCTATCCCCCGTGTTTGATTTTGCAGCAATTGTCCGCGATATCCGCTTTCGGCTCAACTAATGGGCCAACCCCTGTCTCCACATAGCGGATATCGCCTATAATGCGCCGCTATGGCCAAGACAAGTAAAGCGGTAAAGGGGGCTGGCAGCAGCAGCATCGCCAGCAACAAAAGAGCACGCCACGACTACTTCATCGAAGACAAGATGGAGGCGGGGTTGATGCTACAGGGTTGGGAGGTGAAGAGCCTGCGCGCTGGCAAGGTGCAGCTGGTGGACAGCTACGTCTTCATTAAAGATGGCGAGGCGTGGATCTCCAACCTGCTGATCACCCCGCTACAGACCGCCTCCACCCACATCAAGCCCGAAGGAACCCGGGTACGTAAACTGCTGCTGCATCGCCAGGAGATCGACAAGCTGATCGGTGCGGTGGAACGTAAGGGCTACACCCTGATCGCCCTCTCCCTCTACTGGAAGAAGGGTCGGGCCAAGGCGGAAATCGGCCTGGCCAAGGGCAAACAGAAACACGACAAACGGGCCAGTGAGAAAGAACGCGACTGGCAGCGGGAAAAAGAGCGAATCATGAAAAACGCCTGATTCGGCTCCATCATTCCGTGACAGGGAACCTTCCCGCCCGTAGAATGCCTAATGTAAACCAAGGGGGCGACCTGGATTCGACGTGGGTTGCGAAACCTTAGGTGCATGCCGAGGATGCAGATATCCTCGTAAATCACATCTGCAAAATCATAGTTGCCAACGACGACAACTACGCACTCGCCGCTTAATACCCGGTAGGGTGCCCTCTGGCCGGGCCTGTGCCTGTGCACTCGGGTCCCAGGGGTCATTCTCACAGGATCGCGTTGAAGCTCGTCCGGGGCGGATTCGTTAAAACCTTACCGGAATCGCCGTCAGTTGGCCCTGCCCGTCGGGTTGCTGCCGGTTAAAACAATAGACAGGATAAGCATGTAGAGCCGAAGGCGGAGTGCTTGCGGACGCGGGTTCGATTCCCGCCGCCTCCACCAAAAACCAGAAGGGTCACCCATGCGGGTGACCTTTTTTTGTATGACGAAAACAAATACGACCATTTTGAGGCATCGTAATGAGCAACAACATTCACCCACTCGCACAGGTCTCGGACAAGGCCACTCTCGGTAAGGGAAATGACATCGGCGCCTTTGTTGTTATTGAGGATGATGTTGTTCTCGGCGACAACAACAGACTGTACAGCGGCGCCGTGCTACGTGCAGGCAGCCGACTGGGGAATGGCAACACCATCCATGAATATGCCGTCATCGGTGGCATGCCTCAGGATTTGGGCTTTAAACCTGAAACAAAAACCTTTGTTGAAATTGGTGACAACAATACCCTGCGTGAGTCGGTCACCATCAACCGTGCAACCAAAGAGAATGGCGCCACCCGATTAGGCAATGAAAATTACTTAATGACCCAGGTGCATCTTGGACACGATTGCCAGCTGGGGAATAACATCATTATCGCCCCGAGTAGTGGTCTGGGCGGACACGTCACCGTTGAAGACCGCGCATTCATCTCCGGTGGGGTTATGGTGCACCAGTTTGTTCACATCGGCAGCCTCGCCATGCTGGCAGGCAACACCAAGGTGACTCAGGATGTTCTCCCGTACATGACCATCGACGGTAACCCGGCGCATATCGTCGGCCTGAATAAAGTGGGCTTACGTCGTGCAGGGGTTAAGGCTGCTGAGATGTCCGTAATCAAAATGGCCTACCAACTGATATTTAATAACACCTATACGCTCGACGAGAGATTGAAGCAGCTTGCGGAACTTAACAACAGCTACGCATCGCACATTGTCTCTTTCATTCATACCTCAAAGCGCAGCTTTCATCGAAACAGAGCCTGAGCAAAACCAAACCATAGCAATCCACTATGACAGCTTAAAAGAAAACCCCTGACCGAATATCGATCAGGGGTTCTATTGTTACAACATTTAGCCAAAAGGTTTGGGGATTGGTGTTTTCTCTGTTGATGGCGGCAGGGTCGGTAATTGGAATGCGGGCTGATCACCGGTCAGACTTTTGAGAAAAGCAACGATCTGTGCATTCTCTTTCGCACTGAAGGTCTTGCCCAACTGAATACGAGCCATAGTATCCACCGCTTCTTTCAGTGTTTGGGCTTCGCCGTCATGGAAATAGGGATAGGTCAATTCAACGTTACGCAAGGTTGGAACCTTGAACTTGAAACGGTCGGCATCTTTCCCTGTTACCGCACTCCGTCCTACAGCCCCATTTTTTGATTTGTAGGGTTCAATCACGCCCATTTTCTGGAACGAGTTACCCCCTACCGCAGCACCATTATGGCAGGCAGTGCAGCCACTGGATTTGAAGAGCTTATAGCCTGCCACTTCATCCGTATTCAGGACGACCTTGTTACCTAACAACCACTGATCGAACCGTGAGTTTGGCGTCACCAGAGTCTTCTCGAACTCAGCAATCGCCTGAGTAACTTCATCGATGGTGATTTTGTCGGTACCGAAGACCTGCTTGAACTCGGTGACGTACTGCGGGATCGACTCCAGCACATTGATGGCGAGTTTGTGGGTAAAACCCATTTCACCTGGATTGGCGATAGGGCCACCCGCCTGAGCCTTCAGATCCTTGGCACGGCCATCCCAAAACTGTGCCACATTCATACTCGAATTGAGTACGGTAGGCGCATTGATTGGCCCCTGGTTCCAGTTATGACCGATTGAGGTTTTCAGATTATCGGTCCCTCCCATACTCAGGTTGTGACAGGAGTTACAGGAGATAAATCCAGACTTTGAAAGCCGCGGATCAAAGTAGAGTTTCTTGCCCAATTCCACTTGGCCAAGATTGATTCTATCCACCGGCTTGATCGGTTCGATGGGTTCTGCGGCCTGTAAGCTGGCCATGCAAAAACTTAACAACAAGGTTGGAAGCGCTACAAACTTAATTTCCATATTCAGCACCTTTCAATTAGTCACCAGATTGAGCAAAGCTTCAATCCAGTATTGGGGGAGTACACTTCAGTCATATCGAGTAATGCCTGTAACAGAAACCCAGTGCAGAGCTGCTACCACAGAATTCCCGTATATATGACTGCGTTATTCTTAGATCGATTCTAATAACAGAACAATGAGATCGATCAAAGATTTGGGATATGAGGATCAGAAAACGGAAGCTAATTCAGGAAGGGCGGTTTCTATTTCTTATGCGGATAACAAGATCGATGGTATCCAGACTGGTACCGTCTGGCAGGGAATCTTTTAACTGCTCAGGAATAAGGTTCTCTTCAATGTCGACAAGCTCACCAGTATCTACATTGAAAAAATGGTGGTGATGGCTCGTATTAGAGTCATAGAAGGTGGCAGAGCCATCTACGTTGATTTGCCGTAGCAGTCCATGTTGGCGGAAAAGAGCGAGGGTATTGTACACCGTGGCCTTTGAAACCTTATTACCTGCCAGAAAGATCTGATCGTAAAGCTGTTCTGCGGTCACGTGCTGATCATGGGAGAAAAGGCAAGCAGCGATAACCCTGCGCTGTGCCGTGAGGAACACTCCATGTCCAGAGAGCTTCGACTCGAGAAACCTCCCTGTTAGCTGCTTTTCACCGCTTTTTGATACCATGGATGGGAGTATAAGGATGAGTTGTTGGGAAAAACAATAGCAGGGCTATAAACGCCCATTCAGCTTCAGTTTGTACTTACCCTTCGCATCGGCCTTACCCAACCAGCCTAGCGCCTGCTGCAGTGATGCGTCGGCATCGTTTTTCGCGCCAACGGTACCGCTCAAACCATAGCTGCTATCCGGTTTGAACAGGATTTGTGCATCCAGTTCGAGCGGACCACCCAGGTCCTTGAGCTGTGCAACAACGACACCCTGTTCGTCGGTTGCGATCTCTGCCTGCAGGTTACCCATTTTGAAGGCCTGGGGTGACAACACCTCTGCGCTTTGCCAGCTGGCTCGGCCTGTGGCGGTGGCAGCGTGGCTAACGGGATCAAATTCGAGTTGGGTAATGTTCAGGGTAACGGTGCCCGCGACAGCAACCGGGATCGGCATTGGTGGGACAAAGCTCATCAGTTCAGTCAGTGGCAGTTGTCCACTCACCTCACTCAACCGGATCGGACCGGATGTGAGTGGTACTGTTACCTCTCCCTGCAAATAGCCCTGTGGGGTCTGAATAGAGAAACCGGCACCCAGCTTGCCAAGCAGGAGAGGTAGCATTTGCAGATCCCAGTGCAAGGCACCGAGCGGTTGGCCCTTCCAGCTAGTCTGGCTTGCAGCGCCTTGCCAGATGCTTCCGTTAATCCCCTGCAGTTGTAACGGAAGGCCCTTTGGTGCAAACCATGACCAGACGGTGGCTGCGGGAAACAGCATCAACAGAAACAGCAGGTAGGCGACACCACCTAGAGTGATCAGGCGAAAACGACTCATTACGCGCCACCACCCAGTACCACCGTGGCATTGACCAGCCCCGGCTCTGCCAGCCGTTCCATATTCAGGCTGTCGACACCGATACCCTGCTTTTCACTCAGTTCACCAAGCCACTGCAGCATGGCGTCAAAACCCGCTCCTTCCAGCCGTACCCGTACCTTGTCACCGTTGGGGCTTAACTGTTTGAGCGACTTGCCCAGGCCAAATTTACGTGCAGCCGCGTCGATAGCGCTCATCGCTGATTGGCCGTTGGCTCTGCCACTACTTTGCGGCGAACCGCCCATCAGTCCCTTTACCTCGACCGCCGTCTGACGCATCCAGGCAAGCTCTTCCGTTTGGCTTGCGACACTGCTGCGCAGGCGGCTCAATTCACTGCTGAAGGGATCGATGATCAACGCATAGATCAGGATCAGCACCAGAGCGACACCACCGCCACCCAGCATCTTCTGTTCACGCGGTTGCAGTCCTGACCAGTACTCATGCAGATTCATGCTCCGGCCTCCTTGATCACGATACGACTCTCGACGCGATCACCGCGTGCCGTGGCACTGCGCACTTCGACACTCAGTTGCTTCTTTTGCAGGGCCTCTTTCAATTGGTCCAGTACCGGCAGTCCCTCTACGTTAAGCTCCAGCTCCAGTTCTCCCTGCTTATAACGCAGGCTCTGCACCGTCAGACCCTTGCTTTCCGCCAATACGGCGCCGCTACCCGCCATGAGATGGGTG
>JBNKBG010000054.1:0-17239 GCA_050287105.1 Thiohalomonadaceae bacterium
GGAACAGCCGGAAGACACCGGCGTGAAATGTCCGAAGTGCGGCAAGGGCACCATGCTGCGACGCAAATCACGCCGCGGCAAGGTCTTCTTCTCCTGCTCCACCTATCCCGACTGCGATTACGCGGTGTGGAACGAGCCGATCGATGAACCCTGTCCCGATTGCGGCTGGCCGATCCTGACGATCAAGACCACCCGTAGCAAGGGTACGGAAAAGGTCTGTCCGCAAAAAGAGTGTGGCTTCGCCGAACCGTACGAAAAGGCCGAAGAAGAGAGCGACGACGAATAAACGATTCACCACGAAGCGCGCAGTGATACTGCTGCGGCTGGTGCTGGATGCTGCTGCGGTAACACGGTGCTTCAATAAGTGAGCTGTGGTGGGCGTCGTGCTCTTCGTGGTGAAAAAGTTTTGAATCCAATCAATATTCTTCCTGGAGAGTAACCGCCATGAGCAAGCCGTTTGTCGCCATCCTGATGGGTTCCGATTCCGATTTGCCAGCGATGCAATCGACCCTTTCGATACTCAAGTCCTTTGACGTTACCTACGAAGTACGTATCCATTCCGCCCACCGCACCCCGGAAGCGACCCACGATTATGTTACCGACGCGGAGAAGCGCGGCTGTCAGGTCTTTATCTGTGCCGCCGGTCTTGCCGCACATCTTGCCGGTGCGGTAGCGGCGATCACGATACGACCGGTGATCGGTGTGCCGATGGATGGCGGTCCTCTCAAGGGTCAGGATGCGCTGCTCTCTACGGTTATGATGCCTGGCGGTATCCCGGTGGCCACCGTCGCTGTCGGCAGTGCCGGGGCGAAGAATGCGGCCTATCTGGCTGTGCAGATCATGGCGGTTTCCGATGAGAACCTGGCGCAGGAGCTGCGTGATGAGCGCGAAACCAACAAGATCAAGATCCTTGCGCGGAATGCCGAGGTGCAGAAGGAACTGGGTCTGGAATAACCCGGTATGAGCGCCTTTCATCTGCGTAAAGCGAGGCGCGTGTTGCTGGATGGCGGCATCGTCGCCTATCCCACCGAGGCGGTTTATGGTCTCGGCTGTGATCCGCTCAATGCCGCTGCGGTAATGCGTCTGTTGCAGTTGAAGGGGCGCTCCTGGGAAAAAGGATTGATCCTGATCGCCTCACATCGTCACCAACTTGATGACTGGCTTGAACCGCTCGGGTTGAGTATAGAGAAGGAACTGGAGCGGACCTGGCCCGGCCCCGTCACCTGGTTATTGCCGGCACGCCCCGAGGTGCCTGACTGGCTGCGTGGTGAGCACACCACGCTGGCGGTACGGGTCACCGCCCATCCCCTCGCCGCCGCCCTGTGTGACGCCTTCGGCGGTCCGGTTGTCTCCACCAGTGCCAATCTGGCGGGTCGACCACCGCTACGTAGTGCACTGCAGGTACGCCGCGAGATGGGTGATGCGGTTGACTATATTCTGCATGGGCGGCTTGGTGATCGGCAAAGACCCAGTGAAATTCGTGATGCTTTGAGCGGTAAGATCATTCGTGCCAGTTAAGCGAAGCGCCGATACTCAGGGAGAGTTGGAATGAAAATAAGAGCACTGAATTTCGCAACAGGCCTGCTGTTTATCTTGATACCGACATTGACACAGGCAGAGGCGGGCTGGAGCGAATACACGTCGATTGTTGAATTAACGGCAACAAATCAGCAACGTTTTTTGCTGCAGTTAAAGGCGGCGAAAAGCCCGAGCGGTTGTAAAAACGAAACCATGTTCTATCAGGATTACGACACCCCCGGTGCGGATCAGATGTTGCGTCTGTTGCTGGAGGCTGTAGCAGCGGATAAGACGATCAGGGTCTTCGTTACCGGCGCTTGTGAGCTGAAAGGGTACTCCGAGATAGCATCGGTCACTATCCGGCCGTGACTGACACACGGCACCAATCTTCCTTCATCATCAGCCGTTGGAACGCATGAATACAATAGATATTGAAGCGGTAAAAGAGTGGTTATTGTCACTGCAACAGCGCATCGTCGAGGCGCTGGAAGCAGAAGAGGAGGGTGATCACTTTATCCGTGACGAATGGCAGCGTGACGACGATGCCGCGGCGGGTCTGAAGGGCGGCGGTATTGTGCGCCTGCTGAGTGATGGCCAGGTGTTTGAACAGGCGGGGATCAATTTCTCCCATGTACGCGGCGACAGTATGCCGGTTTCGGCCACCGCCCATCGTCCTGAACTGGCGGGGCGCTCCTTTCAGGCGATGGGCGTATCGTTGGTAATCCATCCACGCAATCCCTATGTACCGACATCCCATGCCAACGTGCGGCTGTTTGTGGCGGAGAAAGAGGGCGAGGAACCGATATGGTGGTTCGGCGGTGGCTTCGATCTCACGCCTTACTATCCTTTTCATGAAGACGTGATCGAGTGGCATAAAAAGGCAAAGGCCGCCTGCGATCCCTTCGGTGACGATTGCTATCCGAAATATAAAAAGTGGTGTGATGAGTACTTCACCCTTAAGCATCGTGGTGAAACACGCGGTGTTGGCGGGCTCTTTTTTGACGATCTGAATGAACCCGATTTTGATCGTTGTTTCGCTTTTCTGCGCAGTGTCGGCGATGCCTATATCGCGGCCTACTCACCCATCGTGAGCAAACGCAAAGCGACACCGTACGGTGAGCGGGAGCGTGATTTTCAGCTCTACCGTCACGGACGTTATGTGGAGTTCAACCTGGTCTTTGATCGCGGCACGCTTTTCGGTTTGCAATCGGGCGGACGTACCGAATCGATCCTGATGTCGCTGCCACCGCTGGTAAAGTGGCGTTATAACTGGTCACCCGAACCCGGCACCCCCGAGGCCGATCTCTACGACAACTATCTCAGGCCACGCGACTGGCTGGGTGAAGCATAAGGAACGGCATGGCTAATACCCTCTACTGGCACGACTATGAAACCTTCGGCATCGATGCGGTGCGTGATCGACCGGTGCAATTTGCCGGTATTCGCACCGATGAAGATCTGAATATCATCGGCGAGCCGCTGAATATCTTCGCCCGTCTTACCTCCGATGTGTTGCCGCAACCGATGTCCACCCTGATCACCGGTATTACACCGCAGGATGCAATGGCCAAAGGGGTTTGTGAGAATGAATTTATCGCTCGCATTCTGCAGGAGCTGGCAGAGCCAGGCACCTGCGGCGTCGGCTACAACTCGATTCGTTTCGATGACGAGGTAACCCGCAATACCCTCTATCGCAATCTGTATGACCCCTACGCCCGTGAATGGCAGAACGGTAATTCACGCTGGGACATTATCGATCTGGTGCGCGCCTGCCGTGACCTGCGTCCTGAAGGTATCATCTGGCCGGTGAAGGAGGAGAACGGACGCAGCAGTTTCAAGCTGGAAGAGTTGACCGTGGCTAACGGCATTGGCCACGAACAGGCGCACGATGCACTCTCTGACGTCAAAGCCACCATCGCCATGGCGCGCCTGATTAAGGAGAAGCAGCCAAAGCTTTACGACTTCATCTACAAGCTGCGCCGCAAGCAGGAGGTGAACAAGTACATCGACCTGCGTGATATGTCGCCTATTCTGCACACCTCGGGGATGTACGGTAGCGATCACGGCAACACCCGCCTGGTGATCCCGCTGGCGATGCATCCGGTCAATAAAAACAGTGTCATCGTATTCGACCTCTCACAGGACCCGCAGATGTTGCTGGATCTGGGTCACACTAAACTGCGCGAACGACTCTATACCCGTAGCGAAGACCTTGCTGAAGGTGTTGAGCGCCCTGCACTAAAGCAACTGATCATGAACAAATGTCCAGTGCTGGCACCGCTGACCACTCTGGATGGGACGTCGGCAAAGCGCCTGCAGATCGATCTGGTGCAGTGCCAACAGAATCGCCAGGCGGTGTTGGCGGCGCGGAAGACGATTCAGGAGAAGATCAACAAAATCTTCCAGCCGCAGGAGTATGAAACGCAAACCGATCCGGACCTGATGATCTATGGCGGCGGTTTCTTCTCCGATGGTGACAAACGCACCATGCAGCGCGTACACGAAACAGCCCCCAATGATCTGTCGCAACAGAGTTGGGTGTTTGATGACAAACGTCTATCTGAAATGTTGTTTCGTTTTCGTGCCCGAAACTATCCCGAAACACTGACGGTAGAAGAACAGAGCCAGTGGCAGGAGTTCTGTCGTCAACGATTGAACAGTGGCGAAGGCGGCTTCTTTAGCTTCAAGGCGTTCTTTGCCGAGATCGAACGGGTCAAGAACGAAGAGTCACCGGATGAGAGGGGCATGAAACTGCTTGCCGATGTGGAAGCCTATGGCCGTGAACTGCAACAGCGACTGAACGATCACTGAATAGACAAAAAGAAAATTTCACCGCAAAGGCGCAAAGGGTGCAGAGTGATGTAGGTCGGATTAGCGCAGCGTAATCCGACATTAAGAAGGCCGTCATTCCGGCGAAAGCCGGAATCCAGTCTTGCCAATAAGCAAGTATCGCGGTAGAAAGGAGACAGGAATCACCGGGCGAGGGAGTGCTTTAGTTCAATTCCCCCAGTCCCGTTAGCAAAACCTTTTAGGCTACCTATTCAAAAGCCAACTAGTTGATTTGGATAGGGGTAGGTTTGTTATACACCCTAAATGTCGTTTTAAATTCCGACATTTAGGGTGCCTAATTATAGTTGGGTGTGAAATGAGCTCACTCAGAGAACAACTTGTCAAATCAGCTCTTAGCTGGGAAGCAAAATTTGGCAATGCACCTCAAATAACTACCGTTCTCTCAGAATATGATGCGGCACTGCTTGTGGGTTGTGGCGAAGAAGAATATTCAAAGTGCATGCGAGGTGTAACTGCTGTTCAGAAAGGTTTTGATTTCATATATAAAAATAAAAAATACCAAGTTAAAGGCAACAGGCCCAGCGGAAAACCGGGTAGCTTTGTTACATGGGTTCCAAAAGCAACAAACTATCACTGGGATTTCCTAATATGGGTTCTATACAACCCACAATACGAAATTCAAGAGGCGTGGTTGTGGGAGGTAGAAGCATATAAAGAAGCCTTTCATAGCGTAAAGCGTCTTTCTCCAGAACATTATCGCCAGGGAAAGCAACTTGCTTAAGTTATCACCCAACAATTTGTTCAAGTCATTCGCTTCGCTCACTGGGACGCTCCGCCGCGATGCGGCTCCGCGCCCCTTAACAGCGCGTTAGGCTAATAAAACAAATAGGGAGTTAGAGAATGGGAAAGAAGATTGTGGTGATGTTAGTGATGTGTTTTACGCTAACAGGATGTTTTCAGACCGATGAAGATTGCCGAGAAAAAATATTAAGCCAACTCCAAGATGCTGCGGATAGCGCATCTGAAATGGCGAAAAAATCCGAACAAGACGGTGATTTTCGGGAAGCAGCTTCTTGGAGTCGGGAGAGTTTCAGGCTTCTCTCAATGTCGGCACAATTCTCAAATAATATGAGTATCAACGAAAATGAAGGTGCTTGTAGTTATTATTTCGACGGGAATACCGTCCGAAGAAAATAGGCATTCAATAATAACAAATAAATACTACTAGCTGACTGGAGGCAAAGAGAAAATGAGAGTAATTAAAGAGAAAGGTAGGGAAAGGTATATTCTACACTTCCCTTATAGTAGTGAATAAACGGCATTCTTAGATAAATTAGTTGAAAATGAAGGACATCTAGTTATTACTCTTTTAGAGCATGATCCAACCAATCCTCAACCGGCCCTTGTGGTGTGGAAAAGTAAGGCTGAACAGCAGGCATAATCATTACAGCCCCTATATCTACAGTTTTATTTAGTTTTTTATTAATTGTCTCCATTTGGTCTGTGGTCTTAATAAAAAACACATTATCAGTATATCTCTTGTTGTCGCTGTACTCTTCTAGCACTGAAACAGCATCAAAATCAGGGAGATGATAAAGATCAAAAACAACTAAGTAAGTATTCGTAGAAGATTTTAAGATAGGCGTAGGCATGTGTAACTCCTTTACATTAGGAATCATTATCAAACCACAAGCCTAACAATTAAATCAAGGCCGACGCAGCAAAGCTGCGCGGCTTATTACAACCGTTAGTCACGCAAGGAATCAACTATGAATATCGCTATTCTAGGATGGGGCTCTTTACTTTGGGACAAGCACATAGAATTTGATGAATAAGTGGGGTCAGATGAAACTTTGCACAACACAAGTTGCCTTGATGGCAACACCGCAGATGCGACATAGCGAGCTTTTCTCTGCGACCTTCGCGTCCTCTGCGTTAAAAGTTATTAATCCATCAAGCCACTAATCGTCTTAACCACATCCGACTTGTCCCACTCGATACCGCCGAACAGGGCGTAACGGATCGTTCCCTTGGGATCGATAACAAATGTGGTGGGCACAGCGGTGATCATCCAGTCCTCTACCACATTACCTTCCGGGTTCAGCAGCACAGGAAAATCGATCTTGATTTGATGCTGGGTAAGGAATGCCTGTACGTCGTGTTTCTCTTCGGCCATGTCCACCGCCAGGATGGTGAAGGGTTTGCCCGCCAGCTTCTCCTTCAGCCGTTGCATCGAGGGCATCTCCTTGATACAGGGGCCGCAGTAGGTGGCCCAGAAGTTGACCATCACGACTTTGCCACGATAGGCACTCAGGGTATGCGTGTTGCCCTGAAGATCGCTGAGGGTGAAGTCGGGCAGTGTTTCGCCACTATAGGGTGACAGTTCTCCCGCCCGTGCAAAGGTGCAAGCAAAGAGGAAAAAGAGTGGTAAGAAGATGCGCATGGCTATTTCTCCAGCTTATGTAGCGTGGTGATGGCGCTTTCCACCAGTTCCGGCAGGCGCTCGGTCATCGCCTTTTCCGCCGCGGTGGTGTCGCCTTCACGGGCATAGAATCGACTGCGCACACCGGGCAGGATCTCGACATGAACTTTACTGCCACCTTTCTCCAGCGCTTTTTGTAGTGTCTTGATCCAGAAGCGGTTGGGGCTGTTACCCGGTTGCATGATCACGATGGGCAGGTTGGTCTGCTGCACGATGTCGAGGTATTGCAGTGGTTTGCCCGGCTCGGGGTTGTGTGCAGACAAGACGGGAAAAAAGAGGATGGCGCCAAGCAGATGGTGATCCTCAGGGTGTTGCTGTTGCCAGATGTGCGCGCCGCGCAGCGCTGGTATGGCACCATGACCGCTGGCGGTAAGGACGATACGTTTGCCAGTTTTGTCGATGGCATGGCCGATCAGATTGGCCACTTCGCCGCCCTCGAGACTGCGCATGCTGCTGGGGGCGATGGGTAGAAAGTGGGCGCCCAGCAGATCCGCCAGCCACACTTCGATACCGCGTCCCGCCAGCACCTCGCCCGCTTCGGCCTCGGCATGGCCCATCCCCTGATCGCAGGGGAAACCGAGTATCAGGGTATCGCCGCTTGCACTGAAATAGCGCAGGTCCATCTCCACATCTGCTCCGAGCGCGACACTCTCGTGCCCCACCTCTGCCATCGCAACCATGGAGAGCGTACTAAATAGCAGTAGGACAATGGCGTTTTTCAAGGTGAATACCTGTCAGACGGTAGACTGAGTCCATCCTAGCACAGGGCTAACCCCAGACGCAGCCGCACTATTCCGGCTGATTACGCATAAAATCTGCGGTTTTATAGAAGGCAGCCTGCAACTCTTTGCGCAGTGACTCTTCAATGCCGACATCGACCATCGCCTGCTCCATGCAGCGCATCCACAGGTCGCGTGCCGAGCTGTCGATGGCAAAGGGGAGGTGGCGCTGACGCAGTCGTGGGTGGCCATACTTTTCGGTGTAGAGCTGCGGTCCGCCAAGCCAGCCGGAGAGGAACATAAACAACTTCTCTCTGGAACCACGCAGGTCACGGGCGTGCATGGCGCGTACGCTTTCTGCCTCAGGCAGGCTATCCATTAACTGATAGAAACGGTCTACCAATTCGCGGATCTTCTGCTCACCGCCGATACGGTTGTAGTGAGGATTGGAGATGATCGTTGGTACTTCTCTTGTCGACATGGGGGGATACCGTATACAAACAGGGTATTGAAAGAGGTCCAGATTATACTACAGTCATGGTTACAAGATAGCCGACACGAGATCGGTAGCGCGCAGGCGGTAAATATCCCACATGAACGATACAGCACGTCTGACTATGCGTCTCAGCCAAAATCATTAATTGAATGAGGCGATAGTGACCATTCTAAAATCCCTTCAGAGCAAAGCAGAAGACCTGATGCGTCTGCGCTACTTCCCCTGGTTGCTGTTGCTGCTCATTGTCATCCTGGTTCTACTCTACTGGGATTACAGTGTACGTAGCCATCGCCAGGAGGTCGAAATGGACTTCGATCAGACCGTTAATCATGCCCTGCAACTCATGCAGGAGCGTTTCGGCCTTTATGAAAATCTCATTCTCGCTACCCGCGGACTCTACCTGAGTTCAGAGAAGGTAACGGAGGATGAATGGAGTCACTTTGTGGGCTCAATGCAGCTGCTGAACAACTATCCAGGGATAAGCAGCATTGCCTATGCCAGCTACAGCGCGACGAATGGCCAGGACCATACACCATGTCTGGCAGGGGTGAATCCTGATACTGCCGCCGCACAGACCGTTGAACAACGAAAGTTTTCTGTCGTTATTACTCTGACTGACCCGCAACCGTTACACAATCCTCTGTTGGGCTACGATCTCGCCGGAGAGGCGAAAACCCTTGTCGCCATGCAGGGGGCCTGTACACAACAACGATCCATGCTCAGCGGTGTAATGCCTGATCCCATAAACGGGCGAAATATCGTCAGACTGCTAATGCCAATATCCAGTGTCGCAAACCGCGCGACGGGTGTCAGGAATAGCACGGTTTCAGGGTGGCTTGTGCTTACCTTCGATGTGGAGTTCTGGCTTGCCAATATTGCCACGGCGCTGAAAAATAATGACTTTGAACTTGCGATAGCCGAAGTAGACGACAGCGCCTTTTTTGATTCGCGTAGCGATCGAATGCGATACGCTGCCTATCAAAAGTCACTCAAGGTTCCTTTGGGGTCGCATCCCTGGCAGGTCACGTTTTACTCCTCCGAGGATTTTGAACGGCACAGGAGCAACCCTTTTGTGCACCTGGTGCCGGTTGTCGCACTGCTCCTGACATTGTTTCTGTTGACGGTTATCCGTTGGTTGCAAAGTAGTCGCCAGAAAGCGGTGGATATGTCATCACGTATATCGGAGCAGCTGCGCCAGAGCGAAATGCGCTATCGCGAACTGTTCGAGGGGAACCGTGCGGTAGAGCTGTTGATTGATCCGGATGACGGCATGATTGTCGATGCCAACCATGCAGCAGCTGCCTATTATGGCTACAGCCGCGAACAGTTAAAACAGATGCGTATATCGGATATCAATATCCTGACCGATGCTGAGGTGGCGCATGAAATGCAGCGGGCGAAAGAGGAGATGAATGAATATTTCCTGTTTCGTCATCGTTTGGCCAGCGGTGAGGTGCGTGATGTCGAGGTGCACTCGGGACCGGTGGCAGTGGCTGACAAGACATTGCTCTATTCCATTATTCACGATGTCACCGCGCGGGTTCGTAGCGAGCAGGCACTGCGTGAAAGCGAGGCAAGGTACTACACCATTATTACTACGGCCGGTGAAGGCTACTGGCTGCTGGATACGGCCTCTTTCCGTATTCTTGAAGTCAATGATGCGCTGTGTCAGATGCTGGGTCGTGAGCGTAACCAGTTGTTGGGACGCAAACCCACAGACTTTACCGATGAAGAGAATGCCAAGTTGTTTTGTCATCAGGCAGAGCAACAGCATGCACAACCGCAACGCAGTTATGAAGTAGTGATGAAACATCGGAGTGGCAGTGATGTTGTCGTCCGCGTCAATGCGACCGACATGCCTCATCATGACAAGGACGTCAGACATTCATTTGCCTTTATTACCGATATAACCGAGTGGAAAAAATCAGAGAAGCAGCTGCGGATAGCGGCGACATTTTTTGAGACCACATCGGAAGCGATTATCGTTACCGACGCAGAGAACAAGATTATTGCTATCAATCCGGCATTCACCCAGATCACTGGTTACAGTGATGAGGATGTATTGGGGAATGACCCGAAGGTTTTAAGTTCCGGACGAAATGAAAAAATCTTTTACCAGGAGATGTGGCGCAGTCTTAAGCTTCATGGGCGCTGGCAGGGCGAGATATGGAATCGGCGCAAGAATGGTGAGATCTATCCGGAATGGCTCTCTATCGTTGTGATAAAGGGCGATGAAAGTGCAGAAAGACAGTATATGGCGGTGTTCAGTGACATCACCCAACGCAAGCGGGATGAGGAGAAGATCTGGCATCAGGCCAACTATGATGCCTTGACCGGCTTACCCAATCGCAACCTGTTCAAGGACCGTCTGGAACAGGCGATGCATGCGGCGCAACGTGAGCACTCCTGTCTGGCCTTGATGTTTATCGATCTGGATCGATTCAAGTCAATTAACGATACCCTGGGCCATGCCAGCGGTGATCTGTTGCTGCAGGAGGCAGCATCACGCCTGACCCATAATGTGCGGATAACCGATAGCGTGGCGCGTCTTGGTGGCGATGAATTCACGGTACTGCTCTACGACATCAACAGCAACATTGAGGTGGATCATATTGCGGAAAAGCTGCTGCAGCGACTGCGTGAACCCTACACCCTGAATGGTCGTGAGGCATATATCTCTGGCAGCATCGGTATCACGCTTTACCCCGGCGATGCAGACAATCTGGAGCAGATGCTGGCAAATGCCGATGCTGCAATGTATAGCGCCAAAGCGGCCGGGCGTAACGTCTATCGCTACTTCACCCAGCAGATGAATGAAGCGGCGCAACGTCGCCTGTTGCTGGAAAACGATCTGCGTCGCGCCTTGCAGATGAATGAGTTGATGCTGCACTACCAGCCAGTACACGACCTCCAGGGTAAAGTGGTCGGTGCCGAGGCGCTGCTACGCTGGACGCATCCACAACTTGGTCCCATATCACCGGAAGAATTCGTGCCGCTGGCCGAGGACATCGGCATCATCGTCTCTATTGAACAGTGGGTAATGCTGCAGGCCTGTCTGGATACACAGGATTTTCAGCAGTATACAAAGGGGAAATTTTATATTGCGATTAATATCTCCAGTCTGCAGTGCAAGAGTGAGCAGTGTCATATTTTGCTGGCGCAGGCGCTTGAGCAGAGTGGCATCGACCCGGCCAGCATAACGCTGGAGATCACAGAACGGGTGATGATGGAGAATACCGACACCGTGATGGGGATCCTGCGTGAGGTGAAGGCGATGGGTGTGACCCTGGCGGTGGATGATTTTGGTACCGGCTACTCCTCACTAAGCTATCTCAAGCAGTTTCCCATCGATGTGCTGAAGATTGATCGCGCCTTCGTCTCCGGCTTGCCCATCGATAAGGATGACGTGGCGCTGGTCGAGGCGATTGTCGCCATGGCCCATAGCCTCAACCTGAAAGTGGTCGCAGAGGGTGTGGAGACGCAGGAACAGCGCCGGTTCCTGAAGAAACTCGGCTGTGATCAGTTGCAGGGGTTCTTTTTCAGCAAGGCCATCTCCCATGAGGAATTCATTGCCTACCTGAAAGCGCAGGGCTGATGGCGTCACTCTGGTAGAATCGGCGCATGGATATCTCTGACCTGCTCGACGACCTCAATGAAGCCCAACGCGAAGCGGTCTGCGCCCCACCCGGAAACCTGCTGATCCTGGCGGGCGCGGGCAGCGGCAAGACCCGCGTGCTGACCCACCGCATCGCCTATCTTATCCGCACCGGCCAGGCCTCCGCCTATGGTGTACTCGCGGTAACCTTTACCAACAAGGCGGCCAACGAAATGCGTGGGCGCATCGAACAGCTGCTGCAGATGCCGGCCTCTGGCATGTGGGTCGGCACCTTTCACGGTATTGCCCATCGACTGTTGCGCGCTCACTGGCAGGAGGCGGGGCTGCCGCAGGCCTTCTCCATTCTCGACAGCGATGACCAGTACCGCCTGATCAAGCGCATCCTGCGCGAACTCGGTCTCGACGAAAACCAGTGGCCGCCGCGGCAGATCCAGTGGTACATCAATGGCAAGAAGGATGAAGGGCTGCGCCCGCAGCACATCGATCCCGCCGACGATTTCCACGAGGAGCAGATGGTGCGCCTCTATCGCGCCTACGAGGAGGCGTGCGAGCGCAACGGGGTGGTCGATTTTGCAGAACTATTGCTGCGCGCCCATGAGCTGTGGCTGAACCATCCCGAGTTGCTGGCGCACTATCGCAAGCGTTTCCAGCACATTCTGGTGGACGAGTTTCAGGATACCAATGCGATTCAATACGCCTGGTTGCGGCTGCTGGCCGGGGACCAGGGGCAACTCTTCGCAGTTGGTGACGATGACCAGTCGATCTATGGCTGGCGCGGGGCCAGGGTGGAGAATCTCAACCAGTTCCGCACCGACTTCAATGACGTACACCTGATCCGGCTGGAACAGAATTATCGTTCCACCGCCACCATCCTCAAGGCAGCCAATGCACTGATCGCGCAGAACACCGATCGTCTGGGCAAGGAGTTGTGGACCGAGGGCGAGAGCGGTGAGCCGATCCGTCTCTATGCCGCCTTTAACGAACTGGATGAGGCGCACTTCATCGCCGAACGGATCAGCGATTGGGCGGCTCGGGGCAATCCGCGTCGTGCCTGCGCCATTCTCTATCGCTCCAATGCGCAATCACGGGTACTGGAAGAGGCCTTGATGCATGCGGCGATCCCTTACCGTATCTACGGCGGATTGCGCTTCTTCGAACGCGCCGAGATCAAGCACGCGCTGGCCTATCTGCGTCTGCTTAACAATCGCCGCGATGATCCCTCCTTCGAGCGGGTGGTCAACACCCCTACCCGCGGCATCGGCGCGCGTACCGTCGAGGCGGTGCGCGAACGGGCGCGGGCACAGCTCATATCCATGTGGCAGGCGGCAGAGGAGATTGTCGCTGCGCAGGCGCTTCCGGCACGCGCCTGCAACGCCCTGGCCCTGTTTCTGCAATTGATCGAGAGTTTGTCGCAGGCGACCGCCGGGCAGGAACTGGATGAACAGGTGGAGCATGTGGTGGCCCACAGTGGTCTGCGCGAATTCTTTGAAAAGGAGAAGGGCGAGAAGGGCCGTGCCCGGGTGGAGAACCTGGAGGAACTGGTCTCCGCCGCGCGCGAATTTGAGTATGACGATGGGCTGTTCGACGATGCAGAGGGCGAGGGCGTACCGCCGCTGGATGACCTTTCCGCCTTCCTTGCCCACGCTTCGCTGGAGGCCGGCGAACGTCAAGCAGGTGTCCACGAGGATGCGGTGCAATTAATGACCCTGCACTCGGCCAAGGGTCTGGAGTTTCCGCTGGTCTTCCTCGCGGGTCTGGAGGAGGGGTTGTTCCCGCACCAGCTCTCCAGTGAGGAGCCGGGACGGATGCAGGAGGAGCGACGTCTCGCCTATGTGGGGATGACCCGGGCGATGCAACAGCTCTATCTCACCTACGCCGAAGTGCGACGTTTGTATGGTGAGGAGCGCTATACCCGTCCATCACGTTTCATCAGCGAGATCCCGGCGGAGTATCTCGAAGAGGTGCGCATGGGTGGCGGCGTTGCCACACCAGTCTTCCGCGGTAAAAGCGTGACTGAGGAAGGGCAGGCATTCTCCATCGGTGAATCGGTACGTCATCCCAAGTTCGGTAATGGGGTGGTGCTGCAGTATGAAGGTAGTGGGGCGCAGGCACGGGTACAGGTCAATTTCAGCGATGCCGGGTGCAAGTGGCTGGTGCTGGCCTATGCCAAACTGGAGCGCCTGGAGGCGTAAAGTCGGCACGAAAGAGTGCGCTCTGCTGCGGCGTAACAGGCTACCAATTTAGGGGTAAATTGCCCTGTCATCGGTTGTATGCCACGCGCTATCAGGCAGAATGACCGGGTAATGAGCACATATTATCGTTCAGCAGCGAATGTTCAGAGCCGGGCTCATATTTGGTAACAGGTATGAAGTACTACGGTATGGAACGATACGGGGAAACGATCTCTGGTTTTTTGCGGCTATTTATCCCGCTAATAAGCTTCTTTTGTCTTGTCATCGTGATCAATTTTACGGTCGACACCCTCTACGAAAAAAATCTGCTGCGGGAAAAACAACAGCATCAGCTGCGGATGTCACTACAATCCCTGCAACGCGATGTCTCCGGAATTATTCGTGCGTTACGTTACCTGTCCAGTAATGAAAGCCTGCGCCAGTATTTCGCTGAACGTACCACAGCGCTGAGAGTTCGTGCAGAAGATGATCTCGCCAACTTTGCCCACCACATGGATCGCTATGATCAGATCCGTTGGCTGGATCTGAGGGGTTACGAGCGTCTGCGTATTGATCATCGTGACGGCACTACGCGCGTCGTTCCTGGTAATGAGATGCAGGACAAGTCCAATCGTTACTATTACAAGGAAGCGATCGTCCTGCCCCCCGGCGAGGTATTTGTCTCTCCACTGGATCTGAATGTGGAACACGGCAAGCTGGAGCTACCACATCGGCCGATGCTGCGTTTCGCCATGCCGACGAGGGATGCAACGGGAAAAACGGATGGTCTGCTGGTCCTTAACTACCAGGCCTCGATCCTGCTGCAAAACTTCGCCGCCACCCTTCTGAATCCGGAGAATGAGTTGGCGTTGCTTAATGCGGAGGGGTACTGGCTCTACTCCTCATCCGGTGAGCCGACATGGGGTTTTATGCTTGATCGGGATGAGCGTCTGGTTAAACGTGATGCGCAGGCATGGCGTGAGATTGCAGGGCAGAGCAGTGGTCATGTGGAGACAAGCAGGGGGCTCTACAGTTTTACCTCATTTGATGTGGCTGCTTTCAGCAAGCGAGTGGACGCAGCCGGTCTCCACGACTCCGACGTTGGAACATCGCTGGCCCCACTCAATCCGGAACGTTTGATCCTGGTTATCCACTCACCACGAGGTAAACTGAACGCGCTCAATTTCGAGCACTTAAATCACTATGTTTTGTTGCTTGTACTCTCTTTTGTGGTGCTGGCATTTCTCAGTTGGCGCACCGCGCGCACCGGGGTGGAGAAGACCCGTTTGCTGGATCGCCTGAAACTGCATGCCGCCGTGATGGAGAGCGCCACCAATGCCATCATGATCACCGACCCGAATAACCAGATTGTCTCGGTCAACAATGCCTTTACCGAACTCACCGGTTATACCGCGGAAGAGGTGCTCGGCAAGGACCCTTCCATTCTCTCCTCCGGCCGACACGGGGAATCTTACTTTGCCGAGATGTGGTTCGCTCTGAAAGAGCGTGGACACTGGGAGGGTGAGTTGTGGAATCGACATAAAAACGGTGAGTTCTATCCTGAGTGGGTCTCCATAACTGCGGTACTGGATCACCAGGGAGAGCTGGCAAACTACATTGGCATCTTCTCCCTGTTGTCCGAGCAGAAGAGTACCGAGGCACGTTTGCGTGAGTTGGCCAATTCCGATCCGCTGACGGGTTTGATCAATCGTAATCTGTTTCTTGATCGGACCGCGCAGGCATTGGTTAACGCCCGCCGCGGCATGGTCAAAACGGCGGTTCTGTTTCTCGATCTGGATCGATTTAAACCGATCAATGATTCGCTGGGTCACGCCATGGGCGATAGCGTGTTGCGTGAAGTTGCACAGCGACTACAGGATACGGTGCGAGGGTCGGATACCGTCGCACGTTTTGGCGGTGACGAATTTGTGATCCTGCTGACCGGACTCAAGGATGTAGAGGAGGCGGCTGTGGTGGCAAATAAACTGATCGCATCCGTTTCCGAACCACTGGAATATAACGGCATTCAATGCCAGGTAGGCGTTAGTGTTGGTATCGCTGTCTGTCCCGACGATGCGGAGACTGCAGAGACGCTGATCAAGTGTGCCGATGAAGCGATGTACGCGGCCAAGGGGAGTGGCCGGGGTAAATACTGTTTTTATGCTGAAGATTCCGCCCGTTCAAAGAAGGTGAGCGAATAGGGACTACTTCTCGATCTCGTTTTCGTATTCGCGAAGTACCTCTTCGATCGAGGCGATGGCATCTTCCAGACTATCCTTGCGCCCGTTGACCCGCTGTGATCGCCCGCGCTCTTCATGCAGGGGTTGCGCGCCATCACTGGAGATGAAACGCAGTGCCAGTGCGCTGATGTTGTCGCTTTTTGGATAACTGTTACGTTCGGCCCTCTCCGCCAGTTCATTCAGGGCGACATCGAGGTTGTTGCTGGCTTCCAGCAGGGTGCCCAACTGGGCATCGTCCAACGCTCCCCAAAGACCATCTGAACAGAGTAGAACGATGTCATTGCGCTTCAGGGTGACACAGTTGCTGAAGCTGATCGCAGGCAGATCGCTACGACAACCGAGGCACTGGGTGATCTGGTTGCGTTGCGGATGGCTCTCCTGCTCCCAGCGACTGATCTCGCCGCGCTGGAACAGCTGTTCCACATAGGAGTGATCCGTGGTGCGGTAGAGTGGCAGGCCGCCCTGATAGATATAGAGGCGGCTGTCACCCACATGCGCCCAGGTGATTTCACCGCTCTGGATCAGGCAGAGCACGGCGGTGGTGCCGGGTGTGGCGGGTGGTTCCTGCTGCGCACCGAAGTCGACGATACGTCGATGCGCGGTCACGATAATCGTATTGAGCAGCTCCGTTACCTGGGTGACCGGTCGTTTCTCGCGTAGATAGATCTCCCTGGCGGTATCCACCAGAATCTCAGCGGCAACCTCGCCAAAGGCCTGGCCACCCATTCCGTCGCCCAGGGCGAGCAGTATTCCCTCCGGGGTCTCAATGGCGTCGAAGCGATCCTGATTACTGCTGCGATTGCCGAGACGATTGGCCTGTCCGATTTCGTAACGCATCAGGAGCCCCCCTTGATCCAGGAGAAGCTGCTGGCGAGTTTTTCCAGCATCGATTCGTTATCCGGCGTGCCACCGTCATGCCCTTTGGGCGGGCCGCTGCCGTCGGTCATTCCGGCGATCAGTTCATCGACACTCTGTGGCCGGTACATGGGATCGACCTCCATGGCCCAGTCGATGGCGCGCAGCAGTTTCTTCGAGTAGCCCTTCTTGAACGCCTCGGTCGCCGGTTTCATCACGTCCTGCATCCGCCGCTCTTCGGCGGGTGGTGGCGCATGGCCCTCGATACAGGCGCGGATGGTGGCACCAATGGCATAGATGTCGGTCCAGGGACCGAGGTAGCCACCCGCCGTCGACTGTTCGGTGGGGGAGA
>JBNKBG010000055.1:0-17184 GCA_050287105.1 Thiohalomonadaceae bacterium
GGCGGCGTAAAATCATCCGCTTTATCAACAAGTACAGTTGACCCCTGCGAATGTGATTGAGTCCGGGAAATCCTCGGCCCATTTATGTATCATTGAACGCTAATGCAGGCCCGGCCCTGCATTTTTTACCAGCGTACCGCCCTTAGCGGGTGGTTTTCAGACCAACCAGGAGCTTAATCATGGCAACCGTTGAACTGAACAAGGATAACTTTGACGAAGTCGTCGGCAGCAACAATTTCGTAATTATTGATTTCTGGGCTCCCTGGTGTGGTCCGTGCCAGTCTTTTGGTCCGGTTTACGAGGAGACCTCCGGCAAGTATTCCGAGATCGTCTTCGCCAAGGTCAATACCGAAGAGGAGCAGGAGCTGGCGGGCCATTTCCAGATCCGCTCCATTCCTACCCTGATGATCATGCGCGATCAGATCGTGATCTACGCTCAGCCCGGTGCGCTGATGGGTGGGCAGTTCGAGCAGCTGATTGAACAGGCCCGAGCCCTGGATATGGACGATGTGCGTAAACAGGTGGCCGAGCAGCAGGCCAAAGCAGAACAGCAGGAAGGCTAAGTACACTCATGCCCCGGCCCGAGACGCCCCTGCTGGCCGCCGATATCATCATCGAGCCACTGGCGTCACCGGGCCGCATTATCCTCATCGAACGCCTCAATCCGCCTCACGGTTATGCCCTGCCGGGTGGCTTTGTCGATGTGGGTGAAACCCTGGAGCAGGCGGCGGTGCGCGAGGCGCTGGAGGAGACTGCCATGCAGGTGACCCTCAAAACCCTGCTCGGTTGCTACTCCAATCCCGCCCGTGACTCCCGCGGACACACCGTCAGCGCCGTCTACATCGCCGCAGGAGAGGGCGAACCCGAAGCCCGCGACGATGCCAGGTCACTCATGTTGATCGACCCCCGTAATCCCCCCGACCCCCTCGCCTTCGACCACGCGCTGATCCTGCGCGACTACATTCACTATTTGGAAACGGGCGAAGTCGCCCCAATCAGATAAGATGCTTATAGAGAGTATCTTTTTGATTTAGCCAAATAGGAATTAGCATGCGTCCGGCGCAGATAGCGAATGTTCTCGAACGTGAATTTCTCAGTACCCGCGAGGGGCACCACACCCCGGTAATGTTGTGGGGGCCGCCAGGCGTCGGTAAATCGCAGATGGTGCAGCAGGTGGGCGAACGCCACTCTGTGCCGGTGATCGATATCCGTCTGTCGCAGATGGAGCCGTCTGATCTGCGCGGTATTCCCTTTCGTAGCGGTGAGCGGGTCGAGTGGGCGGTGCCCGCGATGCTGCCCGATGCCGAGCGTCACGGCGTAGAAGGCATTCTGTTTCTCGATGAGATCACCTCGGCACCCCCCAGCGTTTCCGCTGCCGCCTATCAATTGATCCTGGATCGCCGTCTGGGCGAATACCGCGTACCAGACGGATGGGCGATCTTTGCCGCCGGTAACCGCCAGGGCGATCGCGGTGTCACCTACAGCATGCCCGCGCCGCTCGCCAACCGCTTCGCCCACTTCGAGGTGGAGACCAACCTCGACGACTGGGTGAGCTGGGCCTACGCCCATGGTATCGATGAGCGGGTGATTGGTTTTCTGCGTTTCCGTCCTGAACTGCTGTTCGATTTCGACCCGTCGCACAATCCGGTTGCCTTTCCTTCGCCGCGCTCCTGGGAGTTTGCCCATCGTGCACTGCAAAAGTTTGGCAATAGCGGCACCCTGCTGGTGAACACCTTGCAGGCCTGCGTTGGACCCGCTGCCGGGATCGAGCTGGGTGCCTTCGTCGACAACCTGGACAAGCTACCTGACCTCGATGCGATTTTGCGTCGCGAACCGGTCAGCTTGCCAAAGGAGATTGATCTGCAGTACGCCGTTGCCTCGGCACTGGTCGGTCGTGCCCTGCGGGCGAAGAACGAAACACCGCAACAGGCCAACGAGGTTTACGGTGCGATCCTTGAGTTCGCCGGACGCTTCCGTGAACGGGAGATGGGGGTGATGCTGGTCTCCGATCTGCATCGCGCCATCGGCCAGCCGATCTTTGCTGTGCCGGAGTTTTCGCCCTGGGCACAGGCCGTCGCGGAAGTGATGTTGTATTGAAATGTTTTAACCGCAAAGACGCAAAGGGCGCAAAGAAGTCGACAGCAGGTAATGGCATAGCTGTTTGTTATGCAGAACTAATAGTTCAGGATGTAAACATGAATTTTTTGGTGTTCTCTGCGTACTTTGCGCCTCTGCGGTGAGAGTTTTTATGTCAAAGCATTGCGAGACAAAACTGAGCGCAGCACGAACACGGCTGATTCTCGATAAACCGTTTCTTGGTGCGCTGGTGTTGCGCCTGCCGATGATCGCGGCGGATGACGAGTGGTGTAAGACCGTCGCCACTGATGCCCGTGCTTTCTATTACAGCCCGGAATACATCGACGGCCTGTCGCTGGATCAAACCCAGTTTGTGCTCGCCCATGAGGCGTTGCACTGTGCGTTATCCCATTTTGCCCGCCGTCATCACCGACAAAAGCATCGTTGGGATCTGGCCTGCGACCTGGCGATTAATCCCCTGCTGATCGCCGATGGTCTAACGCCGTGTCCCGACGCGCTTTATCTCAAAGAGTTCGAAGAGATGACCGCGGAGGAGATCTACCCATGTCTCGACGAGCATGAAAACCTGACGCCCCATGACGACCACGTCTACGACGAGGAGAATCAGAGCGGTGGCGGTAAACAGGGGGGCGGTGGTCAACATGAGAGTAGAGAAAAGGGTTCCACAGGCGGTAATCAGCAACAGCGCCGCAGCGAGGACAACAAGGGCGGCCGCGGCGACGCGCAACGACCGGAACAACCCAAACAGGAAAACGGCGATGGGCCGGAACCGCAGCAGGGAAGTGGTGATGGGGCGAAGCAACCACCGCCATTGAGCCGCGACGAGATGGAGAACCTGTCGGTGCAGTGGCAGCAACGCCTCGCTGGTGCCGCACAGCAAGCGATGCAGGCGGGCAAGCTCAGTGGACCACTACGCCGCATTATCGATCACCTGCTGCAGCCGCAACTGCCTTGGCGCATGTTACTGGCGCGCTATCTCAGCGTGACGGCAAGAGATGATTTCAACTATGCCCGGCCCTCGCGTCGCGAGGGTGAGTACATCATGCCCAGTCTGAAGAGCCATGAACTGGATGTAGTGGTGGCACTGGATACCAGTGGTTCGATTGGTGATAAGGAGATGGTCGAGTTTGTCTCCGAGGTAAATGCGCTCAAGGGACAGATTCGTGCAAGGGTAACCTTGTTGGCCTGTGATGCCGGTTTGATCGGCGACGGCTGGACCTATGAACCGTGGGAAGAGTTCGATCTGCCACAGCACTTCACCGGCGGTGGCAGTACCGATTTTCGTCCGGTATTTGAGTGGGTGGAAAAAGAGCAACGTCGTCCCGATGTGCTGGTCTACTTCACCGATGCGCAGGGACGTTTTCCCGAACGGGAGCCGAACTATCCGACAGTGTGGTTGATCAAGGGCAAACAAGCGGTGCCGTGGGGCCAAAGGATTCAATTGAATTAAAGAAACGCACCGCAGAGACGCAAAGAGCGCAAAGAACGGCATGGTTTGTAGCGGTATAAGTGAACACCCAGATAAAAATTATGAAATTTGGAATTGGTGACAGGTGTTTTGATTTACTTTACGTCCTCTGCGCCTTTGCGGTGAATGATTTTGGGGTTATATCGTGGAATTAAGTCCTGAAGATGCGCTGCGTTTGAATGTGTTGCTGGCCAACGCCGAAGCGGTGCGCATCGATGAAAACAGCATGACCGTTTACGGTCTCAAAAAAGGTGGTGAGGAGATGAAGTTCCCCCTCTCACCGACAGGTCGTCGCGATCAATATCTGAAACTGGTGCGTTCTACGCTCTCCTCAGTGGTACTCGATTCTCCCGGCGGTTATCCGGTTTATCTCAAACGCTGGACCCGCATGGGGCAGATCGATCACGAGCAGATGGATCGTCTGCTCAAGCTGGGCGAGCCTGAAGCGGTGATGGCGGTAGTCTGCTCTCGCAATCTCTCCGATGAACTGGCGCGACGTGCCTGGTGGTGTGCCCCCTGGTCGGAGCATGCGCGGCGTATGCTGGAGAGTAAGCAGGTGGTGGCGGGTGAGATGGGCAGGGTGCTGGCTGCACATCTCATCGAACATCTGCCCTTCGAGACCGAGCCGCGGGATATGCTCGATACCGTGCGACTGGTACTGCAGCCGGGACTGATCGATGAAGAACAGAAGCAGCGACTATGGCAGAGTGGCGCGCGTAACCGCAGCTATCGTATCGGCTTTCTTGAGACCTTACCCGACGATCTGCCAGAGCAACAGCCAGCACGCGCCGATGCGGAGACCTGTCGAAAAGAGCTGACTCAACTTGCGGCAGAGGGTAATCCCTACGCCAGGCAGTTGCAGCGTCTGCTGAGTGCAGCTGGGCAGGCGTATATGGCGGTGACGGAGGATGTGTTGTTGCATCCGGCGGATCAGGAGGCTGCCATCGCGCTGTTTAACACCATCGGTGCCTACTTCAGCGATCTCCCTCATCTGCCGGGACTGCGTGATATCGCCAGCATTGAGAAGCAGTGCGAGCATTTGCTGCAAGCGGATAGTCAGTTGCGCCAGTTACTTGAGGCGGTGCCCGCGCTGGAGGGGGAGATACGGGCTATGCTTATGCTTAGCCACGTCAGCGAATATCTGTTGAATCCTGTATTCTCCCAGACCGACGCGGTGGGTACGGTGATGCAGGAGAGAATGCTGCCGGTCACCATACCGCTACAGCAGGCGATTTGCTGTTTACGGGGCAAAGAAGCGAGAATGGTGTCGAAATCACGCGGTCGCGGCCGCCGAGCCCAATGAGGTGATGTATGGAACAGAACAGGGCATCAACCACTGAGGTGGTCACTGTTGCCGCCAGTCTGACGGTAACCGTGTCGCAGGAGATCGTGGAACAGGCGACTGGCTATATGCCCTGGGTGCTGGGCGATAACCTGGCCGGGATGGTCGATGCCTATGTGATGGAGCAACAGTTGGGCTACTATCCGGCGCTGGACTATTTTCGCGATCTGCCACAGACGGTAGATCCCTCACTACTGATACTTATCGATGAGATCGCCATTTTTTGCGCTGAATATGCCCGCCGCGAGTTGCGTCACCGTCTGGCGCGGGCCTTCTCCACGATAAGGATTGAGCAACTCCAATGTACCGCCTATACCATGCCACGAGTACGTCCCAACCATAGTGGGGCTCCGGAAGCCCTGGCCCTGCACTACAGTCCCGATACCCTGAAGGTGGAGCTATTGCTGGAAATGCTGCGTGAAGAGGCCCTCGATAACGTCGAAACACTGGCCCTGAATCGCCTGACCCAGTGGGGCAGAGAGCCGTTTGCCCGCTTTAACACCAACGGCGCGCAGCGGTTGTAGCCTCAATCTCTTTCCGGTGCGATAAAACCAGCGCATTGGCCTATTGATAGGCTCTTTTGTTCATCCCTGCCATGCCTCGGCATAATCCCTACGGATTTTCAGTAATAACAACATATGAAAGGAGCAAAAAATGCGCCTCATTCTTTTGGGTGCCCCGGGAGCGGGCAAGGGTACGCAGGCACAATTCATCTGCGAAAAATACGGTATTCCACAGATCTCCACTGGCGATATGCTGCGTGCTGCGGTCAAGGCGGGCACTCCGCTGGGCGTAGCAGCAAAGAAGATCATGGATGAGGGCGGCCTGGTTTCAGACGACATCATCCTTGGTCTGGTCAAGGAGCGGATTGCCGAGGACGATTGCAAGAATGGTTTCCTCTTCGACGGTTTCCCACGCACGATTCCCCAGGCACAGTCGCTGAAGGACGATGGCGTAGAGCTGGATTCGGTGGTTGAAATCGATGTGGATGATGAAGAGATCATCAAACGCATGAGCGGTCGTCGAGTCCATCCTGGTTCTGGTCGTACCTATCACGTGATCTTCAATCCGCCCAAGGTAGAGGGTAAGGATGATGAAACCGGTGAAGATCTGATCCAGCGTGATGACGATAACGAAACGACTGTACGCAAGCGTCTCGATATCTATCATTCACAGACCAAACCACTGGTCGATTTCTATTCGAGCTGGGCCAACAGTGGCGCTGCTGGCGCACCGAAGTACGTCAAGGTGACCGGCACCGGTCGCACAGTGGAAGAGAACCGCGACGCGGTATTTGCTGCACTGGGTTGAGATATCCTGCATGCGGTAATGGAACAGGCCCTTCGGGGCCTGTTTTGCGTTTGGTCGTAACGCTATACTCAGGGACACCGCGAAACGAAGTCATGAGAGCGATCAAGCAGCATGGAAATCAGTAACAGGAAGATCGGCGTATTGCTGACCAATCTCGGTACCCCCGATGCGCCAACCCCTGCCGCACTGCGTCGCTATCTGGCGGAATTTCTCTGGGACCGGCGGGTGGTCGATCTACCGCGCCCGCTGTGGTGGTTGATCTTGCACGGGATCATTCTGCGTACCCGTCCGGCACGTTCAGCACGTGCCTACCGTGACATCTGGAGCGAACAGGGCTCACCCTTGTTGTCGATCTCCCGTACCCAGCAGTGCATGCTGCAGCAACAGCTGGATCTGCTGGCACCCGATCGTTACAAGGTGGTGTTGGGGATGCGCTACGGTAATCCTTCGATTGAGTCGGCATTGACGGAACTGCAGCAGGCCGGGATCGACGCAATAACGGTACTACCGCTCTATCCGCAAAACTCCTGTTCGACGACCGCTTCGACACTTGATGCCATCAGCGATGCGCTGAAGCTGCGACGCGATGTGCCGCATCTGGATTTTATTGCCGGTTACCATGCACATCCTTCGTACATTACGGCGTTAGCCAATTCGGTGCGCGAACACCGTGACGGGCGTCAGACGGTTGAGAAGCTGGTGATCTCCTTTCATGGCACACCACTACGCTATCGGCAGGAGGGCGATCCCTATTACCTGCAGTGTCAGGAGACGGCACGTCTTCTGGCACAGGAACTGGGTTTGAGCGATGAGCAATGGCTACTCAGTTTTCAGTCACGTTTTGGTCGTGAGGAGTGGTTACAACCCTATACCGACAAAACACTGCAACAGTTGGCGCAGCAAGGGGTAAGGAGTGTGGAGGTGATCTGCCCCGGTTTCTCGGCCGATTGTCTGGAAACCCTGGAGGAGATCGCCGGAGAGAACCGCGAAATCTTCATTCAGGCTGGGGGGGAGGTACTCTTCTATATCCCGGCACTGAATGGCCGTGATGATCATGTAGCAATGATGAAGGAACTGGTACTGGCTGCTCGTGGTTTAGAATAACCGTCCGGCACGGACCAGATGTTCGCGCCAGTAGGGACTCTCTATCGAGGCATAGCTAACCTTTTTGCCGCTTGATGGAGCGTGGACGAAAGTGCCGTTGCCAACGTAGATGCCTACGTGCGAAACCTTTCCCTTGATACTGAAAAAGAGTAGGTCACCCTGGCGCAACGCCCTGGGGTCGACGGGAAAAGTACTGTCATAGAGACCATCAGTGGTGCGTGGTACCTCTACTCCGGCGCGCTGGTAGGAGTAGTAGACCAGTCCGCTACAATCAAATCCTCCTTGCGGCGAACTTCCACCAAAGCGGTAGCGGGTGCCGACCTGGTTCCTGGCAACGGTTACCGCGCTATGGGTAGTGGTATTACTGTGCAAAGAGGAGGATTGCCGCTCCAGCCCCTCACTGCCGCCGCAACCGCTCAGTGCAATGGCGATTAGGATGCCAGCGTGTCGATTCAACATAGGCCTGCGCTCTTTTCGCTCTTTGTGCATACATTATATATAACAGTTAGCCGGGAAAAGGCAGGGTGTCCGTCACTGTTCAAAGATGATAGGCACCACTTCCCGATAGTGTTTAACGAAATGGACGGTTATGTCCTTACGGATATGCGCGGGTAGCTCTTCGAAGTCTCCGCGATTGGCGTCGGGGATCAGGAGTTCCATGATACCGACACGCCGCGCCGCGATAACCTTTTCCCGAATGCCACCTACCGGGTAGATACTGCCGGTAAGGGTTAGTTCCCCGGTCATGGCCAGCGGCCCCCGGATGCGCTGTTTGCGTGCCAGCGACAGGAGCGCAGTGGCAATGGTGATCCCCGCGGAGGGGCCGTCCTTGGGGGTTGCCCCTTCCGGTACATGCAGATGGATGAAAGCGGATTCAAAGTAGTCTTTGTCGCCGCTGAACTGCTTCAGGTGCGAAGAGATATAGCTGTAGGCGATCTCCGCCGATTCGCGCATCACTTCGCCAAGTTTGCCAGTGAGCTTGAAGCCACGACCATGGCTGTGTACCCGGGTCGCCTCAATACTGAGTGTGGCGCCACCCATCGGCGTCCAGGCGAGTCCAGTTACCACGCCAATACCCGTAAGTAATTTTTCTCTGCCGAAGAACGGTTTGCCGAGATAGTCTACTAGGGTTCGTGGGCCAACCTTGATCGGCCCCTTTTCACCACTCACCAGGCGCATTGCGGCCTTACGTACGACTCGGCCAAGTTGTTTTTCCAGGCTGCGTACCCCTGCTTCACGGGCATATCCCTCGATGATCTGACGCAGGGCGGTATCACTGATCTTCAGTTGGCTCTCTTTTACCCCGGCGCGCTCCAGTTGCCGTGGCCAGAGATGGTGTTTGGCAATGGCCATCTTCTCTTCGGTGATGTAGCCGGAGAGGCGAATGATCTCCATGCGATCGAGTAGCGGTCCAGGAATCGTATCGAGCTGGTTGGCGGTGCAGATAAACAGTACCTTGGAGAGATCGAAACGGAGATCGAGATAGTGATCGAGAAATTCGCTGTTTTGCTCCGGGTCCAGTACCTCCAGCAGTGCGGCAGCGGGATCACCCTGGTAGGAGGCACCAATTTTATCGATCTCATCGAGCATGATGACCGGATTCTCGGTACCCGCCTCTTTCAATGAGTGCAGGAATTTTCCCGGCATGGCGCCGATATAGGTGCGGCGATGACCTTTTATCTCCGCCTCATCGCGCATCCCGCCAACCGAGAAGCGATAGAATTTACGTCCAACAGTTTCGGCGATAGAGCGACCGATAGAGGTTTTTCCTACACCGGGCGGGCCGACCAGTAACAGAATGGAGCCGGCCACAGTGCCTCGCAGTTGACCAACGGCGAGGAATTCCAGAATGCGTTGTTTAACGTCATCCAGACCATCGTGATCTCGATTGAGAATGCGCCGCGCACGTTTGAGGTCGAGAATATCATTCGAATCGACGCCCCAGGGCAGAGAGGTAATCCAATCGAGGTAATTGCGTGTAACGGTGTATTCCGGAGAGCCGACTTCGAGGATCGAGAGTTTCTGCATTTCATCATCAAGCCGTGACTGCGCATGTTGCGGGATGACCAGTTTCTCCAGACGTTGCTGGAAGCGCTCCAGATCCGCGGTGCGATCGTCTTTCTCAATACCCAACTCTTTTTGGATCTCCTTGAGCTGCTCACGCAGGAAGAAGTTACGCTGTTGATCGGATATCTGGTCTTCTACCCGCTGGCGGATTTTATGCTGTAGCTGGGCTACCTCCATCTCCTTTTTTAGTAACACCAGTACCTTCTGCATACGTTCAATGACTGGAAAGGTTTGTAATACCTCCTGTAGGTCAGTGCCTTTTGCAGTGGTGAGACCAGCGGCAAAATCGGACAGGGGGGAGGGATCATTGGGTCCGAAGCGGTTAAGAAAGTATTTCAACTCCTCGCTGTAGAGGGGATTAAGGGGTAATAGCTCCTTAATAGTATTAATAATCGCCATGGCATAGGCGCGCACCTGGTCGTTGTTAATGTGCTTTTCCCCTTCCGGGTATTGCACCTGAACCATGTAGGGTGGCTTGCTGGAGAGCCATTTAACAATACGAAAGCGCTGCAGGCCTTCGGCAATAAACTGCAGTTTTCCTCCTGCGCGGGTGGGTTGATGCAGGCGTACAACGCTGCCGACCTGATAAAAATCATCGGTTTTTAGCTCATCCCGCCTTTCGTGTCGTACCAATACCAGTCCCGCCATATGCTGTTCAGTCTCACCAATGGCCTCTACGGTTTTTAACCAGGGAGTTTCATCCATGATGATTGGCGCAGCCTGTGCGGGAAAAAATGGCCTTTCGAATACAGGGAGCAGGTGCAGGGTGGTAGGGAGTACCGCCCCCGGTATTGCAAGCTCGGTCTCCTGAGTATCACTCTGAATTAATTCAGCATCCAGCGGTTCTACCTCGGCCATAACGATTCCTCATCTATTCGTTTTTTACAGATTACATTACAACAGTGAGTCTATGGCAAAGTGTCATGTTCGCCAGATGACACTTGCCGATAGTTATAAATTCTATATCAAATTACTTTACTGAAAAGGGTTTCGTGTCCTCACAGTATGTGACAAAAAAACGCTCAACAGATGTGTTGAAGAGTGTAAAAGCAGTTCATTAAGCGAATATTTTTATCGATAAAGTAAAAAAGACCTTTTATTTCTGAAAAAACCGGCTATTTTTTACAAAAATCTTGAAAGTATGTTTATAATTTGTTCGACATGGTTTTGTTTCATCGTTAAACACTAGTAAGGAGCGGTATATGGCACGAGTAAAGAAAGCTGCAACCAAGAAGAGAGCTGTAAAGAAGACAGCTCGTCGCGGTCGTCCGGCTGCACGTAAAACTGCACGTAAAGCTGTAGTTAAACTGGATCCAACCAGAAATGGCACATTCAAAGCTGCTGCTGCACGTAACGAGAAAGCTGCTGCGGCTGTTGCCAAGGCTGAGGCTGCTGCCAAGAAAGCCGCTGATGCCCTGAGTGCTGCACGTAAAAAGGCCAAAACTTCCAAGTCAGCTGCGGCTAAAAACGCTGTAGCGAAGAAGATGGAAGCAGTAAGAAAGGTTAAGGCAACCCTGACTGTGGCCAAGTTCGAGCAGAAAATGGCTGCCGCACAGGCTGCTGCTCTGGCCAAGTTCGATGCTGCTCAGCAGAAGGTCTATGACCGTGCTATGGCCAAGGCCGTTGCTGCTGTAGAGAAGAAAGAAGCCAAGGCAGAGAAGAAGCGTGCTGCGCCGAAGAAGAAGCGCCGCGTTAAGCGTCGTGTAAAGCGCGCTTAATCAAGCATGCAGCAAAAAGGCCGACTTCTTGTCGGCCTTTTTGTTTTAAGCGCTCTATTCTTTTAGAACAGCCCTTTAAAGGGTTGCACAGATACCATCTCCCCAATTTCCACACTCCGGCAGTCGTCAGGTAAGAGAATAAAACAGTTGGCTCGGCTCATGGAGCTCAGGATGTGTGAACCCTGATCGCCGGTACTCTGAACCACCAGCTCACCATTGTTTTCATACTTTAGTATGCCCCGTTGAAAATCCATGCGCGCAGGGCTTTTCAGGCGATCAACGGATTTGACCCGCAGTTGCAGCGGCGACACCGCTTCTTCACCCTGCATGAAGCGCAGTGCGGGTTGCACGATTTCATAAAAGGTTGCCATAACCGAGACTGGATTGCCGGGCAGCCCAAAAAACACGGCGCTTCCAAGCTGACCGAAGGCCAGTGGTTTGCCCGGTTTCATGCGGATTTTCCAGAAATTGACCTTACCCAGATCATCGAGGATCTGTTTGACATAATCGGCATCCCCCACGGAAACACCACCACTGCTGATCACCACATCGTTTTTCGCCGCCGCGTCACGAAAGGCATTGCTGATGGCAGTGGGATCGTCACGTACCACGCCCATATCCATATGTTCGACGTTCAATGCGCGTAGCATTCCTGCCAGGCTGTAGCGGTTACTGTCGAATATCTGTCCTTCACCGGGTTGTTCGCCGATGGAGCAGAGTTCATCGCCGGTAGAGAAGGTGGCCACACGCAGTTTGCGCCGAACGTTGACCTGGCCAATTCCCAACGAGGCGAGCAGTCCCATCTCTGCAGCATCAATGCGCTTGCCTGCTTCTACTACGATGCCACCCAGGGAAATATCTTCACCGATATGGCGGACATTCTCGCCAGCCTTATGACCGGCTTGCAGAGTGATGGTGTCGTCTTCGCGCTCTACCTGTTCCTGCATGATTACAGTGTCACAGCCTTGCGGGATGACTGCTCCGGTCATGATGCGTACGGCCTCTCCAGCGTTTACCTTGTCGCTAAATGGATTACCGGCAAAGGCGTTACCGATGACTTGCAGTTTGCAGCTACCACTTTCGGTCAGGTCTGCTGCGTTGAGTGCGTATCCATCCATAGCGGAGTTGGCATGCGGCGGTACATTGACCGGAGAGATGATCGCCTCGGCGACAATACGCTGATATGCGTCCCATAATGTGCAGGTCTCACTCATCGCGATCGGTTCGATCGCGGCACGGATACGTTGCAGTGCCTGTTCGACACTTAACATCGCGCTTTGCGCGGGATCCGGGGTGTTGCTACTACTGGCATTGCTCATCTTGTTTCCTGTTGTTTCATCTTTGTCTGGGGTTTAGATATTGGGTCTGCTGAACAACTCACAAGCTCTCTGTTCAGGGTGTCTCTTCCGCCTGCAGTTCTTCAGGTGTATTGATATTGGCAAAGCTGTGAGGCTGATCGGAGAAATCGGCGATGCAATGTCGCTGAGCTTCAAACCACTCCTGCACTCTGCGCCCACCAGAAGTCAGGTAATCCGCCAAATGATGACTCAGTTGTCGTGAGGCCAGCAGAATGACGGGGTGTAGCCGCTGACCGTCACTGACACTGCAGACTTCGCTTCCGTGCTGTTGCAGACTTTGGCACATGCGCGATAGCAGATCTGTCGGCAGGTAGGGGGTATCACAGGGAACGCTCAGGACATAATCGCTTTCAGACTGCTGCATGGCACTGAGCAGACCAGCAAGTGGACCGGGTCTTCCCGGCAGGGAATCGCTAACCAGTGGGTAGCCAAAGCGCTCGTAGGTGCTGCAATTGTCGTTACAGTTCAACAGCAGGTGTTCAGTCTGTGGTGCAAGACGTTCGATGACGTGTGTTACCAGTGGTTTTCCCTGTAGCGGCAGCATTCCCTTGTCCTGTCCATGCATGCGTCGGCTGCCACCACCGGCAAGGATCACGACAGTTACATCACAGTTGGTGTTTTGCTTAGGCTGCATTATTGTCTGGTCATGGTGAAGGGAGTAGGTGAATTATAACCGCAGTGGGAGTGAGAGACATATCTCCACTGGCAGAAGGGGTGGTCAGATGAGCATTTTACGTGGTCCGGTACGAGCGGATGTTGAGATTGTGGAGCGGCAGGAGTGTTATCGCGGTTTTTTCCGTCTGGAAAAATATCGTCTGCGTCATCGCCTCTATAGCGGTGAAATGAGTGGGGTTATCAGTCGCGAGCTATTAGAGCGCGGCCACGCGGCGGCACTGTTACCCTATGACCCGGTGCGCGATGAGGTGGTAATGCTGGAGCAGTTCCGTATCGGTGCATTGCAGGAGGAGGATGGCCCATGGCTACCGGAGATCGTGGCAGGGATGATCGGCCCCGGTGAAACACCGGAGGATGTGGTGCGACGGGAGGCGATCGAGGAGGCGGGTTGTTTGGTGTATGAGCTGGAGCCGATCTGCGAGTACCTGGTGAGTCCCGGTAGTTCATCTGAACGGATGAGTCTGTTTTGCGGCAGGGTGGATAGTAGCGGCGTAGGTGGGATTCACGGACTGGATGAGGAGGATGAGGATATCCTGGCACGCGCAGTCCCGTTCACCGAGTTTTGGGCTGGTTGCCAGAGCGGGCAGATCAATACAGCGATCCCGATCATCGCCGGATACTGGCTGAACATGCACCGGGAGCGCCTGCGCAAGGCCTGGGCCGGGGAATAGAAGCAGTCCTTTTCTTCCAGTGGCTTCGCGACTATATTGGAGGCATGAACGTAGACAAGACAATGAGCACATCGATAAACGGCATCAAGCGCGGCCTTGACGATCTGGAGCGCAATGCCAACGAGGTGGCACGCGCCTCCGGGGGTGACGGTAGTGATATGGTCACTCCGCTGGTGGAGAGCAAAATGAATCAGCGGCAGGTTGAAGCCAACGTCGCTATGGTCAAAACCATGGATGAGGTACTGGGAACCCTGTTGGACGAAAAGGCCTGATTAAGATGCCCCTGCAAGTGGAATTTAGGTAAATGCAGTCCATTAGCCATACTCCCCTCGAAACCCGTCTGGAAGTACAGAAGCTCAAATCCCTGCCTGCGATGTCACTGGTAGTGAACCAGTTTCTCGAAGCCTGTGCTGATCGAGATATTGCGATGACCCGCCTGGCGCAGATCATTGAAAAAGACCCTTCACTGTTGGCGCGCATTATCGGCGTTGCCAATTCCGCCTTCTACTCCCCTGCCGAACCTATTGCCACTGCTGAAGAGGCCATTTTCCAGGTGCTGGGTGTCGATATGGCGAGGAACCTGGCACTGGGCATTATTCTCAGCGGTCCCTTCACCGTAGAGAAGTGCCCCAATTTTCCGTTGGACAGGTTTTGGCTGGAGAGTGTGTTGACCGCAACCCTGGCCCATGATCTGGCCACATATATCGCGGTAGAGAAAAAGTGCAGTCCCGGTGATGCCTACCTGGCAGGGCTGTTGCACTCGTTCGGTCTACTGGTGCTGGTTCATCTCTATCCCGATGAGATGAACGGGATCATTGGTGAGAGTCGTAGCTGTTGTGGCTCACTGGAGTTGATCGCTGCTGAGCAAAAGGTGCTCCAGACCAACCACCTCGAGGTGGGGGCATGGCTGGGCCGTAAGTGGCATCTACCGGAGAAAATTGTGGTGGTGATGGAGCATTTCCTCAATTCCGATTATCAGGGGGCTGTTCAGCCCCTGGTCCCTTTGGTTAGTTTTGCCACCCGTTGGGCCTCGTCCAGGGCGTTTGACGATAGTGAAAGACAGAGTCCGGATATCGCAGAGTTGCAGCCACTGGGGATCGATGAGGTACGCGCGACGAAGATACTTGCAAAGGTCGAGGCACAACTGGATAGTTTGCGCGCCCTGGCACACCAATTCAGCAAGAGCTGACGGTATGGATACCAAATCGTTTATCGAGGCATACCAGGGACTGAACAGCAGCTATTTTCAGCTGATTGATTCGCTTTCGGCACTACGCTCGCTCTCCTCCATTGCCATTCAATCCCGCAGCGATCAGGAGCTACTGGACAAGTCGCTCGAAGTGCTGGTCGAAAACCAGGATCTGGAGCGCTGCTCGATCTATCTCTTGCATGATGACGTGTTAACGATTGCCGCGGGAATGGACTGGCATGATCTGATCACCGTTTCCCGTAGTGGTGAACGTCATCGATATCCGCGTGATACCGAATTCCGACTCGGTGAGGGAATCGTTGGTATCGCGGCGATGAGCGGTGAATTACAGCATTGCCGTGACTGTAGTGTTGATCAGCGTTTTATCCCGCACGCGGAACTTGGTGGTGAAGATAAACAGGCAACAACGGTAGGTTCGATCCTCTGTGTACCGATTATGGGGGCAGAGGGTGTGACCGGTGTCCTCAATGTTTCGCATCCACATGCCGGTTTTTTCGATGATGGGCATGAGCGGACCCTGAGAATATTCTGCAATATTCTTGGCCAGTTATTGGTTAACAATCGTCTGATCCATCAAATGGATGAATTGGTACAGGAGCGTACCCGACAGCTGCAGCAGGCGTTGAGTGATGCGGAGGAGCTGAAGCTGCGCTATGAGATGCTCTCCGTGATTGACGATCTGACACAATTGCATAATCGCCGTTTCTTTTTCCCGGAGGCACGTGCTGCTCTGGCACGTTCAGTACGGCAGAAAGAGCCCTATGCGGTATTACTCATGGATGTGGATGAGTTCAAAGCGGTCAATGATAATTTCGGTCATGCGGTGGGTGATCAGGTATTACGCCAAGTGGCCAGTGAACTGGCTTCACGGGTTCGTGAAGGTGATATTCTGGCCCGCTTTGGTGGTGAGGAGTTTGTTCTGGCACTGCCCAACACCCACCATGATGGCGCTATGTTGCTGGCAGAAAGAATCCGCAGTCGAATCAAACAGCATGTCTGGGATATTTCAGGAAAAAATCTGAGCATTACCCTGAGTGTCGGCGTTTCGGATATCGCCTATTACGCCGAGAACGATACACAGAAATTACTCGATCTCCTGGTGATGCAGGCGGACAAGGCACTCTACTATTGCAAACATCACGGTCGTGATCAGGTCCGTTCCTATTCGGATGTGGCCGACCAGCTATAGCTTTTTCTTGCCGATATCCAGACCTCGAATACCGCATTGGGTACCGGCCAGGCGCGTCGCTGCCTCCAGTGCACACTGCAACGACTCTCCCTGAACCAGTTGATCGATCATTCCCGCGTTAAACACATCACCAGCCCCCAGTGTATCGACGACCCTGGATGGTTTGTGTGCGGCTACATGATGTAGTTCACCGTCAGGGGACAGTGCATAGGCCCCTTCGCTGCCCCAGGTGCAGCTGATCATTGCCCTGAGTCCAATCCCCGCCATACCCTGCAGAAACGTCTCACCGCTTGTCGCCCCCTGTTGTGCCGCGTAATCGCGGGAGTAGAGCAGGAGATCGGCGAAGGGCAACAGCTTATCCATTTCTGAACGCTCCTTCTCCACCTCCAGTGACAGTGGCAGCTGAGGGGCAACCGTTTTGGCTCGCGTGATCATTCTGGCTACTTCGCCGACGTTGCGTCCCTCGAAGTGCAGCCAGTCGAACTGAGAGAGTTCGATGGCGGCAAAGGCCTCTGCCGGATATTCCGGCAGGTCACGGTAGTGAACGATGGTGCGACTCCCCGTTGCGCGACTGAGGACGATGTAGGAGGTGGGGACCTTGCCATGGGCAACCGTGTGCACATGCTCAAGGTTGATGCCGTAGTGCCGCAGATCAGCGCTGATCACCTCACCATTGGCTTCGTCGCTCAGGCTTCCGGCCCAGTGGCAGTGGTGGCCAAGTTGAGCCAGCACCACCGCACTATTGGCCGCATTACCGCCGCGTGTGATCTGTTGCGCCGTGGCGCGAAGCTCCTGATCCTCCGCCGGATAGCGATCAACGCTGTTGACGATATCCAGAGTGGCGTTGCCGACGATGAGGATGCGTGCCATGGGTTACCCAATTTTTGTGTGTTGTTGTGCCAGTGACCACTCTACATGTTCACGGACTATTGCTGATGAATGGGTACGGACTCTTTGCAAGGCGGTAACAATAG
>JBNKBG010000056.1:0-16565 GCA_050287105.1 Thiohalomonadaceae bacterium
GCCGTTGCTCATGTAGGTATGGAAGTACTCCAGTGCATTGTACTCATCGCTCTGTGCCTTGAACGCCTTGGCACGGACCTGCTCGTTACAACCGCCATAACGACGCTGGATGGTACCGAGGCCATCCCACTTCAGGCGCCAGACCGGGAAATGGGTCGGGTGGCCCAGTGCAGGACTGAGGGTATCGGCGCGTACCATGTTGCCAGCATTATCTACGTGGCAGTTGGCACAGGAGAGGTTCAGCTGACCGCGCTTGGCGTAGAAGTGGTGTTTACCACGCTTGTAGGCTGCCAGGGCACGTTCATCGTCGGGGACAACAACGTTAAGCTTTTTACCATTTGAGGTTGAAGCCATGTAGGCGGAGATAGAGGCGATATCACCCTTCTTCCAGCCCAGCGGTTGCTCGCCATTCTTGACCCGGCACTCATTGATCTCCCCTTCCAGGGTTTTGACCTTGCCGCTGTTCTTGTCAAAGTAGGGGTAGTTCTGGCGAATACCTTTACCACCATTGGGGAAGCAACTGGCGTAGGACTTGCCATTGGCAAACTTGGTCTTGAACAGCTTCTCACCCTTGGCTACTGCATCTTCATAGGGGGGGAACTCTTCAATGGCTTCCCAGGAAGAACGTGCGTCGGCGTTAATGGCGTAAACCCCGTTTTTGTACTCATCGAGAGGTACGCCGGGAAAACGCTTCATAAAGTATTCACGGAAGGCCTGCAGGTCTTCCGCAGGTGTCGCTTGTGCAGCTGTCGGCAGGCCGGCGACAAGGGCGACCAGCGTAGCTGTTAAGGCGAATATGCGCATATTGTATGACTCCTTACTTCAGGAAAGTGGTGCTGTAAACGGATGACAGGCAAATTAATTGATGGCCGATTCAGCCGAGTCACGTTCACCCATGTTATCCACCCAGCTCAACTTGAATTTGTCGCCTTTCTTGGCGCCGCTGAAGCTAAATGAGAGATAGGGGTTAGCAGAAACTGCGGTGCCCCAGTTAGCACTCATTACGGTTTTGCCGTTGTGCTGGCAAGTGACTTCCTGAATGAAGTGGGCCGGGATTACATTGCCGGTTTTCTTGTCTTTACGTAAGCCTGTTTCCATAACGTGTTTAATAAGCGCCTTTACTTCGCAAACACTGCCTTTCATCTTGGCGCGGATCTTGATTGAATTAGCCATTGTTTATTTCTCCAAACTCGAATCTTGAATAGAAAGTCCCTGAGCGGGGGATTAACCGCCGCAGCCACCGATGGTGACTTTGACTTCCTTACGGGCGCTGTACAGCTTACCGCCGGCCTTAACTACCGCGATGACATTGGAGCTTTCACCCATCTTGATTCGGGTGGAGATCATGCCTTTGGTGTTGCCGCTCATAGTGAAGCTGGCTACCAGGGGGGTGCGGTTTTTTTCAGAGATAATGGTGATGGATTCAACCTTGGACATGGTGGTTGAAACAGTGACGGGTACGACAGCGCCATTTTCTGCGATATCCGGTGCGTCGACCTTGATATCGTTACTGCCGGGGGCAAGGTCAGAACCAAATAGACCGGTCATGGCTTCATTAACACTTTTGGCCTCAAAAGCGGACTTGGGCCATGCCGCAAGTACCAGGCGAGGAGTAATCAGTCCAGCACCAACAGCAACTGCAACGGCGCTGCTGGCCAGGGTGCCTTTAAGAAAAACTCGGCGTTTCATGTTCACAGTAAACTCCTTAACAAATTGTTCGCAGTGCGAGCGTCAAACGATTAAAGGGAATAGATGAATTCAACCACTTTGTCGATTTCCGCTTCCGTCAAAATTTCGTGACGACCGAAGGGGGGCATCATGCTGTTTGGGTTGTTCCGGGTTGAGTCCCAAACTTGCGAACGCAGTTTGGCTTTGTCCGGAAAACGCGCCTTCATTGCCACTAGCGGTGGGCCAATGTTGCCCGGTAGATCGCCGCCTTCAATTTTGTGGCAGGCCAGACAGTTACCCAGTTTGCGGTCAAAAGCGATTTTCTTGCCTTGATCGATCACACTATCGTCAGCTGCGTTAGCCAGTTGGGGGGATAGGCTCAGGGCACCAATAATGGTGGCGAGAGCACTTGCTGTAGTTATAAGTCGCGCGGTTAGCCGCATTGCTTCCTCCTAAGAATGAGTTTTGCTAATTCGATAGCTCATGCTGATGTGTTCACTACACATCTTCTACCTTGCTATGCGGGTACATCTTTGCTGCCATCCTTAGTCATGACCAGATATGACATTTCATACCTGACAATCAGGACAAGCCTAAGAATACCCAAAGAGAGGGGGAACGCAATAGCCCAAAAGGAAAAAGTGTATATGTTTTAGTATATTAGGGATTTGTGAATAACTGAGGTTTACGCTTACTCTTTATCCGCTAAAGCGCGTGCTAGAGGGCCGCGCGCGCTCTTCCCATCTCGATCTCTTCCGTGATCTGCTTGAGTCGAGCGTCGATACGCAAAGCGAAATAGTGGGGTACGTTCGGCAGGCGTTTGGCACTGTTGAGCTGATCCAGAGCACTATGCGGTTCATGGATCAGGTAAAAATATTCGGCCCTCGCCAGGTATGAGGCCACCAGATTATCGGCCTGCGCCTCCAGATCGGCCTGCAGGCGATAGGCCTCAGCGGTGGGATACTTGCGGATGAGTTGTTGTAGCAGTTCACGGGCGGCATTGTTCTGCTTGAGGCTGATCTGGCATTCGGCCATGGCCAATGTTAATAGCGGATTGCCCGGGTATTGGCGCAGTCCTTCACGGTAGAGGAGTAGCGCTGTCTGTTCATTTGACTGTGAGCGTTCAAGTTCTGCCAGGGCATGGATATAGGCAATTCGATCCGGATGGGCCTTCAGAAGTGCCTGTAAATCAGAGCGTGCCCCATTAATCTCTCCTTTGCGCTGTTTTATCAGCGCTCGCAGATAACGCTGGACCTCTTTTTCCTGCGCATTACCGCTTTTCTCCGCGGCAGTTTCACGCCCTAGTGTATCTATTGATTTCGCCGATAACAGGCGGAGTCGAGCCTTACTCAATAGATAGTGAATGCTGTCGCTCTTATACATCGTACTAAAGTGTCTCGCTCGATCCTGTGCTTCCGCAATACGACTGGTAGTGACGGGGTGGGTACGCAGAAATTCTGGTACTCCTGCACCGTAGTAGCGGGTTTCATCCTGCATCCGGGCGAAAAAGTTGCCCATGCCTTGTGGATCGTAGCCAGCGCTGGCGAGTAACTGGATGCCGATAAAATCGGCCTCTCTTTCATGAGTACGGCTAAAATCGAGTTGCATCTGGGTGGAGCCACCAATCGAAGCTGCAAGTGCTGCGTTGGCAGCCTGTGGATCCCCGCTGGCGCCAAGCAAAATCGCCGCGATCACTGCCGCAGTCATAGGCAGGTTCATCTGATTGACCTTCTCCACACTGCGTGCAATGTGATGTTGGGTGACATGGGATATCTCATGCGCCAGTACCCCGGCCAGTTCACTCTCTGAACGGCTGGCGAGAATAAGGCCGGCATTGACGCCAATATGCCCACCGGGCATGGCAAAGGCGTTGATGTTCTGATCCTTGAGGACAAAGAACTGAAAGCGGCTTTGTGCACTTTCAGCCAGAGAGCCAATCGCTTGTCCCAGCGTCTGAATATACTCATCAACAATAGGGTCATTGAGTAGTGCGCCACTATGGAGAAGCTGATTCATCATCTCCCGATCAATTTGCAGCTCATCCTCATGGGTAAAGAGTGTTGCTGAACTATCACTGATTTCAGGTAAGTCGCTATTGCCGACCTGTGCGTAGGTTGGCGCACCAGGCAAACCACATAGGGAAATGCAGAGCAGTAAATGGAGGTGTCGGCTATATTTTCTCATCAGTACACAGGCCTTGGCCGAAGCAGATTAGGTGGTGTGGAGCAGGTACGCAGTTCGACTCCATATCATATAGTAAGTTTTATCCTGTTCCGTGAATTCTCATCATTTTCGGGGTGGTGTTGTCGCGCCATTGGGATAAACCGAGGCCCAATTTCGCTACCGCACTAACCAACTGAAATTATTGATTATATGGAAGATTTTCCTCATTCAATGAGTGGCTTTAACGGAGGCCGGGGCGAGTCCAAAGGGTTGCTTTCGACCATGAGTTGGCATATAAGTGCACAGCGGAATTCTAATTTTCCATGTCTGGAGTCGTCACTTGGTGTGGCTTCGGGCATTTATAGTAAAAATCCATTGGGAGAGAAAACATGGCAAATTTTGATCAAGAACTCGACGCATCTGGCCTGAACTGCCCGCTGCCGATCCTGCGCGCCAAGAAAACCCTTGGCACCCTGGAAGCTGGTCAGGTACTGCGCATCGTTGCGACCGACCCGGGTTCAGTCAAGGACTTCGAAGCGTTTGCAAAACAGACTGGCAACGAACTGATGGAATCTGGTGAAGAAGGCGGCAAGTTCGTTTTCCTGATCAAGAAATCCTGAGATTCCTGATAGCTACTACCACGTTATAAATGGGGGAAGACCCAATGTCAGATCAGAAAAAACTGGCGATCATTGCTACCAAGGGAACCCTGGATTGGGCGTATCCGCCTTTCATCCTGGCTTCTACTGCGGCGGCACTGGGTTATGAAGTTCAGATTTTCTGGACCTTCTACGGCCTGCAGTGTTTGAAGAAAGACCTGAATCTTCAGGTCACATCACTTGGCAATCCTGGTATGCCGATGCCGATGCCCATGCCTGTACTGCTTCAGGCACTGCCGGGTATGCAGGCGATGATGACCACCATGATGAAGGCTAAGATGAAGAAGAAAGGCGTAGCCAGCGTTGCTGATCTGCGTGAGCTATGTGTCGAGGCTGAAGTCAAAATGATTGCCTGTCAGATGACCGTCGATCTGTTTGATATGAATCCCAGCGATTTCATTGAGGGCGTGGAGTTCGGCGGTGCCGCCACCTTCTTTGAATTTGCCGGCGAAGCAGACATCACTCTCTACATCTAAGTAGGGAAGGATGCTGTGCAAAGAATCCTCCGTAAGGAGGATTTTTTTTGTCTGCGCGATCCCGACTCCAGGGAGGGTGGTGAAGTTATAAAAAGAAAGTGATACCCCTATACGAAATTTGAGTGACATCTCGGAACCCTATGAAAATGGGGAGAAAACCGTAATTTAACCTATTGTTTTGGTTGGCTTATTTTTTGTGCATTAGTGGATAATAATGCGCTAATGCGATTTAACATGTTGTAATATATAGAGAAATTTTTCATGTCGTTTCTTGACATGACTCACTGACAGCCATATCTTGAGCGCAATTGGGAGCCGTTAAGAATAACTTAAGCATATACACAACTATCAGTTATCCAGCCGGATAACTTGCCTCACGCTGTTAAGGAGTAGTCACGATGAAACAAACCAAGCATCTACTCGCTGTTGCTATCTCAATGGCAATTGCTTCCCCAGCCGCATTTGCTACCAACGGCATGAATATGGAAGGCTATGGCCCCATCGCCACTGGCATGGGCGGCGCATCCATGGCCTATGACAATGGCACTGCGGCGATGATGAACAATCCAGCCACTCTTAGTTTGATGGATGAAGGTAGTCAGCTTGATTTGGCCTTCGGCGCGCTATCGCCGAGTATCAACTCATCGATGACTGCAATGCCTAGTATGAGTTGGGATTCGAAATCGAATATGTTTTATATGCCCGCAGCTGGTTATGCCCAAAAGAGCGGCAAACTGACCTGGGGAGTTGGTGCCTTTGCACAGGGTGGTATGGGGACAGAATACGATAGTCGCGTATCAATGGGGCCGGGCGTATATGCTTCTTCCCCAGGTGGTGCTGCAATCATTGCTGAAGGTGTCTTAACGGGTACCAATGCGAATCCTTTGCAAGACAATGTCATGCAGACCATTATGAATGCCAGTGACTTCTCGGAAGTTGGTGTAATGCGCATCCTGTTCCCGGTAAGTTACCAGGTAGACGATAAACTCAATGTCGGCGGTAGCATCGATTATGTCCGTGCCAGTATGGATATTCGTATGGGTATGCCGGGTAGCACCATGTCTGACATGATGATTGGTGCATCGGGTGCACCAGGTTCTATTGACGGATTGTTAACCAATTTAATGCCTATGTTTACCGGTGGTGTAGCTGGTGGCATTTTTGATTTTGCAGACAGTAACCCTTATACCGGCGCAACTTCTAGCGACGGTTTTGCCGCAAAGATTGGTTTTACCTATAAAGTGAATCCACAATTGACCATCGGTGGTACCTACCACAGCAAGACAAGTTTGGGTGACCTGAGTGGTGACGCTACTCTGTCAATTGCCGGTGCCGATGTCGATATGGGTGGTGGCCCGATGCTGGGTGATATGCTCGTTTCAATTGAAGGCAAAATGAAAGTGAAAGACTTCCAGTGGCCCCAAACATTAGGGCTTGGGATGTCTTATCAGGTTAATGATAAGTTTATGATCGCTGCGGATCTGAAGCACATTGGCTGGGCAGATGTAATGTCAGATTTCAAAATGTCATTTGTTGCAGGTAACAATGCGGCAAACCAGACAATGTCGATTGTCGGATACGACCTGAATGCGACACTATTCCAGGATTGGGCTGATCAGACGGTGATCGAAATTGGTGGTAGTTACCAGGTAACCCCCGAATTTGTGGTCCGTGCCGGTCTTAACAAATCAGATAATCCGATCCCGAACAGCTACCTTAATTACCTGTTCCCGGCGATCATCAAGGATCACTACATGGTTGGTTTTGGTTACACCATTACAAACGTGGATAGTGTGGACTTTTCCTACACCTATGCACCCAAAGTTAGCGAAGATGCAGACAGTGGTATGACCATTGAGCATAGTCAGAGCAACTGGCAGCTGATGTACAGCCATAGCTTCTAAGTCAAGATAGTGTCTGCAAAATAGGTGGTACGAACGGGGTGACTGGCCTATGCCTGTCACCCCGTTTGTTTTTTGAATACGCAGAAATGTTTTGGGGTGGAATTATGATTAAGAAACTCTCTCTGGTGATCGCCATGTTGTTTTTCGCTGCGGTTTCTTACGCAGCCGACGTTAATCTCAAACCTTTTGTTCTCGCTGAAGTCACCACAGGCGATGTGGCGACCGTACAAAAACAGATCGAGCGTAAACTGTCCGAGGCCGGTTTTGAGATCGCAGGAAGCTACTCCCCATACAAGGATGCCGCAGTCATTGTGATTACCAATGATGCACTTAAGCAGAATGCAGCCAAGACAGAATATGGTGGCTATGGAGCAGGGATCAGGGTTGCTGTGACCAAGGTTGGCGAAGATGTGCAGGTGAGTTTCATCAATCCAACCTACATGGCGAATGCTTATCGCATGGCGGGAGACCTGACTGCAATCTCTAGCAAGCTGGGAAAGGTGCTTGGCAACAAGGAAGATTTTGGTTCAGCGAAGGGGTTGAGTGTTAGCAAGCTGCGCAAATATCACTATATGTTCGGCATGGAATACTTCGATGATACCAACATGCACATGCTCAATATGTTCCCCAGTCATGAGAAAGCAGTAAAGACTGTTGAGCAGAATCTGGCCAAGGGCCTGGCTGGGGTAAAGCAGGTCTATCGCATCAAAATACCCGGAAAGGATGAGGTGGTATTCGGTGTTTCGATGAAAATGCCGTCCGCAGGTGGAGACAAATACATGGATGACGGTTATATTATGAGCATCATCGATTTCCAGAATCCCAAGTCCACGGCACATTTGCCCTATGAGATTTTGGTTTCAGGTGATAAGGTGTATCATCTTTATGCCCGTTTCCGCATCGCTATCGACTTTCCTGATCTGTCGATGATGGGTGAAAACAGCTTTATGAACATTATTCAGACACCAGAGGCGGTTAAAAAGGCCCTCACCTTGGTCGCTGGTGGAACCGTCAAAGACGAATACTGGCAACAGTAGATAAAGAATACTCTGGGGGGAGTATATAAAAAGAAGCCAAAATGGCCGCAAGGACACTTCTGCTACCACAGTGCGGATTTGGACCTGGATGTCCGAGATCAAACTCAGCCCCGCTTATGCGGGGCTTTTTTATGCCCAGGGATGGGCGGGTCGCTCAAGCACATCCCTGTGATCACGACACTGGTGCATGCCTGCACGGCGTATGCCCGAGTATAGGCTGGCATCTCCTTAATAGTGCTAAACCCATGAAAAATTTGGCCGGATCGGGTAATCTTGCCTCCTTTCCGCAGTGAATGAACCGGGTTCGGGGATATATATCCGTTCTGTACCCAACTAAAGTTTATAAGCTGTTGTTCTATAGGCTCTTTTCAATTCAGGGGTGGTTGATGTTCAGTAAAGAGATGACGATTCGTGGTTATGATGACGAACTGTGGAATTCCATGGAGCAGGAGCGGGTTCGCCAGGAGGAGCACATCGAGCTGATTGCTTCCGAAAACTACACCAGCCCCCGAGTGATGGAGGCACAGGGTTCGGCACTGACCAACAAGTATGCCGAGGGTTATCCAGGCAAGCGCTACTACGGTGGATGTGAGTATGTCGATGTCGCTGAACAGCTGGCCATCGACCGCGTCAAGCAGCTCTTTGGTGCCGATTATGCCAACGTCCAGCCCCATTCCGGTTCCCAGGCCAACGCTGCCGTCTATATGGCACTGGTCCAGCCGGGTGACACCATCCTTGGCATGAGCCTAGCCCATGGTGGCCACCTGACTCATGGTGCCAAGCCCAACTTCTCCGGCAAGATCTACAACGCCGTGCAGTACGGTCTGAAGCCGGAAACCGGCGAAATCGATTACGATGAGGTCGATCGTCTGGCCCGTGAGCACAAACCGAAGATGATCGTGGCCGGTTTCTCTGCTTACTCCCGTGTCGTCGACTGGCAGCGCTTCCGCGCCATCGCCGATGAAGTGGGCGCTTACCTGTTTGTCGACATGGCCCACGTGGCGGGTCTGGTCGCCGCCGGTGTCTACCCCAGTCCGGTACAGATCGCCGATGTCACCACTTCCACCACCCACAAAACCCTGCGCGGTCCTCGTGGCGGCATTATCCTGGCCAAGGCCAACGAAGAGATCGAGAAGAAGCTCAACTCACTGGTTTTCCCTGGCACCCAGGGTGGCCCGCTGATGCACGTCATCGCTGGTAAGGCGGTCGCTTTCAAAGAGGCACTGGAGCCGGAGTTCAAAACCTACCAGGCTCAGGTGGTCACCAATGCCCGTGCTATGGCCAAGGTGTTTATTGAACGTGGCTACGATGTAGTCTCCGGTGGCACCGACAACCATCTGTTTTTGCTCAGCTTTATCAAGCAGGGGCTGACGGGTAAAGATGTCGACGCCTGGTTGGGCGCATCCAACATCACGGTGAACAAGAACTCGGTTCCCAATGATCCCCAATCCCCCTTCGTGACCTCCGGTATCCGCATCGGTACCCCGGCGATCACCACCCGCGGTTTCGGCGAAGCCGAATCGGTGGAACTGGCTGGCTGGATCTGCGACGTGATCGATGCCCGTGGCGACAGCAAGGTGATCGATGAGGTCAAGGCCAAGGTGTTGACGGTCTGCAAGCGGTTGCCTGTATACGCCGATTGATTGAACCTCTGCCATGCGTTGCCCATTCTGCGGTGAACCCGATACCAAGGTGATCGATTCGCGCCTCGCCAACGAGGGCGATTCAGTACGCCGTCGCCGTGAGTGCGTCACCTGTGGCGAGCGGTATACCACCTTTGAAACCGCGGAGTTGGTGATGCCACGTATCGTCAAACGCGACGGAGTGCGTGCCCCGTTCGATGAAGAGAAGCTGCGTTCCGGGATTATGCGCGCGCTGGAAAAAAGGCCCGTGGAGATGGAGGTGATCGAGGAGTCGATCAACCACATCAAGCACAACCTTCGTGCTACCGGCGACCGCGAGGTCAATTCGCGTCAGTTGGGCGAGTGGGTAATGGATGAACTGCGTGAACTGGATGAAGTGGCCTATGTCCGCTTTGCCTCTGTCTATCGTAGCTTTCAGGATGTGAATGCCTTCCGTGAAGAGATCGAGCGGATGCAGAAAGAGCCGCCGCCCGCAGTGAAGAAAAACCAGCTCTCCCTGCTGGATGGTAGTAAACCGGATAAACAGAAAGGCTGAGCCTGCATGAGTGAGTTTTCCTCCACCGATACCGCGATGATGAGTCGTGCCCTGCAACTGGCAGAGCGTGGTCTCTACAGCACTGATCCCAATCCACGGGTCGGTTGCGTGCTGGCGCTGGAGGGGCAGGTCATTGCTGAGGGCTGGCACGAAGTGGCCGGTGGCCCCCATGCGGAGATCGTGGCATTGGAGCAGGCGGGTGAGATGGCAAAAGGCGCAACCGCCTATGTCACCCTGGAGCCGTGCTGTCATCACGGTAAAACACCGCCATGCAGTGAGGCGTTGATTAAGGCCGGGGTGGTACGGGTGGTTGCGGCGATGGAAGACCCCAATCCCAAGGTAGCTGGGCAGGGATTACAGCAGTTGCGCGAGGCGGGTATCGCGGTCGCCAGCGGGTTGTTGCAGGCTCAGGCCGAAGCACTCAATCCAGGCTTTGTGCTGCGGATGCGTGAACAGCGCCCGCTGGTGCGGTGCAAACTGGCGATGAGTCTCGATGGTCGTACCGCCATGGCATCCGGTGAGAGTAAATGGATCACCGGCCCGGCAGCGCGTGAGGATGTGCAGCGACTGCGCGGGCGAAGCTCGGCGATCATGAGTGGTATTGGCACCATCCTGGCAGACGATCCCTCTCTGACAGTGCGTGATGCGGAGGGTGTACTGGCCGCACGGCAACCTCTGCGAGTGGTGCTTGATCCCCATCTCAGCACACCGGTCGAGGCGCGTTTTTTGAGTCAGCCGGGTGCCTCGCTGATCGTTACCGCAGTGGATGAGCCGGAGTTGCAGGAACAACTGGAGCAGGCCGGTGCGGAAGTGATTCGAATTCCAAACGGTGCCGACACTATCGACTTACATGCCCTGATGGGCGTGCTGGCAACACGAGAGATTAACGAGGTGTTACTCGAGACCGGTGCTATTCTCAGTGGTGCTGCACTGCGTGCCGGGATCATCGATGAGTTGGTGATCTACATGGCCCCCAAACTGATGGGTAACGGTGCCCGTGGTCTGTTTCACACCCCGGGGCTTGAGACCCTTGCCGACGCGGTGCAGTTATCGATCAGTGACGTCCGCGCGGTCGGTGACGACTGGCGCATAAGCGCGACCATCCAGCGAGAGGATTGATGTTTACCGGCATTATTGAGGCAGTTGGCAGCGTGGCCGCAATGACCCCGGCAGGGGGCGATATGCGTCTTGCGATCCATAGTGGCAAATTGAACCTCTCTGATGTTGCCCTGGGTGACAGCATTGCAGTGAACGGTGTCTGTCTCACCGTAGTAACACTTTCTGCCGATGGATTTGTCGCCGATCTCTCCCGTGAAACACTGACGCACAGCGCACTGGCACAACTTAAAACCGGTAGTCGGGTGAATCTGGAAAAGGCGCTGACGCCAACCAGTCGACTTGGCGGGCATCTTGTCAGCGGTCATGTGGATGGTGTGGGCGAAGTCGTACAGCGTACCGAAGATGGCCGCTCGATCCGCCTGCGGATCAAGGCGCCGGACGGATTGGCGCGTTACATCGCGCACAAGGGTTCAATTACGGTTGATGGCATCAGCCTGACCGTCAATGCGATCGATGGCGCAAACTTTGAATTGAATATTGTTCCCCACACTTCACAGGAAACAACGGTTAATGAGTTTGTGGTGGGACGGAAGTTAAACCTGGAAGTAGACCTGATTGCCCGCTATCTGGAGCGCCTGTTGCAGGGCGATAAGGCAGCAACGTCCGGACAGGGGATCAGCGAGTCCTTCCTCGCGGAGCATGGATTTTTATCATCACGCCGCCACTAGGCAACGTAAGCGGTAACTGGAAAACACTATGGCATTAAACAGTATTGAAGAGATCATCGACGACATCCGTCAGGGCAAAATGGTCATCCTGATGGACGACGAGGATCGTGAGAACGAAGGAGACCTGATCATGGCGGCGTCCATGGTGCGCCCGGAGGATATCAACTTTATGGCGCGCTATGGGCGTGGCCTGATCTGCCTGACCCTGACCCGTGAGCGTTGTCGGCAATTGAAACTGCCATTGATGGTCAGTAACACCAATGACAAGCATGGTACCAATTTCACCGTTTCCATTGAGGCGGCTGAAGGGGTAACCACCGGTATCTCCGCCTATGACAGAGCGATGACGGTGCGTGCTGCGGTAGCGCCGAATGCCAGCGCGGACGACATTGTTCAACCGGGTCATATCTTCCCGTTGATGGCTCAACCCGGTGGTGTGTTGACCCGCGCCGGTCACACCGAGGCCGGTTGCGACCTGGCCCGCCTGGCCGGTTTGGAACCCTCATCGGTGATCGTCGAGATCCTTAATGAGGATGGGAGCATGGCACGCCGTCCTGATCTGGAGGTGTTTGCCGCTGAGCATGGTATCAAGATCGGTACCGTGGCCGATCTGATCCACTACCGTCTGCATAATGAACCCACCGTTGAGCGTGTGGCCGAGTGTGCCATGCCGACCCGCTACGGTAACTTCCGCCTCTTTGCCTACCGCGATCTGCTAAGCCAGGAGATGCATCTGGCACTGGTCAAAGGCGAGTTGAAGCATGATGAACCGGCGCTGGTTCGTGTACACTTGCAGGATACACTCTGTGATCTGTTCGGTAATACACGTGACTGCGGCCGTTCGCTGGAAGATGCACTACGTCGTATTGAAGCCGAAGGGCAGGGTGTGGTGATTGTCCTGCAACGTAAGGAAGATACGGAAAAGCTGCTACGTCGTGTCATGGATTATGAGTTGGAAGACAAGGGCGTGCCTCTAACCGAGATGGAAAAAGGGGACGACCTGCGCACCTACGGTATCGGTGCACAGATCCTGATCGACCTCGGTGTCAGTCACATGAGGGTATTGGGCACACCGCGCAAACTGCACGCCCTTTCCGGCTTTGGTCTGGATGTGGTTGAATACGTCAACGATTGAACTTTTTCGCCGCCACTGAGGCGGTAACCTGATAAGGGAAAAGCAAGATGGCTGAGATTAAGACATATGAAGGCAACATGGTAATCGATGGCGCGCGCTTTGGTATCGTCGTCGGGCGTTTCAACAGCTTTGTTGTAGAGAGCCTGCTTGATGGCGCGCTCGATACACTCAAGCGTCACGGTGCCAGCGAGAAAGATATTGAGATTATCCGCGTGCCCGGTGCCTTTGAAATTCCGCTGGCCTGCAAACAGATGGCAGCGAGCAAAAAGTACGATGCGATTATCGCCCTGGGTGCGGTGATCCGTGGTGGTACGCCCCACTTTGAATTTGTTGCGGGCGAGTGCAGCAAAGGCATGGCTCAGGTGATGCTGGAGTACGGCATTCCTCTCGCCTTTGGTGTCCTGACTGTGGATACCATCGAGCAGGCGATTGAACGTGCGGGAACCAAGGCAGGTAACAAAGGCGTTGAGGCAACTCTCTCCGCTATTGAAATGGTTAACCTGATGCCGCAGCTCGGCAAATAAAGCGCCCCATTACGCGAAGGAATTCCGGAAAACAAACTATGAGTAATGCCCGAAGCCTTGCGCGTGAGCGTGCCATGCAGGCGCTCTATCAGTGGCAGATGACCGGCCAGTCATCCACTGATATCGAAAAGCAGTTCCTGGAACAGCAGGATATGAAAGGGGTCGACAAAAAGTTCTTCAGTGAGCTGTTGCGCGAAATCCCTGCACATCTGCACGAACTGGATGCCCATGGTGGCGAGGTGCTTGACCGTCCCCTGGCGCAGGTCGATCCGGTCGAGTGCGCCATCCTGCGTATCGGTATCTATGAATTGCAACAGCGCATCGATATTCCCTACCGTGTGGTGATCAACGAAATGGTCGAATTGGCCAAACAGTTCGGCGCCGAGCAGAGCCATAAATTCATTAATGGCACCCTCGACAAGCTGGCGAAGGAACTGCGCAGTGTTGAGGTAAATGCGCGCAAGCGTTCCTGACGTTGTGCATGACGTTACACGGTGAAGGGCGTCCACCATGTCCCTGAACGAATTCTCCATTATCGAACGTTACTTCACCCGGCCTTCATGCCGTGGTGAGGTTGTGCTTGGTGTTGGTGACGATGCCGCGCTGTTGCAGGTGCCGCATGGCATGCAACTCGCACTCAGTGTCGATACCCTGATCGCCGGTCGTCATTTCCCTCTCGATACCAGTGCTGAAGCCATTGGCTATAAATCCCTGGCGGTCAATTTAAGCGATATGGCAGCAATGGGTGCAAAGCCTGCCTGGGTGACCCTGGCATTGGCGCTGCCCGAATCTGACGAGCCGTTTATCGAAGGTTTTGCCAAGGGCTTTTTTGCTCTGGCCAGTGAATATGATGTGGAACTGGTCGGCGGCGACACGGTGCGTGGTCCGCTTTCCTGCACGGTGCAAATCCATGGTCTGGTTCCTGCGAATACTGCGCTGTTGCGTAGTGGTGCTCAGCCCGGCGATTTCATCTACGTTACCGGCACAACGGGCGATGCCGGTGCCGGTCTGAAACTGAAGCAGGGTGCAACCTGCGAAAATAGCGGAAGCGCGGCGCAACTGATACGTCGCCTGGAGTACCCTTCACCGAGAGTTGCCGAAGGGCTCTCTTTGCGTGGCATCGCCTCTTCCGCGATCGACATTTCCGATGGTCTGTTGGCCGATCTGGCTCACATCCTCGACAGCAGCGGTTGTGGTGCGGAGCTGCAACTGGATGCCATTCCTCAATCCGATTTACTGCAACAATGTGTCAGTGATCGTAACGAGCGGTTACGTTTATCCCTGAGTGCAGGGGATGATTACGAGCTCTGCTTTACCGTTCCGCCGCAGAAGGTGGCGGAACTGGAGCGTGCTGTAACAAACTGGCAGTGTGGTGTGACGCGTGTGGGAGAGATCGTGGAAGGTGAGGGGATAAATTTAACGGGAATGGAGAGCGCAGTGTTGTCCGATGCGCTTTCCGGCTTCGATCACTTCAGGGAATAACGATGGGCAAACAGGCACGACCACTGACATATTCCGATCTGGGCAACCCCTGGAATTTTTTTGCCCTGGGTTTCGGTTCCGGTCTCTCACCGATTGCGCCTGGCACCTTCGGTACCCTGATGGCTGTGCCACTCTATTTGTTGTTAGCTCAACTCTCGCCAGGCACCTATTTGCTGCTGTTGATTCTGACGTTCCTGCTGGGAATCGCGATCTGCGGTATGAGTGCAAAAAAGCTTGGGGTACATGACCATCCTGGAATCGTCTGGGATGAATTTGTCGGTTACTGGATCACGATGTTTATGGCCCCGGCAGGATGGATATGGGTCGTGGTGGGATTTGTGCTGTTCCGCTTCTTTGACATCCTCAAACCGTGGCCGATTCGCCTGATAGACCGTCGCGTTGCCGGTGGCCTGGGAATTATGCTGGATGATGTGCTGGCAGGAATTTACAGCTTGATCGTCTTGCAACTTGCCGTTGTCTGGATTGGATAAGTAAACACGTCCGTGTGTTCTATGTGTTCCGTTGCCATTCAGTGATTAGCCGTTCGCCTTGTCCTTTTCAATCATGGCGTATGCCGAGTGATTGTGAATCGACTCGAAGTTTTCCGACTCCACGATATAGCTGGTGATGCGCTCATCCTGATTCAGGCGCATCGCCACATCACGCACCATATCTTCGACGAACTTGGGATTGTTGTAGGCACGCTCGGTAACGAATTTTTCGTCCGGGCGCTTGAGCAGGCCGAACAGTTCACAGGATGCCTCTTTCTCCACCAGGTCGATCACATCCTCAATCCAGACAAACTTGTCGGTGCCGATAGTCACCGTGACGTGTGAACGCTGGTTGTGAGCACCGTACTCCGAGATCTCCTTGGAGCAGGGGCAGAGACTGGTGACCGGTACCACCACCTTAACCTTGAGATGCGGTGTACCGTCGGCCACTTCACCAATAAAGGTGACGTCGTAGTCCATCATGCTCTCTACACCAGATACCGGAGCCTTCTTGTTGACGAAGTAGGGGAACGACATTTCGATGTGTCCCGACTGCGCCTCCAGTCGTGCGGTCATTTCAGTGAGCATGACCTTGAATGATTTTACCGAGAGTTCGCGCTCATAGTTGTTGAGGATTTCAACAAAGCGCGACATGTGTGTGCCTTTGAAGTTATGCGGCAGGTTCACATACATGTTGAAGTTGGCAATGGTGTGTTGTTCACCACCGGTGCGATCCTGGATCCTTACCGGATGACGAATGTCCTTGATCCCCACCTTGTTGATGGCGATGTGGCGGTTGTCCTTGCTGCTTTGGACGTCTGCGATCTCTTCATCGCAACAGTGCTGGCTCATGATTCATCCTCTGTGTAGCGCACACAGGCACGCTCGGTTTCCCACAATGTGACGGCGTGTAACCGTACATGCGGCGCTTGCAGTTCAGCGGCGATCTGCCTGAATATCCAGGCCGCCAGGTTTTCCGCCGTCGGGTTTATCGTGTCGAACGGCGCGATTTCGTTGATAAAGCGGTGATCCAGCTGGTCGGTCACCTTTTTTGCCAGTTG
>JBNKBG010000057.1:0-16083 GCA_050287105.1 Thiohalomonadaceae bacterium
GATCTTCACCTCGTCGCCGCTACCGGTTGGCCTCGGTGCCTGGTCGAAGACCCCGATGGAGACAGCGCTACGCAACTGCATTGAAACTGCGGTACACCACATCGTTGATACCAAGCTCTGATATGCAGAAAGCAATCGTGCTGCTGGTGCTGGTGCTGCTCACCGGCTGTAGCGGCGGCGCCAACGTGGTACTGGGCGAAGGACGGCGCATCGGCGAAATCCAGGGCGAACCCTACAACGGGCCACTCAAACGGATCGCCGTGGCCGCCGTGCTCGACCATACCGGCGGCAAGGGGCAAAGCGACATCACCCGCCAACTCGCCCTGCTCACCCGCGAAAGCCACAAGGCCAAGGCGAGTGACATCCTCAGTGGCATCCGTGACCTGATGACCACCGCCCTGTTTAACACCGACCGTTTCATCCTGCTGGAACGCGAAGGACTCGACGAGGTGATCGCCGAACAGACCTTCCAGGAGGGTGATCGCAGCCTGCCGAGCAAACTCAAACGCAAACTGGAAGGGGCCGAACTGCTCCTGCTCACCGCCGTCACCGACTTCGACATGGGTGCCTCGGGCGGCTTCGCCTTCCCGATCCCGATCAAACTCAACGACCGTGGCGACGTCGGTATCCTCGATGTGGAGATGCGCAGCGCCCACGTGGCGATGGACCTGCGCCTGGTCGATGTGGCCACCGGTCGCGTCGTCGCCACCACGGCGGTAGAGGGAAGTGCACGTAAATTCGGTGTTGCGATGGCCGGGGTCTTCAGCGCCAATGGTGGTCACCTGCGACTCCCTGGACTGCTCAGCCTGTTTAACAACACACCGATTGAGGGTGCCACGCTGGAGATGGTCGACTCCGCAGCCCACGAGCTTGTGAAGCAGGCGTTTCCACCCAGTGCGGAGGAGCAGAAGAAAATCGATGATCAGGAATTGTGGGAGTCGATCCCCCTAAATTGATCGCGTTGCCTTTTTCTCGGCTCGGCATCTCCTCCTGCTATCCATCACTCCTTCGTAGCGACTCAAATGTCCCCGTCGGCACTCCTTTCCAATCTGACATATACTCGTAACATGCATAGACAATAATTAAAGGCCGTACTTTATATGTCGTTTTCTGAAGCAATGGACTCCCCCGAACTGAAGCAACCCGAGCTGTACATCAACCGTGAATTGAGTCTGCTTGCCTTTAACCGTCGCGTATTGGAGCAGGCCAAGGATGAAAGTACGCCGCTGCTGGAGCGTCTACGTTTTCTCTGCATCTCCAGCTCCAATCTGGATGAGTTCTTTGAGATCCGGGTTGCCGGCCTGATCCAGCAGGCCGCGATGTCGTCAGTGCAGGCGGGCCCCGACAATATTCTGCCCAACGATCTACTCGGTCAGATCAGCGTACAGGCACATGAGCTGGTCGATGAGCAATACCGGGTATTAAATGACATCCTGTTACCCGCGCTGGAAAAAGAGGGGATCCGCTTCGTCAAGCGTCAGGAGTGGAATGAATCCCAGGCGGAGTGGGTCAAGAACTACTATGAACATGCCCTGCTGCCGATCCTCAGTCCCATCGGACTCGATCCGGCGCATCCCTTTCCGCGGATTCTCAACAAGAGTCTGAACTTCATCATTTCGCTCAAGGGTAAAGACGCCTTTGGACGCACCAGCCGCATGGCAATTGTCCAGGCACCACGCGCCCTGCCCCGTTTGATCAAACTGCCGGAAGAGTGCGGCAGTGGTACCAATGATTTCGTCTTTCTCTCCTCGATCATTCATGACCACGTGGCGGATCTCTTTCCTGGAATGAAAGTACAGGGTTGTTATCAGTTCCGCGTTACCCGCAATAGTGATCTGTTTGTCGATGCCGAAGAGGTAGACGATCTTTTACGTGCGGTAGAGGGCGAGCTGACCTCACGTCGTTATGGTGACGAAGTGCGTCTGGAGGTGGCAGACAACTGTCCGCCCGAGGTGAGTCAGTTTCTGCTTGATGAATTCGATCTGCAGCAGCGCGATCTTTATACGGTCAACGGTCCGGTCAACCTGATCCGCCTGATGAATCTACCTGACAAGGTGGACCGTTCCGATCTGACCTTCCCCTCCTTCACACCGGGACTGCCGTCACGCCTGAGCCTGGCAGGCAACATCTTTCAGGCGATCCGCAAGGGCGATATTCTGCTGCACCATCCGTTCGAGTCGTTCCTGCCGGTGATTGATTTTCTCAAACAGGCGGCGGCGGATCCCAAAGTACTGGCGATCAAGCAAACCCTCTACCGCACCGGCCCCGACTCTGCCGTTGTGGATGCACTGGTTCAGGCGGCACGGGCGGGTAAGGAAGTCACCGTGGTGGTTGAACTGCGCGCCCGTTTTGATGAGGAGGAGAACATCGCCCTGGCCAACCGTTTGCAGGAGGCGGGGGCGCATGTGGTTTACGGTGTAGTGGGTTATAAAACCCACGCCAAGATGATCCTGGTGGTCCGCCGCGAAGATGAAGAGCTGAAACATTACATCCATCTGGGTACCGGCAACTACCATGCGCGCACTGCGCGCATCTACACCGATTATGGCCTGTTAAGTTGCGATCCGATTCTGGGCGAAGATGTGCACCGCCTGTTCCTGCAACTTACCAGTCTGGGTCGCGGCAACAAGCTGGCCAAACTGCTGCAGTCGCCATTCACCCTGCACACGGGGATGATCGAACGCATCGAACGGGAGACGGAACATGCACGCAACGGCAAACCGGCACGCATCATTGCCAAGATGAATGCGCTGGTGGAACAGAATGTGATCCGCGCCCTCTACGCCGCCTCACGTGCCGGGGTGGAGATCGACCTCATTATTCGCGGCATCTGTTGCCTGCGCCCTGGCGTGCCCGGTATCTCCGACAATATTCGTGTTCGTTCCATCATCGGTCGTTTCCTGGAACACACCCGTGTGTTCTATTTCCTTAACGACGGCAACGAGGAGATCTTCGGCTCCAGCGCAGACTGGATGGATCGTAACCTGCATCGTCGAGTCGAGACCTGTTTTCCCGTGGAAGAGAAAAAACTGCGCGAGCGGATGATCAATGAATTGAAGTACTACCTTGAGGATAACGTCCAGGCGTGGCTACTCCAGAGCGATGGAAACTATCTCCGCCTCACGCCTGGAGATGAGGCGCCGATATCGACACAACAGCGTTTGATGCAGGAGCTGACCAAAGCGGAATAATTGCGTTCGTCAGCTCAAATGAATTTAAGGGTATAACCGATGCCTTTTAAATACTGCGCCTCCTGCATCAGATCCGCCTCGGTCAACGGATGTTCCGCCAGCCACCCCTGCGGGAACTGCAGCTTCAGGGTCTTGCTGCTGGCACTGAACTCCATTTTGGGTGGACCCGACTCCGAGTGACTGCGATGCAGCAGCACCGCGATACGGAGCAGGATCGTCAATCGCTTCAACGGCTGACGTTGTGCTGTCGGTAACTCGCTAAACATATCCACCACCAGCTTGCGCCGATGGGAACGGATCAGGATCGCCAGCATCCGCTGTTCGTTGCTGGAGAAACCAGGCATATCCGAGTTGGCCACCAGATAGGCGCCGTGTTTATGGTAGCTGCTATGGGCGATCGCCAGACCGATCTCATGCAGGCGCGATGCCCACAACAATAGATGCTCCCTCTCTTCCCCCTGCAGCGACCAGGCGGTGGCGACCTTGGGCAGGATGCGTCTGGCAGTCGCTTCAACCCGCGCCGCCTGTACCAGATCAAGCCGATAACGCTCACTCAGGGCAACGATGGTGCGTTCGCGCACATCTTCATAACGCCGACGTCCCAACTGGTCATAGAGCAGGCCTTCACGCAGGGCCCACTCGGATACCTGCATGCGCTCAATCCCCAGTGCTTCGAAGACCGCCACCAGCACCGCCACCCCTCCCGCGACAACCGGCAAACGGTCCTCGCTCAGGCCGCTGAGTTGCAGCTTCTCCACATGACCCGCCGTCACCAGTTCCTGCATCAATCGATGGAGTGCTTCCAGGGAGATACCGTCGTCGCACCAACCCATGGCACGCACCACCTCACCGACCGACTTCACCGTGCCGGAGGCCCCCACTGCTTCACTCCAACCGACTCCGCGGTAATGGGCCTCAATCACCTGAAGCTCCAGACGCGCGGCAATCACCGCATCACGCATCCCTTCGGCAGAAATTAATCCCCTGGGAAAGTAACGCTGGCTGAAACTGACGCAGCCCATATAGAGACTTTCCAGTTCCAGCGGCTCAAAGCGTCGTCCCAGGATCAGTTCGGTGCTACCACCGCCGATGTCCACAACGAGTCGCGTCTCATCGGTAAAGGGCAGGCCGTGAGAGACACCGAGATAGATCATACGTGCCTCTTCCAGACCGGAGATCACCTCAATGGGATGCCCCAGCGCCTCCTCGGCCTCTCGCAGAAAGGTGGGAGACTTCGCCTTGCGCAGGGTATTGGTGCCGACTACACGTACTGAGTCGGCTGAAAAACCACGCAGCCTTTCGCCGAAGCGACGCAGGCAGTCGAGAGCACGCTGTTTGGCTGTTTTATCGAGACGACCGCTGTCGTTCATGCCTGCCGCCAGGCGCACCGTCTCACGCAGGCGGTCACGGATCTGTAACTCGCCATCCACCTCGCGGGCCACGATCATGTGGAAGCTGTTAGACCCCAGATCGATGGCGGCAATTATCTCATTACCATCTGTCTCGTTATCAGTCACACCCACTCCCGTGGTAAACGCCATATCTTAACCACATCCTCTCACATGTTGTGATGGCACGCCCAAGTGCTTTCCCTTTCAACCAGTTAACACTTTACCTGTGACGAGCTTCTCTTCCATAGAAATTTGTTATGAAATTTCACAATTTGTATCAGTTATCTTTAATCAACCGCACATACACTGAATCTCGTAGGTAAGGAAAAGTGAGCACAGACTCCGTCGTTGCAATCAGGGACAGAACGGAGATGCTGCGGATACAACCATAATAATTCCGTGGAATCATAAAAAAGTGAAAAACGGCGCTGCGACGCCACTAAGGAGGAGTACACAAAATGAGCATGATTGACTGGGATGATATCTATAGCGTCGATATTCAGGAAATCGATGAACAGCACAAGTGCCTGGTGGAGATTATGAACGAACTTTATGTGGCGCTGGCTAACCGCTCCAAACCCGAACTGGTCGGTGATGTACTGGACAAACTGGTGGATTACACCCGTATCCACTTTGCTGTCGAGGAAACCCTGATGCGTATGTTCCACTATGACGACTACGACGGGCACAAATCGATCCACGACAAGATCGTCGCTCGAGTCGAGGAGTTTCAGGGAAAGTTTCACATGGGTGATACCCATGTAGGTATGGAGCTGCTGATGTTTCTGCGTGACTGGTTGTTTGACCACATCAATAAAGTAGACAAGTCATACGTACCCACTTTCCACAAAGGCGGTGTACAAAAAACCTGGCTAAGAAAGTTCTGGTAGCCATCTTGGGACTGACACTCAGTCCCGATCTTTCCCCCCATCTTGCCAAGACCGGCGGCGTGGTCCGCCCGGTCGGTTCTTGGCTTCATCACTAAAGACAAAACGACCAAATAGCACGCAGCCCTTCATCCCCGGCTCGCAGGCGTTTCCCTTCACCCGATTGCATTTCCCCTTCGTTTCGTGTGGACAACCCCATCCGCTCATCTTGCACCTCGTCTTACCTTGACCGGACGGTACTGTCTCGGCCCACCATCCTGCAAATAGTCCCCCCTTCCGATCCGTCTCAAGCGGGCAGTACCAGCCGTATAAATATAGACCCAGGCCTCACGCTTTACCCCACCCGCCAGGGCGACAAGGATCCTTTCCCGGCGGTATGCATAGGGACGGGACTGACCGGCCCCGATCCCTTCGTAACGATCCAGGTGGGCCAGCGCATATCGCGGTCGTCGCAGGCGGTAAATATCCCCAACCACCGTCTCGTCCCGGTGTCGTGCGGGGCGAAGTGCGGGATAGCTACCCACGTCATAGAGACGACCCGGGATCACCCCGCTGCCCAGGTACTCTCCCTGAGCAGCCAACCAGCGAGACATCACACAACGGGCATCCCGGCGCAGGGTGCCATAGACAAACAACAGATCATTTTCGTACATGCGAAGATTATCCAGTTCGCCAGGCCGATTTGTCCATCAGGGGATTTTATAACAGACGCGGAAAAGGGGCGATTTCACCAAAAAAATTTCTATGCGCAAAATCAACGCTAACCACTTTACATCGAACCATTTCCAGATACTATTTCACCAACCTGCAGCAGGGCGGCGACAGGGAGCCAACAACATGACGATTGCCTATACAACAGCAAGGTAGGGCTATGAGCGAGAAACACTACTGGTGTGGCTATCTGGAAGCCGGTGAAAAAAGTAGCCCGGTACTGCGCGACAGTCGCATCGATACCGACAACCCTGAAACGGTCTATCTGTTCAATCTCAAGCGCAACGAAATCCTCGAATACCGCCGGGACATCATCGAACCCAAATTGCGTGAATTGAGCGGCGAAGAACAGGCCCTCAGTAGTGAGCTACAAACCGCCTATGGCAAGGTACGTGGCAGCTTTACTCCCCGAGGTGGCAAGGTGGCGTCTATCCCGGTCAAGGAGCGCACCAAACCGCCAGTGGTTGCAGCCAACGACGACACCGATGACGATAAAGATATTGAGGTGTTTGAGGATGGTGACGACGTCGACTGGCTGGAGGAAGAGGCCTGATCTCTCGCATCAGCTTCGCACTGCTCTTCCATGAGGTTTTCCCTGCTTCCTATCGGTGATCGTTTTGAGTTTCAGAGCGAGCACTACAGCAAGAACGGGCCGCTCACCGCGGTCAACCTGAAGACCAACCAGCAGCGGATGATCCCGCGCTCCTCACTGGTAACCCCACTCTCGCAAACCCCACCGACCGAGACGACAACATTAACCGTCAAAACAGTGGATGCCGGCACCGTTGCCGCTGCCTTTGAGCAATACCATAGGGAGTGCGTGCGCTGGTTAGCGCAGGAGCGGACGAATGATCCCGAGCTCGAGGAAAAGCTGGAGCAGGCTCGCCAACATTTTCTCGCCGACTGTGGCCTGAAATAATCCGCGCCAGGCGCAGCTCTCTCACTCCATCATCTGCTGTTCCCGGATCACATCCAGAAACACTTCACCGTAGGCCTCCAGCTTGCGCGCACCGATACCACTCAACTCCCCCATCTGCTCCAGTGTGGCCGGACGCTGCTCCAGCATCGCCATCAGGGTCGCATCGTGAAAGATCACGTAAGCGGGTACCCCCTGTGTGGTCGCCAGCTCCTGGCGCTTGCGCCGTAATGCCCCCCACAGGCTACGCGCCTCTGGATCGGTGATTAGCTCCTCCTTACCCGCACTGCGCTTTTTCTTCGACTTGCGTTTAAGCGGTTTGCGCAGCAGCAGTTTTGTCTCACCGCGCAGTACCGGGCGACTCGCCTCGGTGAGGGTGAGTCCGCCATGTCCCTCCACATCGGCACTCAACAGACCGCGTGCAATCAATTGACGAAACAGACCGCGCCACTCGTTCTGGTTCAACTCCTCACCGATGCCAAAGGTACTGAGGATGTCGTGGCCAAAGCGGCGAATCCGATCATCCTCCTTGCCCAGCAACACATCGACCAGGTAGTTCACCCCGAAACGCTGTCCGGTACGGTGCACACAGGAGAGTGCCTTTTGTGCCGCCACGGTGGCGTCCCAGGTCTCGGGTGGTTCCAGGCAGTTGTCGCAGTTGCCGCAGGGCTCGGCCAGGGTTTCGCCAAAATAGTGCAGCAGCGCCTGGCGTCGGCAGTGGGTCATTTCACAGAGACCCAGCATCGCGTCGAGCTTGGCCCGCTCAATGCGTTTGTACTGCTCCTCCGCCTGGGAGCTGGACTGCATCTGGCGCAGGGTGATCACATCCTGCAGACCGTAGGACATCCAAGCATCGGCAGGCAGACCGTCACGCCCGGCCCGGCCGGTCTCCTGGTAGTAGGCCTCCAGACTCTTCGGCAGGTTGAGATGGGCGACGAAGCGCACATCGGGTTTGTCGATCCCCATGCCGAAGGCAATGGTGGCAACCATGATCACCCCCTCCTCGCGCAGGAAGCGCTGCTGATTGCCACGGCGGACCTCGGCATCGAGTCCGGCATGGTAGGGCAAGGCGACAATGCCCTGCTGCGTCAGCCAGGCGGCGATTTCATCCACCCGTTTGCGTGACAGGCAGTAGACGATACCCGCCTCGCCGTGGTGCTCATCGCGAATAAAGCTGAGCAGTCGCTCGCGGGCGTTGCCGATGTTCTCACTGATGCGGTAGCGGATGTTGGGGCGATCGAAGCTGCTGACGAACTGCTGCGCCCCTTCGAGATTGAGCCGCTCGATCATTTCGCCACGGGTTGGCGCATCAGCGGTGGCGGTCAATGCGATCCGCGGGACGCCGGGAAAACGTTCGTGCAGAACGGTGAGTTGGCGGTATTCGGGACGGAAGTCGTGCCCCCACTGGGAGACGCAATGGGCCTCATCAATGGCGAACAGCGCCAGCGGTGCCTCAGCAAACAGCTCCAGGGTACGTGGTTGCAGCAGCCGTTCCGGGGCGACGTAAAGCAGATCCAGTTCACCACGCAGCAGCTGCCCCTCCACCTCACGCGCGGTGGCGGCATCCAGGCTGGAGTTGAGAGAGGCGGCACGCACCCCGTTCTGGAGCAGGGCATCGACCTGATCCTGCATCAATGCAATCAGCGGCGAGACCACAATCCCTGTACCGTCGCGGACGATGGCCGGGATCTGGTAACAGAGCGATTTGCCGCCACCGGTAGGCATCAGCACCATCGCATCGCCGCCGTCGATCAGGCGCTGGATGATCGCCCCCTGACCGGGACGGAATTCGGCATAACCGAAGACCTCGCGCAACACCTCATGGGCGCGGGAAACTGTTTGCTGCAAATCAGTCATGGACGACGGCCCTCCATGGCCGAAAAGAGATCTTACCCGTCATCCTTATCCTTGAGCATCGCCTTCAGATCGGCGAAGGGATTGAAGGTCGCCGGTTTATCCTCCTGCTTCGGTGCCATACCGTCGTAGCCGCGCACATGCTCGACGTAGCGCTGGTGTTCGTTGTCGTGGCAATAGAGACAGAGATTTTCCCAGTTGCTGCCGTCGGCAGGATTGTTGTCGTGATTGTGATCCTTGTGGTGAACGGTCAGTTCGTGGAGATTTTCGCGGGTAAACTCGCGCCCACAACGACCGCAGACCCAGGGATGGAGGCGTAACGACTGCTCACGATAACCCGACAAACGCTTTTCGGCATTTTGCCGCGCCTCGGCCACCACCTTGTCGAGTTTGTCGCTGTCGATGGGCGCGCCGGCCCGGCGTTTACGATCCGGCATAACCTCTCCTGTGAGTAACGGTTGTCCCGCCTTTTTACCATAGGTGTAAGAAAGATGGCCACGGAACACACGGAAATGAAAAGAAATACTACTCTCGCCAGAACGCCGGACTGAAAAGCACGAGTATGGTGAAGATCTCCAGACGCCCCAGCAACATGGCCAGCGCGGTCAATACCAGACCGAAGTCACTGAGTGATGAAAAATCGGTCGCCACCTTGCCCAGACCAGGGCCAAGGTTATTCATACTGGTCGCCACCGCGCCGAAGGCGGTTACCTGATCCAGGCCATCGGCCATCAGAAGGAGCAGCAAAACGACAAAGACCGCGACATAGACAGCAAAAAAACCCCATACTGCAGACACCACTCGCTCTCTGACCACGGTACCACCCAGCTTAACCTGCCGGGTTATGCGCGGATGGATCAGACGCAATACCTCCAATCCCGCCTGCTTGGTCAGGAGGATAAAGCGAATCACCTTCATCCCGCCCGCAGTGGAACCGGCACAACCGCCGATAAAGCTGATAAAGATCAGCAGCACCGGCAGCATCCCCGGCCAACGGGAGAAGTCACCAATACCGAAGCCGGTACTGGTCACCACCGAAACCGTCTCGAACATGGAGTAACGCAGTGCTGCGTGCAGGGAGGGTTGCGTGCCATGTAGATAGAGCGAGGCCGCGATCACCAGTATCACCAGCAAAACCAGCAGCAGGAACACCCGTACCTCGATACTCTGCCAGTAGGCGAGCAATGAACCTTTGCGAATGGCGATGTAGTGGACATTAAAACTGATCGCCCCCAGCAGCATAAAGACCACGGCAACCGCTTCGATCGCGCTGCTGTGGAAATAGCCGATGCTGGCATCGTGGGTAGAAAAACCGCCGGTCGATACCGTGGCCAGACTATGGCAGATCGCATCGAAAGGTGTCATTCCCGCCAACCAGTAACTCAGCGCACAGAGCAGGGTCATCGCCGAATAGATGCGCCACAATACGCGTGCGGTGTGCGCGATACGCGGTGTCAGCTTCTCATCCTTGATCGGCCCGGCGGTTTCCGCCTTGTAGAGCTGCATGCCGCCGATGCCAAGCATCGGCATCAGCGCCACTGCCGACACCACCACACCGATGCCGCCTAACCACTGCAACTCCTGGCGGAAGAGCAGAATCGAGCGCGGCAGTTGATCCAGACCGGAAAGTACCGTGGCCCCGGTGGTGGTGAACGCAGAGACCGACTCAAAGAAGGCCGACGCCAGTCCCATGTGCAGTACCAGTATCAACGGCAGACTGCCCGCCAGACCGACCACAGCCCAGAGCAGGGTCACCAGCAGAAAACCGTCACGGGTGCGGATATGATGCCGCTCGTGGCGGGAGAGCAGCCACAAAACCGACCCCGCGCCAAAACAGAACAGCAGTGTTTCCACCAGACTGGAAAATTCCGCTTCCTGATCGAGCAGGGCGAACAACAACGGTGGCAACAGCGCCAATGAGAAAAGCAACAGGATGACGCCTACCAGGCGACTGATAAAGGAGAGACTCATACTGAGCGTCCGCCTCGGCGGCTACAGCTATACGCTCTGATAGTTTGGGCCGCAATGTGGCGGGCAACAGCTAAAATCTTTGTAACTTGTTTATACTTTTTTTACCGCCCAGGCCCGACATAACGTATAAAATGGCGCGTCATACGGCGTAACTGCAGGAACCGAAGTGATACCTCCGCAAGCCGCAAGTCTCTCTTTCCGGCGTAGCATGTTGATGGCAGCACTCACCGTGCTGGTTGCAACCCCGCTGGCCTTTATCGCCCATGCCATCCTGCCCCACGCCAATCTCTCCCTGGTTTTTCTTATCGCGGTCCTGCTTAGCGCTTCACGCTTCGGCATGCAAACCGCTGTATTGAGTGGCATTTTCAGCTTCCTCAGCTTTAACTTCTTTTTCACCCAGCCCTACTACACCTTCAAAGTGGAGAACGACGGCGAGATCGCCACACTGATCTTTTTCCTCGTTATCGCCCTGCTCAGCGGCCGCCTGGCAGCACGGATGCATGAAGAGATGGCGCAAAACCGTTTCATGGTCAGACGCCTGACCAACATCAACGATTTCTCACGGATGCTCGCCACCGCACCCGATAGCGCCAGCGTGCTCAAGCACCTGGTAAGACATATTGCCCAAACCTACAAGGCCTCCACCTGGGTGATCGTCGATGGCGCTGAAGAGGAGATATACGGCCACGACGGTTTCCAGCCTCAGCCACCTCCACCGCAACAGATCCTGCAACGGATACGCGAGAGTTCGGACGAAGGGCCTTTGCAGGATGGTTATCGCATTCGCTTCAGCAGCCAGCACCGCATCCAGGGACAACTCTATCTACAGTCCCCGGCGCTGGATACCGCAAGACAGGAACAGTTGCGTATTCTTTGTGATCTGGCCGGGGCGACCCTGGAGCGGGTGCGTCTGGTCTCCGATCTGGAGGCGGCACACGTCTCCGCCGAAACGGAACAACTACGTTCCGCCCTGCTCTCTTCGGTCTCCCATGACCTGCGTACCCCGCTCTCTTCGATCATCGGCTCCACCTCCAGCCTGCTGGAATACTCCGACAACATTCAGGAAGCGGATCGCATCGACCTGCTACAGACCGTACTGGAAGAGGCGGAACGCCTTAACCGTTATATCCAGAACCTGCTGGATATGACCCGCCTGGGTGGCGGTACCCTGACCCCCAAACGCGACTGGGTCGACATCAGCGATATCATTTCCACGGCAACGGAACGACTGCACAAGGATCTTGCGCCATATCGGGTAGAGCTCAACGTGCCCGACTCGATACCGCTACTCTACGTGCAGGGCGTGTTGATCGAACAGGCACTGGTCAACGTGCTGGACAATGCCGCCCGCTTTTCACCGCCAGCAGCGACGATCACCATTCAACTGCAATATGCGAACGATACCGTCACCATTGATGTCTGTGATGAAGGACCAGGGATACCCGAGTCGGAACGCGAACGGATATTCGATATGTTTTATACCGCCACCCGCGGTGATCGCCACAATGCGGGAACTGGTCTCGGCCTAGCCATTTGCCGCGGCCTGATCAGCGCCCACGGTGGACAGGTTTCGGCGCACGAAGGAAGGAACGGCAAGGGCACCTGCATACGGCTCTCATTGCCGGAACACAAACCGGAGCAAGAATCATGAATCAAACACTGTCAGGCACCATCCTGCTGGTTGAAGACGACCCCCATATCCGCAAATTCCTGCGCATTAGTCTCGAGGCGCACGGTTTCACCATTCTGGAGGCACGTCTGGCCGGAGAGGGCTTGCAACTCAGTGCGGAACAGAAGGTGGATCTGGTGGTGCTGGATTTAGGCCTGCCCGATATGGATGGACAGGACTTCATCCGCCGTCTGCGTGAATGGTCTGGGACCCCGTTAATCGTCCTCTCGGTACGTTCCGATGAAGCGGAAAAGGTAATGGCACTGGACGCAGGGGCCAATGACTACGTCACCAAGCCCTTCGGCATCTCCGAACTGATGGCGCGTATCCGGGTATTGCTGCGCAACAATGAATCGACCGAGGATGCCAATGATGCGGTGTTCGAACACAGTGGCCTGAAGGTGGATCTGGCTACCCGCACGGTTCGGGTAAACGGCAAACTGGTGCATCTGTCGCGCAAGGAGTACAGCCTGTTGCGACTGCTGGTGAACAACCCTGATCGGGTACTGACCCACCAGCAGATCATCCGTGAGATCTGGGGCGCCAACCGCGAAGACGAAACCCACCACCTGCGTGTGCTGATCGGTCACCTGCGACAGAAGCTGGGCGACCAGCCTACCCATCCGCGTTATATACTCACGGTACAGGGCGTCGGCTATCGCCTGTTAAGCGACCACACCTAGACAGAAATAACAGGGGGAGTGATGAGCCACCATTCGAAGATCGACTATGTGGAGTTCCCGGCGCGGGACATTCCTGCCAGCAAGACCTTTTTTTCCAAGGTGTTCGACTGGCGCTTCACCGACTACGGCCCAGACTACACCGCCTTTTCCAATTCCGGGATCAATGGCGGCTTCTACCAGTCTGAGCTTTGCGCCACCACGATAAGCGGTAGCGCCCTTATCGTGCTCTACAGCAAGGAACTGGAAAAGAGCCAACAGAAGGTCGAGCACAACGGTGGCAAAATCAGCAAGCCGATCTTCTCATTCCCGGGCGGTCGTCGTTTCCATTTCATCGAACCGAGCGGCAACGAACTGGCGGTCTGGTCGGATAAATAAAAAAGGCGGCACAGTGTGCCGCCTTTTTCGTATCACCTGCCTGCTACCCAACTTCAACGGTTCGCAGGCCACTCTTCTGCTGCCATGACCCGTAGCAACCCTGTCCGCAAAAGAAGTAGAGATACTCGTGTGCCTCGACCGTCAGGCCCTGCGTATGCGGAACATCCTGCTGACACACGTGGCAGGAAACACTCTCGACTTCAGCATGCTCTGCTTTGTTGTTCATCCCAGCCTCCCGAGCAGATCGACGCTGCCCTGTTTGTTGGCCCTTAGAACAAATATAGCGCCAATAACCAACTAATCAAGTTGGTTATTGGCGCTATCTATACAGCAGGGAGAGACTATTAATTAGCTATAAAAATAACTACCGTAAAAACAATAGATTAGGCCATATCTTGGCGCTTGCCCGCGATGAGGGTATAAACCACTGGCACCACGAACAGGGTCAACAGGGTACCGAAGCTCATACCGCCGACAATAACCCAACCGATCTGCACCCGGCTCTCGGCACCCGCCCCAGTGGCCAGCGCCAACGGGATGGATCCCAGCACCATCGCGCCGGTGGTCATCAGGATCGGGCGCAGACGCAGTACCGCCGCCTCAACCACCGCCTGGGTCACTTCATGTCCCTTGTCGCGCATCTGGTTGGCGAACTCGACGATCAAAATACCGTGCTTGGTGATCAGGCCGATCAGGGTGATCAATCCAACCTTGCTGTAGATGTTGAGGGTACCGCCAGTGAGTTTGAGGGTCAGCAGCGCACCGGTCATCGCCAGCGGAACGGAAAGCAGGATGATCAGCGGCGAACGGAAGCTCTCAAACTGCGCCGCCAGTACCAGGTAGATGAAACCCAGCGCCAGCAGGCCAGTAGCGAACAGGGCGCTGCTCGATTCGATAAATTCACGCGACTGACCGCCGTAATCGAACAGTGCCTCCGGCGCGACTTCAGAGAGTGTTTGCTGCATGAAGGCGATCGCCTCACCCAGGCTGTAACCGGGGGCCGGGGTAGCGGTGATCTTCACCGCGCGCAGCTTGTTGAAGTGGTTCAACGCCTGCGGTGCCACCGTCTCCTGCATGGAGACCAGATTGCCCAGTTGCACCATCTCACCGCTGCCGGAGCGGACCTGGATGTTGGTCAGGTCCTGCGGGTTGCGCCGATCCACATCCTCCACCTGAACGATGACGTCGTACTGTTCACCCGACTGTTTGTAGCGGGTGACGGTACGGCCGCCGAGCATGCTCTCCAGAGTGCGGTTGATGGTCGAGACCTGCACCCCGACCAGAGCGCTCTTCTCCCGGTTGACCTGCACCCGCAGCTCCGGCTTGTTCAGCTTGAGATCAGTATCCGGATTAAGCAGGCCGGGATTCGTCCGCACCTTGGCCATGATCTGGTCGGTGGTCTGTTGCAGTTCGTCGTAGGTGGCGGTGGTCTGGATATAAAACTCCAGCGGACGGCTGATCACGCTCTGTCCTAACGACGGCGGCTGTACCGCAAAGGCCATCACTCCGGGGATACCCATGAACAGTTTGGGACGCAGTTCATTGGTGATCGCGCTGGCACTACGTTCCCGCTCGTCCCAATCCTGCAGACCGACGAAGGAGATGATCTGGTTAACCGTCGGCACGCCGACCACCATGAAGTAGCGCTCCACCTCGGGGATGGCGCTGTACATCGCCTCCATCCGCCGCGCCGACTTGTCGATGTTGGCCGGGGTGGCGCCGTCGGGACCGATACCGATCCCCATCACCAGACCGCGGTCTTCGACCGGCGCCAGTTCCGATTTGAGCAGGGCGAACAGGCCGCCCATCGCCAGCACCACAATCAGGCTCACACCGATCACCAGCAGACGCCGCTCCAGTGCTTTGCGCAACAGTTGCTCGTACTTCTCGTTCAGCGCGGTAAGGAAGCGCTCACCCATCTCGTAGAGGGCGCCGTGCTTTTCGTGCTTGAGCATGCGCGAGCAGAGCATCGGCGACAGGGTCAGGGCGACAAAACCGGAGACGATCACCGCACCGGCCAGGGTCAGGGCGAACTCAGCAAAGAGTCGACCGGTGGCCCCTTCGGTAAAGGCGACCGGAGTAAACACCGCTGCCAGGGTGAAGGTCATCGCCAGTACGGCGAAACCGATCTCCTTGGCGCCCTTGAGCGCAGCCTGGAGTGGCTCCTCTCCTTCCTCAATATGGCGATAGATGTTCTCCAGCATGACGATGGCGTCGTCCACCACCAGACCGATCGCCAGCACCATCGCCAACAGGGTGAGGATGTTGATGCTGAAGCCGAAGAGGTACATGAAAAAGAAGGCGCCGATCAGCGACACCGGGATAGTGATCATCGGAATAAAGGTGGCGCGCACGCTACGCAGGAAACCGAATATGACGATGATGACCAGCACCACCGCCTCGGCGATGGTGGTGTAGACCGATTGAATGGAACG
>JBNKBG010000058.1:0-15680 GCA_050287105.1 Thiohalomonadaceae bacterium
CGATAGCGGGGCGCTCTATCGGCTGACCGCACTGGCGGCAGCGCGTAAGGGAATTGCACTTGATGACGAGGTCGCGGTGGCGCGTATTGGTCGGGAACTGCCTGTAGAGTTTCTCGCCGAAGGTGATGAGGAGTTGATGATACTCCTTGAAAAACAGGATGTTACTAACGATATTCGCACTGAGCAGGCAGGTGAAAATGCCTCTCAAGTGGCTGCGTTGCCACTGCTACGCGAGGCGCTGTTGCAGCGCCAGCGTGACTTTGCCGAGCTGCCGGGACTGGTCGCGGACGGTCGCGATATGGGTACTACCGTCTTCCCCGCAGCAGCGCACAAATTCTTCCTCGATGCCTCGGCCGAAGTTCGGGCGGAAAGACGCTATAAGCAGTTGAAACAAAAGGGGTTCAGTGCTAGTCTGCGCAGTCTGATCGAGGAGATAGAGCAGCGTGACCAGCGAGATCGGTCTCGGGCGGTCTCTCCGCTCAGAGCTGCGGAGGATGCCATTACTATCGATACATCCCATATGAGCATCGACGAGGTGTTCAACGAGGTGTATTCGAACTGTAGTGAATTCCACCACTAAACGGGGTACGGGCTTGACCCGTACATATACAGCAACAACAACCCGCCTTGCTGATGTTTCAGGCAACGCGGCTTTTTTATTTCAGGTTACCAAGCGATGAGCGAAAGCTTTGCAGAACTTTTTGAACAGAGCCTTAACGAAACTCAAATGCGTCCCGGTGCGATTGTTACCGGAACGGTTGTCTCCGTAGGTTCAGATGTAGTCGTCGTCAATGCCGGCCTCAAATCTGAGGGCATGATCCCGGTAGAACAATTCCGCAATGAAAATGGTGAAATCGAGGTTGCCGTTGGCGATCAGATCGATGTTGCCCTGGAAGCAGTGGAAGACGGCTTTGGTGCCACTCGACTTTCCCGCGAAAAGGCCAAGCGTGCCGAATCGTGGACTCGCCTGGAGAAGGCGCATGATGCAGATCAGACCGTTATCGGTCGCATCATCGACAAGGTCAAAGGTGGTTTTACCGTAGAATTGCAGGATGTCCGTGCCTTCCTGCCTGGTTCGCTGGTTGACGTACGTCCCGTACGTGACACCTCTTACCTGGAAGGCAAGGATCTCGAATTTAAGGTTATCAAGCTCGATCGCAAACGTAACAACGTTGTTGTTTCCCGTCGCGCAGTGGTTGAAACCGAGAGCAGCGAAGAGCGTGATGCGCTGCTGGCCAACCTGGAAGATGGTCAGGTCGTAAAAGGTATCGTCAAGAACCTTACCGATTACGGCGCGTTCGTCGACCTGGGTGGTATCGATGGTCTGCTGCACATTACCGATATGGCGTGGAAGCGCGTTAAGCATCCAAGCGAGATCGTTAACGTCGGTGATGAAATTGATGTCAAGGTGCTCAAGTTCGACCGCGATCGCAATCGTGTTTCTCTCGGCCTCAAGCAGATGGGCGAGGATCCGTGGGAAGATATCACTCGTCGTTATCCGGAAGGCACCCGTCTGTTCGGTAAGGTTACCAACCTTACTGACTACGGCTGCTTTGTTGAGATCGAAGAGGGTGTTGAAGGTCTGGTTCACGTCTCCGAAATGGATTGGACCAACAAGAACATTCATCCCTCCAAGGTCGTACAACTGGGTGACGAAACAGAAGTTATGGTGCTGGATATCGACGCTGAGCGTCGCCGCATCTCCCTTGGTATGAAGCAGTGCGTGCCGAATCCATGGGAAGAGTTTGCCGCCACCCATAACAAGGGTGACAAGGTTTCCGGTACCATCAAGTCGATCACCGATTTCGGTATCTTCATCGGTCTGGACGGTGGCATCGATGGTCTGGTGCACATGTCTGACATCTCCTGGCAGGAGGCGAATGACGAGTCCGTTCATGGCTATAAGAAGGGTGACGAGATGGAAGCGGTCATTCTGGCCATTGATCCTGAGCGTGAGCGTATCTCTCTCGGTATCAAGCAGATGGAACAGGACCCGTTCTCTAACTTCGTTGCAGCGAACCAGAAGGGCAGCATTGTCCGTGGTACCGTACGTGAAGTAGATGCCAAGGGTGCTGTGATTGACCTGGCCGAGAGCGTAGAAGGCTATCTGCGTGCCTCTGAGCTTTCCCGTGATCGGGTTGAAGATGCACGTACCCTGATCAAGGAAGGCGAAGAGATCGAAGCCAAGTTCATCGGTGTCGATCGTAAGAACCGCACTATCAACCTCTCCATCAAGGCGAAAGACAATGATGAAGAGCACGAAGCGGTTCAGGATTACAAACGTTCCGCTCCGCTGAACCCAACACTGGGTGACCTGCTGAAGGAACAGATGGATAACCAGGAAGACTAGGCTGTGATTTGGGCCTGCCTTAATGGCAGGCCCATTCCATCTCTGCAATGGGAAACGTTATGACAAAATCAGAGCTCATTGAAATACTCTCACGGAAACAGTCTCAACTGGCATATAAAGACGTTGAACTGGCTGTAAAAACCGTACTGGAGACGATGGCGCATTCTCTGGCCAACGGCGAGAGAATCGAAATTCGTGGTTTTGGTAGTTTCTCTCTGCACTATCGTCCACCGCGCATGGGACGTAATCCCAAGACTGGTGAGGCGGTATCGCTGGGTTCAAAGTACGTCCCTCACTTTAAGCCTGGTAAAGAATTGCGTGAACGAGTTAATGATGGCCTGGTACAAGGTAATGTCATCCGGCAGGAGACCGCCTGATAACGGTTATAGCGAAACCTGCGTTCGTTGTAATCATTGCTGACCATTCATCTTTTCAACACGTTGCCGCTGTGTGTGTTCACAATCACCCGTGAATCGACTAGAGTGGCGCTATGAAGCGTGTCCTTATCTATATCGTCCTGTTCCTGCTCGCCATGATCGGCGTGCTGTTCGCTCGGCTTAATGCCGACGCGGTAACTTTTGACGTCTATTTTTCCCAATTCAACGTCTCTCTGGCGGTCTTGCTCTACGGGGCACTGGCACTTGGCGTTGTGCTTGGAATAACCCTTTCACTTCATCTTGCTCTGCAGGCAAAACGTGAAACCTCACGTCTACGCAAACGCCTTAAATTGAGTGAGCAGGAAGTCAAAAACCTGCGCGAGATCCCGATTAAAGGACAGTACTGAGATGGGCATGGAACTGCTCTTTCTATTGTTACCGTTTGCAGCACTGTCGGGTTGGTGGATCGGCAGACGAGGAGGAGTGCGTGGTGGTAAGGGTGAGCCTGGTTGTCCACCGCTCTCCAGCGATTTCTTCAAAGGCCTGAATTACCTGCTCAATGAACAACCGGATCAGGCACTTGAGGTTTTTATTCGCATGTCGGAAGCAGACAGTGAAACGATTGAGATCCAGTTTGCCTTAGCCAGTTTGTTCCTGCGTCGTGGTGAAGCGGATCGCGCCATCCGCATCCATCAAAATCTTATGGCCCGCCCAATGCTTTCCCGTGAACAGCGGAAAAAGGCACTCTATGAGCTGGGTCTGGATTATATGCGTGCCGGATTGCTGGACCGTGCCGAAAGCCTGTTTCACGAGTTGACCGATGATTTTCACTACTCTGTTCCAAGTCGGCGTCAACTGCTGGATATCTACCAGCAGGAAAAAGAGTGGGAAAAGGCCATTGATGTTGCACGTCAACTGAACGGCAAACGCGACAAAGCTTATGCTCCTGTGGTGGCGCACTATTATTGCGAACTGGCCGAGCTGGCGATGAAATCCGGGGAGATGGGTAAAGCGGAAAAACTGTTGTCCCGTGCCTTCACTGAGGATCGTAACTGTGTCCGTGCCAGCCTGCTTGAAGCGGAGGTGGCGCAACGTCAATCCCAGATTAAACAGGCGATACGTGCATATAAACGTGTCGAGACACAGGATCTGGAATATTTGCCCCTGGTGATCAAGCCACTGCGACAATGCTATGAACAGATTGGACAGCAGAATGAATATCAGCAGTATTTGCGTTTCCTCAGCAGCAAGGAACAGGGGATAAGTCTGTTACTCGCCCTGTCCCGTGAATTAAGTGATCACGGTATGAAGCATCAGGCGATCACCATGCTGCATGACTCCCTGCGTCGTCGACCTTCGTTGCGTGCGCTGGATTATCTACTCGAGCTACGTGGTGAGGATGAGTCCGTTAGCGGCTCTGCTGAGTTTACCGCCTTGCGCGATGTGATCCATATGCTGCTGGATGGCAAGCCTGTATACCAGTGCGGCCAGTGCGGCTACACAGCCAAAACCCTGCAATGGCAGTGTCCTAGTTGCAAGCAGTGGGGAACGATTAAACCTATTCATGGAATTGAAGGCGAATAAGCCGGATAAACCGCTAATACGTAATTGGAATGACAATGAACAGTACGCTTAAATCCCCCGTAATCGTGGCGCTGGATTTTCCCGACGAACAGCAGGCATTGAATTTAGTACAGCGGCTTGATCCTTCACGCTGCCGGGTGAAAATTGGTAAAGAGATGTTTACCCGTAGCGGCCCACAACTGGTGGAGAAGATCACCACCCTGGGTTATGACATTTTCCTTGATCTGAAATTTCACGATATACCGAATACCGTTGCCGGTGCCTGCCGCTCGGCAGCAGACCTCGGTGTCTGGATGATCAATGTTCATACACTCGGTGGTAAGCGCATGATGGAGATGGCTCGTGAGGCGGTAGAGAAGAGTACCTCACGCCCGCTCCTGATCGGTGTCACCATACTTACCAGTATGGGGCAGGAGGACATTGCGGAGATAGGTCTTGCCGGAACGCCAGCGGACAACGTCCAACGTTTGGCTTCCCTTGCTTATAGTGCCGGACTGGACGGCGTGGTCTGTTCACCCAAAGAGGTGGAGATGTTGCGTGGTTCACTGCCCGCTGATTTCAAACTGGTAACCCCCGGGATCCGTCCTGTCTGGTCAGAGAAGGGGGACCAAACCCGTATCACCACCCCCGCCGATGCGATTAGACTCGGTTCTGACTATCTGGTCATCGGTCGCCCGATTACTGGGGCAAGCGATCCACTGGAGGCGCTGGGCAGGATCGATGCAGAATTGTCTGGCAATAATAGCTGATAATTTCCGACAACAGATCAGGAATATTCCTACAGCGAAACACTTGTTGTGTTCTGTCCTATCGCGTTTACTGAGCGGGCTGTATAAAACCGTAATAGACGTAATGGAGGACGCATCGATGAATCAGATTGTTAGAATCATCACCCTGAGTTTGTTCTTTCTATTTTCTTCACTGGCCTGGGGCGTCGACATCAATAGTGCCGATGCCGCCACCCTGGCTGCTGAACTGAAGGGTGTTGGTGAAAAGCGTGCCGAAGCGATAGTTAAATATCGCAAGGAGCACGGTCCCTTTAAATCAGTGGATGATTTGCTCAATATCAAAGGGATTGGTCCTGCGATGCTAGAGAAAAATCGAAGCAATATCTCCATTTCAAAGAAAACTGGATAATTTGTTGTGACGATAAAAAAAGGCCGCCTTTTGGGCGGTCTTTTTTTATGCCAACAGCTGTTTGGCCTGTTGCAGGTACTTCTTGCGTTGAAAGAAGAGCTGCCAGCGGTTGCCGCCACATTGACGCCACAATACCGCAGCACGGATCCCGGCAAGCAGTAACGCCCTGACCCGATTGGCGTTCTCCTGCCGTTGCAACTGGTTATTCTCTCCACTGACCATAATGCGTGGTGTCAGCGTACTAATGGTATTGGAGTAGATGTCAGCCAGGTGGGCGGTGACATTCTCATGCGCCAGACCAAAATGGCGAATTTGATGGCCCGTGCTTTCCAGTTCACTGCCGATCTTCTGTAACATCGCGGGCTGTGCAGAGAGTTTCCTTTCAAGGATTAGCAGACCAATGGAGTAGCGCATGATGTAGAGATTGCGTGTCTCTTCCCGTGACTCCAGTTGCTCAACGAGAGTTTGCAGTCCACGCCGGATCTCAAAACGTGAACCGAAAACCGCCTCGGTATTGATGGGGGAAAACTCAAACAGACTACCGATGACGGTTTCATATTCTGGCTGGGAAAATTTCCCCGTGCGTGCCACCTGATCCACCAGCCAGGCAGACTGAAATACGCCACCCAGGGCGAGGGTTCTGTCATTGATGTTCTTCATGAACGTTTTATATATCCTGTCGCTACGGTTTCATACCCGGGTTTCGATAACGCCGCCGCCGAGGCATATCTCGCCATCATAAAAAACCACAGACTGGCCAGGGGTGACCGCCAGTTGCGGTTCATCGAATACCACTTCACAACCGCTCGTATCAAGTCGGGTGATGGTGCACGCCTGATCCGGTTGGCGGTAGCGGGTTTTCGCGCTACAGCGATAGGGTGCCTGCGGACCAATCCCGTCCACCCAGCTTAACTGTCCTGCAGTCAGGCTGCTGGAATAGAGCAGGGGATGGTCGTGGCCCTGTACGGCGATCAGGACATTATGTTCCATATTTTTGTCTACAACGTACCATGGTTCATCACTGCTACCAGGGACGCCGCCAATGCCCAGCCCCTGGCGCTGGCCAAGGGTGTAATACATCAGACCATTGTGATGGCCAATGACCTTACCCTCCGGTGTCTGGATCTCTCCCGGCCTGGCAGGCAGGTAGCGGCTGAGAAAGTCGCGGAAGTTGCGCTCGCCGATAAAGCAGATCCCGGTGCTGTCTTTCTTGTCGTGGGTCACCAGATGATGCTCTTCGGCAATCCTGCGTACTTCACTTTTTTGCAATTCGCCCACCGGGAAGAGCGCCTTTGCCAGTTGCGCCTGACCCAGGGTGTAGAGGAAGTAGCTCTGGTCCTTGCCGTTATCCAGACCTTTGAGCAGTTGGTACTGCCCATCGACTTTTCTACTGCGCGCGTAGTGACCGGTGGCAATAAAGTCGGCACCCAGGTGCATGGCGTGATCGAGGAACGCCTTGAATTTGATCTCGCGGTTACAGAGGATGTCCGGGTTGGGAGTGCGGCCTGCTTCGTATTCGCTGAGAAAGTGGCTGAAGACCTCATCCCAGTATTCAGCAGAGAAGTTAATCGCGTGTAGCCGGAGATTCAGGGTTTCGCTGACGCTCTGTGCATCGGCCAGGTCCACCTCGGCACTACAGTAATCCTGGGTGTCGTCCTCTTCCCAGTTTTTCATGAATAGCCCTTCTACCTGATAGCCCTGCTGTTGTAGCAGAATCGCGGCAACCGACGAGTCGACGCCACCAGAGAGACCGACGATGACCTGTTGTGCGTGATGGCTGGTAGTGTTCATAAACGTGGGAGTACTCAACGGATCTCTTCGACCAGTTTCAGGGGATAACGTTGCCTGGCCAGATAGTCCTCAATGCAGCGCATAACCAGCGGGCTACGTAGTTGTGTTCTGCGCGCTTTGATCTCATCGAGGCTCAACCAGTGCGTGGTGATTATATCGGTATCCAGCGCCAAGTCACGGTCACATTGACCGTGGGTGCCGCAAAAGGCAAGTCGCAGGTAGGTGATCCCGTTATCCGGACTACACCAGCGATAGATACCTGTGATCGCTTCAGGCTGGAAGGGGCAGGCGCTCTCTTCCAGAGTTTCGCGGATCACCGCCTCAATGAGTGTCTCCTCCTCTTCCACATGGCCTGCCGGTTGGTTAAGCACGATCTTTCCTTCGGAGCGCTCTTCAACGAGGAGAAATCGACCATCTTCTTCAATCACCGCGGCAACGGTAAGGTGGGGTGTCCAGATTTCGTTCATTTTGTTCTTCTGTTGTGTTGTCTGCGAAAGGGCGGGCGCTGTTTCAGTTTTGCGCACTTATAGCGTAATTGCTCTACTTCGCTGTCGGCGACTTCACGCCATTGCCCCGGTTGCAACGCGGCCAGGGTCCAGCCGCCAATGGCCCAGCGTATCAAACGCAGGGTGGGGAAACCAACCGCAGCGGTCATACGCCGGATCTGGCGGTTGCGTCCTTCACTGATGGTGAGACTAAGCCAGCTCGTCGGGATGGCGGCGCGATAGCGGATGGGTGGGTTGCGCGGCCAGATATCGGGTTCTTCCATCAACTCAACCCGTGCCGGACGTGTACGACCATCATTCAGTTCCACGCCTCGACGCAGGGCATCGAGTGCCGCCGCATCCGGTTCTCCCTCCACCTGCGCCCAGTAGGTTTTCTCCATTTTGTGTTGCGGATGGGCGATACAGTGCTGCAGGGCTCCATCGTCGGTCAGCAGGACTAAACCTTCGCTGTCACGATCGAGTCTGCCCGCCGGATAGAGTTCTTTTTCGTTGATGTAGCTCGCCAGTGTCTCGCGTCCTTCACTATCCGTGAACTGACAGAGTGTGTTGTAAGGCTTGTTCAGCAGTAGAATCCGGGACATCGCGAGGTTAGCTATTGAATGTTGCGTTCAGGACCAGCATTATTTCGCTTTGTTATAGCTACCGCAATGCGTGATTGGATCCCCTCATGAGCTACGAAAAGATTGTTATCCCCAACAACGGCGAAAAGATCGGCGTAAACAGCGATTTCTCCCTCAACGTGCCGCCACGCCCCATCATCCCCTTTATCGAAGGTGACGGGATTGGCGCGGACATTACCCCGGTAATGAAGCGCGTGGTCGATGCCGCGGTGGAGAAGGCCTACGCTGGCGAACGCGCTATTGCCTGGATGGAGATCTTCGCCGGAGAGAAGGCCAATACGGTCTACGGGGAGAACACCTGGTTGCCCGCAGAGACCATGCAGGCGGTCAAGGAGTATGTCGTCTCCATCAAGGGGCCATTGACCACCCCGGTGGGTGGTGGGATCCGCTCGCTAAACGTGGCCCTGCGCCAGCAACTTGATCTCTACGTCTGCCTGCGCCCGGTGCGTTACTTTAATGGCGTGCCCAGCCCGGTGAAGGCACCGGAGAAAACCGACATGGTGATCTTCCGTGAGAATTCCGAAGATATCTACGCCGGTATCGAGTGGTCTGCGGAGAGCGCAGAGGCGAAGAAGCTGATCACCTTCCTGCAGCAGGAGATGGGGGTAACCAAGATCCGTTTCCCCGAGAGCTCCGGCATCGGTATCAAACCGGTCTCCAGAGAGGGGACTCAGCGTCTGGTGCGCAAGGCGATCCAGTACGCTATCGATAATGACCGCGACTCCCTGACCCTGGTGCACAAGGGCAATATCATGAAGTTCACCGAAGGGGCCTTCAAGGAGTGGGGCTACGCCGTGGCCGCCGAGGAGTTCGGTGCGACCTTGCTGGACGGCGGTCCCTGGATGCAATTTAAAAACCCGCGTACGGGTAAGGCTATTGTGGTTAAGGATGTGATTGCCGACGCCTTCCTGCAGCAGATTCTGTTGCGCCCGGAGGAGTACAGTGTGATCGCTACCCTCAACCTCAATGGTGACTACATCTCCGATGCCCTGGCGGCTCAGGTTGGTGGTATCGGTATCGCTCCCGGCGCCAATCTTTCCGACTCCGTGGCGATGTTCGAGGCGACCCACGGTACTGCACCCAAATACGCTGGGCAGGACAAGGTCAACCCGGGGTCGCTGATTCTGTCGGCGGAGATGATGCTGCGCCATCTGGGATGGAACGAGGCGGCGGACCTGATCATCAGGGGGATGGAAGGGGCGATTGCGGCAGGAACCGTGACCTACGACTTTGCCCGCCTGATGGATAACGCCACAGAACTGAGTTGTTCCGCCTTCGGCGAGGCGATGATCAGCAAGATGTGACCCGCCTATTATTCGTGCTGAAGCTGGAGTGGTGTCTCTTTCTCGCCGATCAGGCGTAAATAGGAGGCGGTCAATCCCTTGGGGCCATAGTAGAGCGAAAACTCCACCGCCTGGCCATGGCGCAGGGTCTTGAAGCCGTCCATATCGATGGCGCTGTGATGAACGAAAACCTCGCTCTGCTCCTCGTCATCAAGCAGCACGAAGCCGTAGCCCTTGTCGTTGTTGAACCATTTGACCACGCCACTTGCCATTGCCCATAAACTCCAAAGAGTGGTTGATGTTTCATAGGGTGATGATTACCGCAACCCGGAAATGGGGGCGAGCGTTATGATTATCAAAGGGTGAAATTGGCGGGAATCAGAGTAATATTGTCAGAGATTGGTATTGGAAATGACGCTGTTCGCCAATACTAATGGAGAGTACAGGATGGTGATGGAGTTGATGGGAGCTTTAATACGCAATATGGGCAAAAAGGAGAGTGATCGACCGCAGCAGGAGGGGGATCATGATCTCCTGGTGCAGGAGAGTGAGCCGGAGCTGGCCCCGCCCAAAATGTATAAGGTTCTCTTACTGAACGACGATTTCACCCCGATGGAGTTCGTGGTACATGTGCTGGAGAGCTATTTTGGCATGACGCGCCACCGGGCGACCCAGGTCATGCTGGCTGTGCACACCGAAGGGCAGGGGGTCTGTGGTCTGTTTACCCGTGACGTGGCAGAGACCAAGGTCACACAGGTTAACGAGTATGCACGCCACAACCAGCACCCGCTGCTTTGCACTATGGAGGCTGAGTAACAGAGTGAGGTTACCCAATGCTGAGTAAAGAACTGGAATACACCCTGAACCAGGCCTTCCAACAGGCACGGGAGAACTGGCACGAGTTCATGACCGTGGAGCACCTGTTGCTCGCCCTGCTCGACAATCCTTCGGCTAATCCCATTCTCAAGGCCTGCGGTGCGGATATTGAGGCGTTACGCAGAGAGTTGACCGATTTTATCGAGAGCAACATCCCGCGTCTGCCGGACGATTCCGAGATAGAGACTCAACCAACCCTTGGTTTCCAACGGGTGATCCAGCGTGCCGTGTTCCAGGTCCAGTCCTCCGAAAAGGGCGAAGCGACCGGTGCCAATGCGCTGGTGGCGATCTTTAATGAGAAGGAGTCCCAGGCGGTCTACTTCCTTGGTAAGCAGAACGTGACCCGGCTGGATGTGGTGAACTACATCTCCCACGGGATCTCCAAGCTCGAGGACTCTGACAGGGATGAGGAGGCTAGCCTGGCCGCCGGCGAGCCAGCCGCTGAGCAGGCGAGCCCACTGGAGTCCTATGCTGTCAATCTCAATGAGATGGCACGTAAGGGCAAGATTGATCCGTTGATTGGGCGCAGGGACGAAATTGAACGTACCATTCAGGTACTCTGCCGCCGCCGCAAGAACAATCCGCTCTTCGTCGGTGAGGCGGGGGTCGGTAAGACCGCCCTGGCGGAAGGCCTGGCCAAGCGTATCGTCGACGGCGAGGTGCCGGAGATCCTCGACGGCAGCACGATCTACTCCCTGGATCTCGGTTCCCTGCTGGCGGGGACCAAGTACCGCGGCGACTTTGAGAAGCGCTTCAAGGCGGTACTTTCCCAGCTCAAGCGTGAGAAGGGAGCGATTCTCTTCATCGACGAGATCCATACCATCATTGGTGCCGGTGCTGCTTCCGGCGGGGCGATGGACGCCTCCAATCTGGTCAAGCCGGTACTCGCTTCCGGCGATCTGAAGTGCATCGGCTCCACCACCTATACCGAATACCGTGGCATCTTCGAAAAGGATCACGCCCTGGCGCGTCGTTTCCAGAAGATCGATGTACCGGAACCGAGCGTGGAAGAGACCATCCAGATCCTCGAAGGGCTCAAGAGCCGTTTCGAAGACCACCACGGCGTCAAATACACCAAGCCTGCACTGCGCGAGGCGGCGGAACTGGCCGAACGTTACATCAATGATCGCCACCTGCCAGATAAGGCGATCGACGTCATCGACGAGGCCGGGGCGCGTCAACGGATGCAACCCGTCTCTAAGCGCAAGAAGACCATCGGCGTGCGCGAAATTGAAGAGGTGGTCGCCAAGATCGCCCGTATCCCGGCGAAGAGTGTCTCCACCTCCGACAAAGAGAGCCTGCGTCATCTGGAACGGGATCTGAAGCTGATGATCTATGGTCAGGATGCGGCCATCGATGCCCTGGCTACCGCGATCAAAATGTCGCGCTCCGGTCTGGGTCAGGAACAGAAGCCCATCGGTTCCTTCCTCTTTGCCGGTCCCACTGGTGTGGGCAAGACCGAGGTGACCCGCCAACTGGCGCGTACCATGGGTATTGAGCTGATCCGTTTCGATATGTCCGAGTACATGGAGCGGCATACGGTTTCCCGCCTGATCGGCGCGCCGCCGGGATATGTCGGTTTCGATCAGGGTGGCCTGTTGACCGAGGCGATCAACAAGCATCCCCATGCGGTGTTGCTGCTCGACGAGATTGAGAAGGCCCATCCCGAAGTCTTCAATCTGCTATTGCAGGTGATGGACCACGGCACCCTGACCGACAACAACGGGCGTAAGGCGGATTTCCGCAACGTGATCCTGGTGATGACCACCAACCTCGGTGCCGATCAACTGGCGCGTCGTTCCATCGGCTTTAGTGAACAGGACAACAGCACTGATGGTATTGAGGCGATCAACCGCCACTTTACCCCTGAGTTTCGCAACCGGCTGGACGCGACGATTCAGTTCAAGGCCCTCGACGCCTCCACCATCGCCAGTGTGGTCGACAAGTTCATCATGGAACTGGAGACCCAACTGGACGAGAAGGGGGTTTCCATCGAAGTGGACGAGGAGGCGCGTGCCTGGTTGGCGGAGCACGGCTTCGAACCGAGTATGGGCGCACGTCCCATGGCCCGCGTGATCAAGGAGCAGATCAAAAAGCCGCTGGCGGAAGAGCTGTTGTTTGGTGTGCTGGAAGGCGGAGGGCATGTACGCATCAGTGTGCGTGACGACAAGCTGGCGTTCGAGTTTGAAGGACGCAAGGAAGCTGTGTTGCACTGAGTGCACATGGCACAAACAAAAACGCCCGGCATTGCCGGGCGTTTTTGTTTGAGTTCGGTATGACTTAGCGGGCGCGGAAGGTAATGCGACCTTTGGTCAGGTCGTAGGGGGTGAGTTGTACGGTTACCTTATCGCCGGTGAGGATGCGGATGTAGTGCTTGCGCATCTTGCCGGAGATATGTGCGGTCACCACGTGACCATTCTCCAGTTCAACCCGGAAAGTGGTGTTGGGAAGGGTCTCGACGACCGTCCCTTCCATTTCAATGCCTTCTTCTTTCGCCATGCAGTGATTTACGCTCTCGATACTGTTACGGGCTAAAGGTTAGCCCCTGCCAAATCCGCAACGCATATTGCCTGATTTTGCATCTTTTTTCAAAGTGGAAATTGTACTACTCCGACAAAGGTCGGCTAAATGAGAGGGCCGGTCGGTCGCGCTATTGCGTCAAACGGCCATGCGTCTCCACTGCGGTGACGTCCACGCCACGTGTGGGTGCATCGTCTCATTGGTGACGATGATCTCCATACCTAGCAGATTGACGATGTCGTCCATATGTTCGCAGGTATCGAGTTGCTCGCGCAGGGAGTTAAGGTGTGCAGGGCTGAGGTAGAGCAGGTTAGGGTGGATGCCGTGTTCCTGCTCAAAGCTACGAACCAACCGGTAAACGAAACTCAACATGGTCACGTTCCTCTTCTGGCTCAGGGAGATTCCCTACCCAAAGTATCGTCCAAAAATGTCATTTTGATGAATATTCTTTCGGGATTTGTCCAAATACGTGATTTTACTCACGTTCATTCTGCGACAGAGGGGTCGTATTACGAGGCCGAGAACGGTTGCCAGAGACCGTCGTGGAAGAATTCCAATGGTCGATAGCGGATTTTGTAGTTCATTTTTGGGCTCTCCTGAATGAGATAACCCAGATAGATGTAGGGCAATTGACGGCGTTTGGCCTCCTCAATCAGCCAGAGTACCGCATGCACCCCCAGGCCACGCTCCTGCTCCTGTGGATCGAAAAAGGTGTAGACCGCAGAGAGACCCTTATCGAGGAGATCCATAACGGTCACCGCCAGGAGGCGCTCGCCCTCGCTAAATTCAATGAAGCGGGTATCGGCCCAACTACTATCGAAAAAGCGCAGGTATTGCTCCGGCTCGGGTTTGGCCATGCTGCCATCGGGGTGGCGGGCATCCATATATCGACGGTAGAGCTCAAAGTGTCGCTGGTCGAACTCAGCAGGCTTGATGGTGAAACTCAGATCACTGTTGCGCCTGCTGTTACGTCGCTGACTGCGATCGGCCTTGAAGAGTGCGACTGGTATGCGTACTGGCAGGCAGGCATTACAGGCGGGACAACGCGGGGCGTAGACATACTCGCCACTGCGGCGGAAGCCGAGATCGGAGAGGGCGCTGTAGAGTGGTTGGGTCATCTTCGCATTGGGATCGGCGAACAGGGTGATCGCCTCTTCATCCAGATAGCTACAGGGATGAGGCGCCGAAGCGTAAAAGAAGAGTTCGGGAGGGATGAAGTCGCGGGGATGGCTCATTACCACACTCCGTTGACTACCGGGTCGAGCCACCATTTGTCCTGGTGCGCGTCGATGGGTTCGCAGGATTCGTCGAGCAGGTCGAGAAACTGTTCGCGGGGGATCAGCTCTGCCCCCAGACTGGTCAGGTGAGCACTTTGTACCTGGCAGTCGATGAGGCGAAATTGCCATAGGTTCAACTGCTCGACCAGGTGGGCAAAGGCGATCTTGGAGGCGTCACTGCGACGGCTGAACATAGACTCGCCGAAGAAGGCCTTACCCATGCTGATACCATAGAGTCCACCAACCAGTTCACTCCCTTCCCAGCACTCTACCGAATGGGCAAAGCCGATCCCGTGTAGTCGGATATAGGCCTGTTTCATCTCTTCACTGATCCAGGTGCCATCCTGCCTGGGGCGTGGTTCACTGCAGGCATCTATGACAGCGGCAAAGTCACAGTCGAGGGTGATGCGGAAAGGGTGTTGCCGCAGCTTCTTGCGCAGGCTGCGTGAAATTTTCAGTTTTTCCGGAAAGAGTACGGCGCGTGGATTGGGGCTCCACCAGAGGATGGGTTGACCATCGCTGTACCAGGGAAAGATACCCTGGCGGTAGGCGTTTAACAGGCGCACCGGCGAGAGGTCGCCACCGACGGCGAGCAGGCCATTCGGTTCGTTCAGCGCGTAGAAGGGATCCGGGAAGCGGGCCGGATCGCCATCGGGCTCGAGCCAGTAGGGTCCTTCCGGTAGTTTCATGACGGTTATTCCCCTCTCCTGAATGGCAGATGCCCGGTTAACTCCTGCCGGTATTCATCGATGGCCGGTCGTTCCCGTTGCAGATAGTCGCCGATGGCACGGGCGAATCCGGCGTCGGCGATCCAGTGCGCCGAACAGGTGGTGACCGGCTCAAAACCTCGCGCCACCTTGTGTTCTCCCTGTGCCCCCGGCTCGAAACGGCTCAGCCCGTGGCTAATGCAGTAATCGATGCCCCGATAGTAACAGAGCTCGAAGTGCAGGCTGTGGAACGCCTGCTCACAACCCCAATGACGCCCATAGAGGGTATCCGAGGAGCGCAGTGACAACGCTCCGGCGACATAGCGGCCATGATGGCGGGCCAGCATCAGCACCACGTTTTCCGGCATCGCCTCACCCAGATGACGAAAAAAGGGCTCGCTCAGGGTGGGGTGGCCGCCGCGTTTATCGAAGGTGCTGCAGTAGAAACGATGAAACAGCTGCCAATGTTCCCCCGTTGCCTGGTGGCCGTCGAGCACTTCGATTTCAACCTCCTGTTCCTGCACACGCCGCCGTTCCCGTTTCAGCTTCTTGCGCTTCTCGGCGTTGAAGGTGGCGAGGAAATCATCAAAATCGCGGTAGTTATGGTTGTGCCAGTGGAACTGCACATCGGTGCGTTGTAGCAGGCCGTGAG